>NZ_JAMBPS010000029.1:0-96915 GCF_024206515.1 Paraburkholderia sp. CNPSo 3281 | reverse complement strand
AGCAAGGACGAAGGCGGCCGTCACACGCCGTTCTTCAACAACTACCGTCCGCAGTTCTACTTCCGTACGACGGACGTGACGGGCTCGATCGAGCTGCCGAAGGACAAGGAAATGGTCATGCCGGGCGACAACGTGTCGATCACGGTGAAGCTGATCGCTCCGATCGCGATGGAAGAAGGTCTGCGCTTTGCAATCCGCGAAGGTGGCCGTACCGTCGGCGCCGGCGTGGTTGCGAAGATCATCGAGTAATTCGAGTAGAATACTCGGCTTGCTGTAGAAGTTGATGTACCCAGGGACCGTTCTCGCGACACCTTGTCGCGGGGCGGTCCTGCGCTCTTTATATCGTTTGGCGGCGCAAGTCCGCCTCGCTCTTTTCAAGGAATTGTCATGCAGAACCAAAAGATCCGTATTCGCCTGAAGGCTTTCGACTATCGCCTGATCGACCAGTCGGCTGCTGAAATCGTCGACACGGCGAAGCGGACGGGTGCAATCGTTCGTGGCCCGGTGCCGCTGCCCACGCGCATCCAGCGTTTCGACATCCTGCGTTCGCCGCACGTCAACAAGACGTCGCGCGATCAGCTCGAAATCCGCACGCACCTGCGCCTGATGGACATCGTCGACCCGACGGACAAGACCGTTGACGCGCTGATGAAGCTGGACCTCCCGGCTGGCGTGGACGTCGAAATCAAGCTGCAGTAAGAGCCTCGAGCGCTGCCAGAATCTTCTGGTGGCGCTAAGTCTTTGATTGCTTGCGGAAAACGAAGAAGGACGTTATACTTGACGTCTTTTCGCGCGTTTGCGCAAAAATCGGTGTGTCCCTTTCGAGCCTTTACCTCGAAAACATGCCGGTACTTTGTAAATTAGCCCCGACCAATCGCAGTCGGGAATGGAGAAAACGATGAGCCTTGGACTCGTAGGTCGCAAGGTTGGCATGACCCGTATCTTCACGGCCGAAGGGGATTCGATTCCCGTGACCGTGCTGGACGTGTCCGACAACCGCGTGACGCAGATCAAGACTGTTGAAACCGACGGCTACACGGCCGTGCAGGTTGCTTTCGGTACTCGCCGCGCATCGCGCGTGACGAAGCCGCTCGCAGGTCATCTCGCCAAAGCTGGCGTTCAAGCCGGTGAAATCCTCAAGGAATTCCAGATCGACGCCGCTAAGGCCGCCGAACTGTCCGCTGGCGCTGTGATCGGTGTGGAACTCTTCGAAGAAGGCCAGAAGATCGACGTGCAAGGCACCTCGATCGGTAAGGGCTACGCCGGTACCATCAAGCGTTACAACTTCGCTTCGGGTCGTGCTTCGCACGGTAACTCGCGCTCGCACAATGTGCCGGGCTCGATCGGTATGGCGCAGGATCCGGGTCGCGTGTTCCCGGGTAAGCGCATGACCGGTCACATGGGTGACGAAACCGTGACGGTGCAAAACCTCGAAATCGCCCGTATCGACGCAGAGCGCAAGCTGCTGCTGGTCAAGGGTGCCGTCCCGGGTGCAAAGGGCGGCAAGGTTTTCGTGACGCCCGCCGTCAAGGCGCGCGCCAAGAAAGGAGCGCAATAATGGAACTGAAGCTCCTGAACGCTAATGGTCAGGAAGGCGCAGCTGTCAACGCGTCGGACGTCGTGTTCGGCCGTGACTATAACGAAGCGCTGATCCACCAGATCGTTATCGCCTACCAGGCGAACGCGCGCAGCGGTAACCGCGCGCAGAAGGACCGCGAACAGGTCAAGCACACCACCAAGAAGCCGTGGCGTCAGAAGGGTACGGGCCGCGCTCGTGCCGGTATGTCGTCGAGTCCGCTGTGGCGTGGCGGTGGTCGCATCTTCCCGAATTCGCCGGAAGAAAACTTCTCGCACAAGGTCAACAAGAAGATGCATCGCGCAGGTCTCTGCTCGATCTTCTCGCAGCTGGCCCGCGAAGGCCGTATCTCGGTTGTCGAAGAGCTTTCGCTCGAAGCGCCGAAGACGAAGCTGCTGGCCGAAAAGTTCAAGGCCATGGGTCTCGAATCCGTGCTGGTCATCACCGACACGGTCGACGAGAACCTGTATCTCGCGTCGCGCAACCTGCCCCACGTGGCAGTCGTTGAGCCGCGTTTTGCCGACCCGCTCTCGCTGATCTACTTCAAGAAGATCCTGATCACGAAGGCAGCGGTCGCCCAGATCGAGGAGTTGCTGTCATGAGCGAGATTCGCAAGAACGATCATCGTTTGATGCAGGTCCTGCTCGCACCGGTGATCTCCGAAAAGGCGACGCTGGTTGCGGAGAAGAACGAACAAGTCGTCTTCGAAGTCGCGCCGGACGCGAACAAGCAGGAAGTCAAGGCTGCTGTCGAGCTGCTGTTCAAGGTGGAAGTCGAGTCCGTCAACGTGCTGGTCCAGAAGGGCAAAGCCAAGCGCTTTGGCCGCTTCAACGGCAAGCGCAAGGACGTGAAGAAGGCGTATGTCTGCCTGAAGCCCGGCCAGGAAATCAACTTTGAAGCGGAGGCCAAGTAATCATGGCAATCGTGAAAGTTAAGCCGACCTCGCCGGGTCGCCGCGCGATGGTCAAGATCGTCAACAAGGACCTCCATAAGGGCGCGCCGTTCGCGGCACTGCTCGAAAAGAAGTCCTCGACGGCTGGCCGTAACAACAACGGTCGCATCACGACGCGTCACCAGGGTGGTGGTCACAAGCAGCACTACCGTGTGATCGATTTCCGTCGTACGAAGGATGGCATCCCCGCGAAGGTGGAGCGTCTCGAGTATGACCCGAACCGTAGCGCGAACATTGCGCTGGTTCTTTACGCAGACGGCGAGCGCCGCTACATCATCGCGCCGAAGGGCGTGACGGTTGGCACGCAGCTGATGTCGGGTTCGGAAGCGCCGATCCGCGCAGGCAACACGCTGCCGATCCGCAACATTCCGGTCGGTACGACGATCCACTGCATCGAAATGCTGCCGGGCAAGGGCGCGCAAATGGCGCGTTCGGCTGGCACGTCGGCAATGCTGCTGGCACGCGAAGGCGTCTACGCGCAGGTTCGTCTGCGTTCGGGCGAAATCCGCCGGGTGCACGTTGAATGCCGCGCAACGATCGGTGAAGTCGGCAACGAAGAGCACAGCCTCCGTCAAATCGGTAAGGCTGGCGCGAACCGCTGGCGCGGTATCCGCCCGACGGTCCGTGGCGTTGCAATGAACCCGGTCGACCACCCGCACGGTGGTGGCGAAGGCAAGACTGCGGCTGGTCGCGACCCGGTGAGCCCGTGGGGCACGCCGACGAAGGGCTATCGCACCCGCAGCAACAAGCGCACGACGAGCATGATCGTCCAGCGCCGTCACAAGCGTTAAGGAGTAGGCAATGGCACGTTCTATTAAGAAAGGTCCGTTCTGCGACGCCCATTTGCTGAAGAAGGTTGAGGCGGCTGCAGCTACGCGCGACAAGAAACCGATCAAGACCTGGTCGCGTCGTTCGACGATTCTGCCGGACTTCATCGGCCTGACGATCGCCGTGCACAACGGCCGTCAACACGTTCCGGTGTATGTCACGGAAAACATGGTCGGCCACAAGCTTGGCGAGTTCGCATTGACCCGTACGTTCAAGGGTCACGCGGCCGACAAGAAGGCCAAGAAATAAGGGGCAATCAAGATGGAAGTGAAGGCAATTCATCGCGGTGCCCGCATCTCGGCGCAGAAAACGCGCCTTGTGGCTGACCAGATCCGCGGTCTGCCGGTCGACAAGGCACTGAACGTTCTGACGTTCTCGCCGAAGAAAGCGGCTGGCATCGTGAAAAAGGTTGTGCTCTCGGCGATCGCAAACGCGGAACACAACGAAGGTGCTGACATCGACGAGCTCAAGATCAAGAGCATCTACGTCGACAAGGCAGCTTCGCTGAAGCGTTTCACCGCGCGCGCCAAGGGCCGCGGCAACCGCATCGAGAAGCAATCCTGTCACATCACTGTGACGGTCGGGAATTAAGGAGCCATACGATGGGACAGAAAATTCATCCGACTGGCTTCCGTTTGGCCGTCAGCCGCAATTGGGCTTCGCGTTGGTACGCGAACAACAACAATTTCGCGGCGATGTTGAAGGAAGACATCGGTGTTCGTGAATACCTGAAGAAGAAGCTGAAGAACGCTTCGGTGGGCCGTGTTGTGATCGAGCGTCCGGCAAAGAACGCTCGCATCACGATTTACAGCTCGCGTCCGGGTGTGGTGATCGGCAAGAAGGGCGAGGACATCGAACTCCTCAAGGCCGAACTTCAGAAGCGCATGGGCGTTCCGGTTCACGTGAACATCGAAGAAATCCGCAAGCCGGAAACCGATGCTCAACTGATCGCCGATTCGATCACGCAGCAGCTCGAGCGCCGCATCATGTTCCGTCGCGCAATGAAGCGCGCGATGCAGAACGCGATGCGTCTGGGTGCCCAGGGCATCAAGATCATGAGCGCCGGCCGTCTGAACGGTATCGAAATCGCACGTACCGAGTGGTACCGCGAAGGTCGAGTGCCGCTTCACACGCTGCGTGCTGATATCGACTACGCAACCTCGGAAGCGAAGACGACGTACGGCATCATCGGCGTGAAGGTTTGGGTCTACAAGGGCGACACGCTCGGCCGCAACGACGCACCGGTGGTGGAAGAAGTCGCCGAAGAAAAGCGTCCGCGCCGCAACGCGCGTCCGGGCGATCGTCGTCCGCGCCGTGATGGTGAAGGCGCACCGGGTGCCCGTCGTGGCGCACCGCGCCGTGGCGCCGGCGGCGACGGCAAGAGTGGAGAATAACGATGCTGCAACCGAAACGCAGGAAGTATCGCAAAGAGCAGAAGGGTCGTAACACCGGCGTCGCAACGCGCGGCAACGCAGTTTCGTTCGGTGAATACGGTCTGAAGGCTATCGGTCGTGGTCGCCTGACCGCGCGTCAGATTGAAGCAGCGCGTCGTGCAATGACGCGTCACATCAAGCGTGGCGGCCGCATCTGGATCCGTATCTTCCCGGACAAGCCGATCTCGCAAAAGCCGGCGGAAGTGCGTATGGGTAACGGTAAGGGTAACCCTGAGTACTACGTCGCCGAGATTCAGCCGGGCAAGATGCTGTATGAAATGGATGGTGTGTCCGAAGAACTGGCCCGTGAAGCCTTCCGTCTGGCTGCAGCCAAGCTGCCGCTGAAGACGGTCTTCATGGTTCGCCAGCTCGGCGCCTAAGGAGTGATTGATGAAGGCATCTGAACTTCTTCAGAAAGACAAGGCCGCGCTCGACAAAGAGCTGTCGGACCTCTTGAAGGCGCAATTCGGCCTGCGCATGCAACTCGCGACCCAGCAGCTCACGAACACGAGCCAGCTGAAGAAGGTCCGTCGCGACATCGCACGTGTGCGGACCGTCCTGACTCAGAAGGCGAACCAGAAATGAACGAAAGCGTGAAAACCTCGCTTAAGCGGACGCTGGTCGGCAAGGTCGTCAGCAACAAGATGGACAAGACGGTCACCGTCCTGGTCGAGCGCCGCGTCAAGCACCCGATCTACGGCAAGTACGTCGTGCAGTCGAAGAAGTACCACGCTCACGACGAAGCGAACACGTACAACGAGGGTGACCTCGTTGAAATCCAGGAAACCCGTCCTCTCTCGAAGACGAAGGCCTGGACCGTGTCGAAGCTGATCGAAGCAGCACGCGTCATCTAAAAGTGACGCAACACCCCGGGGAGCCATTTCCCGGGGTGTAGAAGTAGTTGAAATCGCTAAAGATTTCGCTTGCGAGGCCAAGATTGTCTGGTTATAATCTTGGTCTTCCCTCCTTTCAGGTTTGCTGTTGGCAAAGCAGCAGGCGGATGTGGGTGGGGAAGCAGATTCGGGCGCCAGTCCGGGTTAGCAAGATTCACCGGAATGCGATGGCCGGTTTCGTTTGCCGTCGCTGCTGTTCTTACCCAAGCAGCTGAGCGGTCGTTCTAGTGGCGGCGCGGCTGACGGGACCAAGACTGACCGGATGCGCCATGGTGGCGCGACCGGATTAAGTTGGGAAAGATAAACCATGATCCAGACCGAAACTCGGCTTGAAGTGGCCGACAACACGGGTGCACGCGAAGTCCTGTGCATCAAGGTGCTCGGCGGCTCGAAGCGTCGTTATGCCAGCATTGGCGACATCATCAAGGTGAGCGTCAAGGAAGCAACGCCGCGCGGGCGCGTTAAAAAGGGCGAAATCTACAACGCTGTTGTGGTTCGCACTGCGAAGGGCGTGCGCCGTCAAGACGGCTCGCTGATCAAGTTCGATGGCAACGCCGCCGTGCTTTTGAATACCAAGCTTGAGCCGATCGGCACCCGCATTTTCGGGCCGGTTACGCGTGAGCTGCGTAGCGAACGATTCATGAAGATCGTTTCGCTGGCGCCGGAAGTGCTGTAAGGAGTCGCGATGAACAAGATTCGCAAGGGTGACGAAGTTATCGTCATCACCGGTAAAGACAAAGGCAAGCGCGGCGTCGTGCTGGCTATGGGCGACGAGCGCGTCACTGTCGAAGGCGTCAATATCGTCAAGAAGCACGTGAAGCCGAACCCGATGAAGGGTACGACGGGCGGTGTGGAAGCCAAGACGATGCCGCTGCAGATTTCGAACGTCGCACTGGTCGACGCGAACGGTAAGCCGTCGCGCGTGGGCATCAAGGTCGAAGGGGACAAGAAAGTTCGTTTCCTGAAGACGACCGGTGCTGTTCTGAGCGCCTGACGCTGCGGAGTAAAAAATGGCACGTTTGCAAGAATTTTATAAAGAGAAGGTCGTTCCTGGCCTGATCGAGAAGTTCGGTTACAAGTCGGTCATGGAAGTGCCGCGCCTCACCAAGATCACCCTGAACATGGGTGTTGGTGAAGCCGTCGCTGACAAGAAGGTCCTCGAGCACGCCGTTGGCGACCTCACGAAGATCGCCGGCCAGAAGCCCGTCATCACGAAGTCGCGTAAAGCAATCGCCGGCTTCAAGATTCGCGAGAGCTACCCGATCGGCACGATGGTTACCCTGCGTGGCAATGCCATGTACGAATTCCTGGACCGTTTCGTGACGGTTGCGCTCCCCCGCGTGCGCGACTTCCGTGGCGTGTCGGGCAAGGCGTTCGACGGCCGTGGTAACTACAACATCGGTGTGAAAGAGCAGATCATTTTCCCCGAAATCGACTACGACAAGATCGACGCGCTGCGTGGGCTGAACATCAGCATCACGACGACCGCGAAGACCGACGAAGAAGCAAAGGCACTGCTCGCCGGCTTCAAGTTCCCGTTCAGAAACTGAGGTTACCGTGGCTAAACTGGCACTGATCGAACGTGAAAAGAAGCGCGCTCGTCTGGCAGCGAAATTTGCGCCGAAGCGCGCATCGCTGAAGGCGATCATCGACGACCAAAGCAAGTCGGAAGAAGAGCGTTACGCAGCTCGCCTCGAACTGCAACAACTGCCCCGCAACTCGAACCCGACCCGCAAGCGTAACCGCTGCGCGATCACGGGTCGTCCGCGTGGCACGTTCCGCAAATTCGGTCTCGCACGTAACAAGATTCGTGAAATCGCGTTCCGTGGTGAGATCCCTGGCATCACCAAGGCGAGCTGGTAATAGGAGAAACATAAATGAGCATGAGTGATCCTATCGCCGATATGCTGACTCGCATCCGCAATGCGCAGATGGTCGAGAAGGTTTCGGTTGCTATGCCCTCGTCGAAAGTGAAGATTGCGATTGCGCAGGTTCTGAAGGACGAAGGTTATATCGACGACTTCGCGGTGAAAACCGAAGGTGCGAAGTCGGAATTGAACATCGCGTTGAAGTACTACGCTGGCCGTCCCGTTATCGAGCGCATCGAACGCGTCTCGAAGCCGGGTCTGCGCGTGTACCGCGGCCGCAACGACATCCCGCAGGTCATGAATGGCTTGGGCGTTGCGATCGTGTCGACGCCCAAGGGTGTGATGACGGACCGCAAGGCGCGCGCTACTGGCGTCGGCGGCGAAGTTATCTGCTACGTCGCTTAAGGCCTAAGGAGAAGAAACATGTCTCGAGTAGGTAAGAGTCCGGTCGCGCTGCAAGGCGCAGAAGCGACGCTCAGCGACGAGAAGATTACCGTCAAGGGCGCGCTGGGTACGATTTCGCAAGCCGCGAACCGCCTCGTGAAGGTGGTGAACGACAACGGCACGCTCAAGTTTGAGCCGACCGACGACAGCCGCGAAGCCAATGCGATGTCGGGCACGATGCGCGCGATCGTCGCGAACATGGTGCAAGGCGTGACGAAGGGTTTTGAGCGCAAGCTGACGCTGGTTGGCGTTGGTTATCGTGCTCAAGCGCAAGGCGACAAGCTGAACCTGTCGCTGGGTTTCTCGCACCCCGTGGTGCACCAGATGCCGGAAGGCATCAAGGCCGAAACCCCGTCGCAAACGGAAATCGTGATCAAGGGGATCGACAAGCAGAAAGTCGGCCAAACCGCTGCAGAAGTGCGCGGTTATCGCCCGCCTGAGCCCTACAAGGGCAAGGGTGTGCGTTACGCCGACGAGGTCGTGATCCTCAAAGAAACGAAGAAGAAGTAAGGGTGCGCAATCATGGATAAGACTCAATCTCGCCTGCGCCGCGCTCGTCAGACGCGTCTCAAGATCGCTGAGCTGCAGGTCGCGCGTCTGGCCGTGCATCGCACGAACACGCACATCTATGCGCAAGTGTTCTCGCCCTGCGGCACCAAGGTGCTGGCCAGCGCGTCGACGCTTGAAGCTGAAGTGCGTGCGCAACTGGCTGACCAGTCGGGCAAGGGCGGCAACGTCGCCGCTGCCTCGCTGATCGGCAAGCGTATTGCAGAAAAGGCTAAGGCCGCCGGCATCGAATCCGTCGCCTTTGACCGCTCGGGTTTCCGCTATCACGGCCGCGTCAAGGCGCTGGCTGATGCTGCGCGCGAAGCCGGGCTCAAGTTCTAAGGAAGGAATTCGTCATGGCAAAGATGCAAGCGAAAGTTCAGGCTGACGAACGCGACGACGGCCTTCGCGAAAAAATGATTTCGGTCAATCGCGTGACCAAGGTCGTGAAGGGTGGCCGTATTCTCGGCTTCGCCGCACTGACCGTGGTTGGTGACGGTGATGGCCGCGTCGGTATGGGCAAGGGCAAGTCGAAGGAAGTGCCCGTTGCTGTCCAGAAGGCGATGGAACAAGCTCGCCGCAACATGTTCAAGGTGCCCCTGAAGAACGGCACCCTGCAACACGAAGTGCACGGCAAGCACGGCGCATCGGTCGTCCTCCTCGCTCCGGCGAAGGCAGGTACGGGCGTGATCGCCGGCGGCCCGATGCGCGCAGTGTTCGACGTGATGGGCGTGCAGAACGTCGTGGCCAAGAGCCACGGTTCGACGAACCCGTACAACCTCGTTCGTGCCACGCTGGACGGTCTGCGCAAGCAGTCGACCCCGGCTGACATCGCGGCGAAGCGCGGCAAGTCCGTCGAAGACATTCTGGGCTAAGGGTGGGCACCATGTCTGAAAAAACTGTCAAGGTTCAGCTCGTCAAGAGCCTGATTGGGACCCGCGAAACGCACCGCGCCACCGTGCGCGGTCTCGGCCTGCGCCGCCTGAACTCGGTCTCCGAGCTGCAGGACACGCCGGCTGTGCGCGGCATGATCAACAAGGTCTCGTACCTCGTCAAGGTCATCGGCTAAGCGCTCGACCAGGACTCCAGGAGTTGAAAATGGAATTGAATAACCTGAAGCCGGCAGAAGGCGCGAAGCACGCTAAGCGTCGCGTCGGTCGCGGCATCGGCTCCGGCCTCGGCAAGACCGCGGGCCGTGGTCACAAGGGTCAGAAATCGCGTTCGGGCGGCTTTCACAAGGTTGGCTTCGAAGGCGGTCAAATGCCGCTGCAGCGTCGTCTGCCGAAGCGCGGCTTCACCTCGCTGACGAAGGAATTCGTCGGTGAAGTGCGCCTCGCCGACATCGAGAAGCTGCCGGTCGACGAAATCGATCTGCTGGCTCTCAAGCAGGCAGGCCTCGTGGGCGAACTGACCCGTAGCGCAAAGATCATCGCCACCGGCGAGATCAAGCGCAAGGTCGTCGTGAAGGGTCTGGGTGCGACGAAGAATGCGCGTGCTGCGATTGAAGCAGCAGGCGGTTCTTTTGCCGAGTGATTGTGAGTGGTGCGCGCGGGCTTGCCCGCCGTCACTAACATCTGCATCGGAGAAGGTACTTGGCTAACAGCCCGAGTCTCGCAAAAACCGGTCGCAGCGCACCGAAGTTCGGCGACCTGCGCCGGCGTGCAGTGTTCCTGCTGCTGGCGTTGGTCGTTTATCGTATCGGCGCGCATATTCCGGTTCCGGGTATCGATCCGGACCAACTGGCGAAGCTCTTCCAGAGCCAGTCGGGCGGCATCCTTGGCATGTTCAACATGTTCTCGGGTGGCGCACTGTCGCGGTTCACGATCTTCGCGCTGGGTGTGATGCCGTATATCTCGGCGTCGATCATCCTGCAGCTGATGGCAATTGTTTCGCCGCAGCTGGAAGCGTTGAAGAAAGAAGGGCAGGCTGGGCAACGCAAGATCACGCAGTACACGCGGATCTTCACGGTGGTGCTGGCGACGTTTCAGGCGTTCGGCATCGCGGTCGCGCTGGAAAACCAGCCCGGCCTCGTGATCGATCCGGGCATGGTGTTCCGCTTGACGACGGTCGTGACGCTCGTAACGGGCACGATGTTCCTGATGTGGCTTGGTGAGCAGATCACGGAACGCGGGCTTGGCAACGGTATCTCGATCATCATCTTCGGCGGGATCGCGGCAGGCTTCCCGAATGCGCTCGGTGGTCTTTTCGAACTGGTTCGCACCGGCTCGATGAGCATCATCTCGGCGATCATCGTGGTCGTTCTGATCGCAGCCGTGACGTACCTGGTGGTGTTCATCGAACGCGGCCAGCGCAAGATCCTCGTGAACTATGCGAAGCGTCAGGTCGGTAACAAGATTTACGGCGGGCAGTCGTCCCACCTGCCGCTCAAGCTGAACATGTCGGGTGTGATTCCGCCGATCTTCGCGTCGTCGATCATCCTGTTCCCGGCAACTATCCTGAACTGGTTCAGTTCGGGGTCGCGAACCGGCTGGTTTGCGGACACGCTGCACAATGTGGCCGAAGCCCTCAAGCCTGGCCAGCCCGTGTACGTGTTGCTGTACGCGTTGGCGATCGTGTTCTTCTGCTTCTTCTACACCGCACTGGTGTTCAACAGCAGGGAAACGGCCGACAACCTGAAGAAGAGTGGCGCGTTCGTACCTGGCATCCGCCCGGGCGATCAGACGGCACGCTATATCGACCGCATCCTCACGCGTCTGACGCTGGCCGGTGCGATCTATATCGTGTTCGTTTGCCTGCTGCCGGAGTTTCTGGTGCTGCGCTGGAATGTGCCGTTTTATTTTGGTGGAACGTCGCTGCTGATCATTGTCGTCGTCACAATGGACTTCATGGCGCAGGTGCAGTCGTACGTGATGTCGCAACAATATGAATCGCTGCTCAAGAAGGCCAACTTCAAGGGCGGCGGCGTCCCGATGCGTTGAAAGGACCTATGGCCAAAGACGATGTAATCCAGATGCAAGGCGAGGTGATCGAAAACCTCCCCAACGCAACCTTCCGGGTGAAGCTGGAAAACGGCCATGTCGTTCTGGGACATATTTCCGGAAAGATGCGGATGCACTACATCCGCATTCTCCCGGGCGACAAGGTGACGGTTGAGTTGACGCCTTACGATCTGTCGCGTGCGCGGATCGTGTTCCGGGCGAAGTGATTTAGGAAAAAGGGTAATATCATGAAAGTGATGGCATCGGTAAAGCGCATTTGCCGCAACTGCAAAATCATCAAGCGCAACGGCGTCGTTCGCGTGATCTGCAGCTCGGACCCGCGCCACAAGCAGCGCCAAGGCTGATTAGCGCGCTTGCGCTTTTTGTTTGAGGAAAAACAATGGCTCGTATTGCAGGGGTTAACATCCCGAACCACCAGCACACTGAAATCGGCCTGACGGCAATTTTCGGTGTTGGCCGCACGCGTTCGCGCAACATCTGCGTGTCCGCCGGTGTGCCGTTCAACAAGAAGGTCAAGGACCTGAACGACGCGGATCTGGAAAAGCTGCGTGAGGAAGTGGGCAAGTTTGTCGTCGAAGGCGATCTCCGCCGTGAAGTGACGATGAACATCAAGCGCCTGATGGACCTCGGCTGCTACCGCGGCGTGCGCCATCGCAAGGGCCTGCCCCTGCGTGGCCAGCGTACGCGTACCAACGCACGTACGCGTAAGGGTCCGCGCCGCGCAGCACAGTCGCTGAAGAAGTAAGCGGAACTGAAAGTTACAGGAAAACGTAATGGCTAAGGCTTCGAACAACTCCGCGGCGCAACGCGTTCGCAAGAAGGTTAAGAAGAACGTCGCCGAGGGCGTGGTTCACGTTCACGCGTCGTTCAACAACACCATCATCACGATCACCGACCGTCAAGGCAACGCGCTTGCCTGGGCAACGTCGGGCGGTCAGGGCTTCAAGGGCTCGCGTAAGTCGACGCCCTTCGCAGCTCAGGTCGCAGCCGAATCGGCTGGCCGCGTGGCGATGGAATACGGCGTCAAGAACCTCGAAGTGCGGATCAAGGGCCCCGGTCCTGGCCGCGAATCGGCGGTGCGCGCGCTGCATGGTCTTGGCATCAAGATCACCGCGATCTCCGACGTGACGCCGGTTCCGCACAACGGCTGCCGGCCGCCGAAGCGCCGCCGCATCTAAGGCGTCGTTTTAGCCGAATGCCTGAGCCGCCGGAAACGGCGACCCAGGCTCTCGGCGTTAATGAATTGACTAAGCCCACCGTTCGGCCCAAAGGGCCGGACTAGCGCGATACCGCGGGTTTCCCACTGAGGTTTCGCGTGATCAATTATCGAAGGAAAGCAACGTGGCACGTTATATCGGCCCGAAGGCCAAGCTGTCCCGCCGTGAAGGCACTGACCTCTTCCTGAAGAGCGCACGCCGCTCGCTCGCCGACAAGTGCAAGCTCGACAGCAAGCCGGGTCAGCACGGCCGCACCTCGGGCGCCCGCACGTCCGACTACGGCACGCAGCTTCGCGAAAAGCAAAAAGTGAAGCGCATCTACGGCGTGCTCGAGCGCCAGTTCCGCCGCTACTTCGCGGAAGCTGACCGCATCAAGGGCAACACCGGCGAAAACCTGCTGCAACTGCTCGAATCGCGTCTCGACAACGTCGTGTACCGCATGGGCTTCGCATCGACCCGCGCCGAAGCGCGCCAGCTCGTGAGCCACAAGGCTCTCACGCTGAACGGCGTCGTCGCGAACATCCCGTCGATGCAAGTGAAGGCTGGCGACGTCGTCGCGATTCGCGAAAAGGCGAAGAAGCAGGCGCGTATCGTCGAAGCCCTCTCGCTCGCAGAGCAAGGCGGCATGGCAGGTTGGGTGTCGGTCGACGCGAAGAAGTTCGAAGGCACGTTCAAGGGCATGCCTGAGCGCAGCGACATCGCCGGCGACATCAACGAAAGCCTGATCGTCGAATTGTATTCGCGGTAATCGGATTGACGGCCGGGGTAACCTCTGTGCTTCGCGCAGGAGGCGGCCTCGGCCGTTTTTTTCAGGTTGTTGCCATCTCAGCCTTATCGGTGTAACGAGCCGAGGGTATTGAAAAGGAAAACCTATGCAAACCAGTTTGTTGAAACCCAAGATCATCGCTGTGGAATCGCTCGGCGACAACCACGCGAAAGTGGTCATGGAGCCGTTCGAACGCGGTTATGGCCACACCTTGGGTAACGCGCTCCGGCGCGTGCTGCTGTCGTCGATGGTGGGCTACGCGCCGACCGAAGTGACGATCGCAGGCGTCGTGCACGAATACTCGACGCTCGATGGTGTGCAAGAGGATGTGGTCAACCTGCTGCTGAACCTCAAGGGTGTCGTTTTCAAGTTGCATAACCGTGACGAAGTGACGGTTACGCTGCGCAAGGAAGGCGAAGGCGTTGTCACCGCTGGCGACATCGAACTCTCGCACGACTGCGAAGTGATCAACCCGGATCACGTGGTTGCGCGTCTGACGAAGGGCGGCAAGCTCGACGTGCAGATCAAGATCGAAAAGGGCCGTGGCTACGTGCCTGGCAACGTGCGTCGTTACGGCGAAGAGTCGGCCAAGATCATCGGTCGCATCGTGCTGGACGCGTCGTTCTCGCCGGTTCGCCGCGTGAGCTACGCCGTGGAAAGCGCGCGTGTCGAACAGCGTACCGACCTCGACAAGCTCGTGATGAACATCGAAACCAACGGCGTGATCTCGCCTGAGGAAGCGATCCGCCAGTCGGCCCGCATCCTCGTGGATCAGCTGTCGGTGTTCGCGGCACTGGAAGGCACGGAAACGGCCGCGGAAGCGCCTTCGCGCGCACCGCAGATCGACCCGATCCTGCTGCGTCCGGTGGACGATCTCGAACTCACGGTTCGCTCGGCGAACTGCCTGAAGGCCGAGAACATCTACTACATCGGCGATCTGATCCAGCGCACCGAGAACGAGCTGCTCAAGACCCCGAACCTGGGTCGCAAGTCGCTCAACGAGATCAAGGAAGTGCTCGCTTCGCGCGGTCTCACGCTCGGCATGAAGCTCGAAAACTGGCCGCCGGCTGGTCTCGACAAGTAAGAAGTCTGGCACGGACGCGGATTTTCCTTTAAAATCCGCGTCTTGCCTTTTTCACGTACCGGCCCGTGCCTTAGGCGGGGTTGCCAAACCCGCGAGGCGATAGAAGAGCTGGACCAAAACTTTGTTTCAAGGAAATTGAAATGCGTCACCGTCATGGTCTGCGGAAACTGAACCGCACGAGCAGCCACCGTCTGGCAATGCTCCGTAACATGTCCAACTCGCTCATCGAGCACGAAGTCATCAAGACGACGCTGCCGAAGGCCAAGGAACTCCGTAAGGTTGTCGAGCCCCTCATCACGCTGGGCAAGAAGCCGTCGCTCGCAAACCGTCGTCTGGCGTTCAACCGCCTGCGCGATCGTGACTCGGTCACGAAGCTGTTCGACGTGCTCGGTCCGCGTTTCGCGAACCGTCCGGGCGGCTACCTGCGTATCCTGAAGTTCGGTTTCCGTGTTGGCGACAACGCACCGATGGCACTGGTCGAACTGCTCGACCGTCCGGAAGTCGCGGAAGAGAACATCCAGGAAGCGGAATAAGCTTTCCGTCGCTCGATCCCCGGATTGAGCGGCACGCAAAAAAGCCAGGCCTAGCCTGGCTTTTTTTGTTTTCGGGCGTGGATGAAATCGCTCCGAACCGTGTTTGCCGGTTGCAGTCCCCTTTTGCCACACGGTGCACGAGAGAAGCCGATCGGCGCCGATGGTACGATTACGTTCTGCCCCGAAGCCCGTTTGCTCCCGCACGCGGGCACCACGCCGGAGTTCGTCGTGACCCTCAATGTGACCCTGATGCTGACTACGGTGCCCGACGAGGGCACCGCCGAAGCGCTCGCCGCCGGGGCGCTCGCGCAGCGCCTCGCTGCGTGCGTGACGCGCCTCGGCGCCGTGCACTCGCAGTATCACTGGCAGGGCAACATCGCGTCGGGCAACGAGATCCAGCTGCTCTTCAAGACGAGCCTCGCCCGCGCGGCCGAGCTCGAACAGTTCATCCAGACCCAGCATCCCTACGAGACGCCCGAGATTCTCTCGTGGCAAGCCACGGCGTCGAACGCCTACGGGCAATGGGTCAATGCCGAGACTCAGCGCACTCTTCATGTCTAACCGCTTCGATCGGCGCTTGCGCGCCGCGCCGTACGCTACGCTGTCCGGCTTTCTCCTGCTCGTCTGCTGTCTGCTGCCGATGCTGTTTGGCACTTCGCTTGCGCGTGCGGCCGACGACGACGACTTCCTGCCGCCCGACCAGGCCTTCACGTTCAGCGCGAGCGAAGCGCCGGGCATGGTCGACGTGCACTTCAAGATCGCCGACGGCTACTACATGTACCGCGAGCGCTTCGCCTTCGCCGCGCGCAACGGGACGGCGCAGCTCGGCGAGGCGCAGATCCCGCCTGGCCACGTCAAGTTCGATCCGACCTTCCAGAAGAATGTCGAAACCTATCGAGGCGAGCTGACGATCCGCGTGCCGGTGCAAAAGGCGAGCGGTCCGTTCGATCTCGCGGTGACATCGCAGGGCTGCGCCGATGCGGGCATCTGTTATCCGCCCGCGGAACACGTGCTTCACGTAAGCGGCGCGGCGTTGCAGGCCGCTACGGCTGGCCAGAGCCCCGTGCCGGGCGCAGCGAACCCGACGCCCGCGCCCCAGCCGCAAACCAGCGCAGCACCCGCAGCAGGCGGTACCGACGAGCCCTGGTACGAGCGCGCCACGAGCGCCGACTACGCGCAATCGCTGTTGCAGGGCGGCGGCTTTTTCGCCGTGGTGGGCCTGTACTTCGTGGCCGGCATGGTGCTGAGCCTCTTGCCCTGCTCGTACCCGATGATCCCGATCCTCTCGGCGATCATCGTTGGTGAGGGTGCCCGCGTCACGCGCTCGCGCGGCTTCGCGCTCTCGTTCGTCTACGTGCTCGGCATGGCGCTCGTCTACACGGCGCTGGGTATTGCCGCTGCCCTGGTCGGCCAGAGCCTTGGCGCATGGCTGCAGAACCCGTGGGTGCTGGGCGTGTTCGCTGTGCTCCTCGCCGCGTTCGCCGTCGTGCTGATCGCCGGCTACGACATCGCGCTGCCGCAGCGCTGGCAGGACGGCGCCTCGCGCGCCACCCAGGGCCGTTCCGGCGGCAAATTCGCCGCTGTCGCCGTGATGGGCGCGCTTTCCGCGCTCGTCGTGGGCGCCTGCATGACCGCGCCGCTCTTCGCGGTGCTGGCGTTCATCGCGCACACGGGCAACGCCGTGCTCGGCGGCGCGGCGCTCTTCGCGATGGGCTTGGGTCTTGGCGTCCCGCTGATGATCCTCGGCCTCGGCGCGGGCTCGCTGCTGCCTCGAGCGGGCGCGTGGATGGATGGCGTGAAGGTGTTCTTCGGCGTCGTGCTGCTGGCGGCCGCGCTGTGGATCGTCTGGCCGGTGCTCGGCGCCACCGCGCAGATGCTGCTCGCCGCCCTCTGGCTGCTACTGGCGGCCGCCGCGCTTGGCCTTTTCACGCCGAACGCGGGTGCGGCCAACGTCTGGCGGCGCCTAGGGCGTGGTCTCGGCGCGGCGTTTGCGATCTGGGCGGCGACGCTGATCGTAGGTCTTGCGGCGGGTTCGACCAATCCGCTGCGTCCGCTCGCGGTGCTTGCCGCGCGCGTGGGTGGCACGAGCGATGTCGCCGCAGCCGGCGCGGCGCAGTCCTCCGGCGCCAGCGAAGCGAACGCGTTGGTCTTCGCACCCGTGCGCTCGCCCGCGCAACTCGACGCGGCACTCAAGACTGCGGGCAGGCCGTCGATGCTCGACTTTTACGCTGACTGGTGCGTGAGCTGCAAGGAAATGGAGAAGTTCACGTTCAGCGACCCGCGCGTGCAGGTGCGCCTCGCGGAGCTGGGGCTGTTGCGCGCCGATGTGACCGCCAACAATTCGGACGACCAGGCGCTACTCAAGCGCTTCGGCCTCTTCGGGCCGCCGGGCATCATCTTCTTCGATACGCAAGGGCACGAAGTGCTGCGCGTCGTCGGCTACGAGAATGCCGACCGGTTCCTCGCGCGCCTCGATCGCGTGACGGCGCCGGCGCCGCAGACGCAGGCAGCGCCATCGGCATGATCGGCGACATTGCGCGCGCGTGAGATCGCGCATCGGCCCAAAAGCAAAAAGGCACGTCCGCAGACGTGCCTTTTTTCATACGACGTGCCCAGCGCTTACTTCTGTGCGCGCAGCAAACGCGCGGCGTCGAGCGCGAAATACGTGAGAATGCCGTCGGCGCCCGCGCGCTTGAACGCGAGCAGCGATTCCATCATCACCTTGTCGTGATCGAGCCAGCCGTTCTGCGCAGCGGCCTTGAGCATGGCGTACTCGCCGCTCACCTGGTACACGTAGGTCGGAAAGCGGAATTCGTCCTTCACACGGCGCACGATGTCGAGGTAGGGCATGCCGGGCTTCACCATCACCATGTCGGCGCCTTCCTCGATGTCGAGGCGCACTTCGCGCAGCGCCTCGTCGGAGTTCGACGGGTCCATCTGGTAGGTCATCTTGTTGCCCTTGCCCAGATTCGACGCCGAGCCCACGGCGTCGCGGAACGGACCATAGAACGCCGAAGCGTATTTGGCCGAGTACGCCATGATGCGCGTGTGGATGTGGTTTTCGCTTTCGAGCATCTCGCGGATCGCACCGATGCGCCCGTCCATCATGTCCGACGGCGCGACGATATCGACGCCGGCTTCCGCCTGCGCGCGCGCCTGCGCGACGAGGATCTCGATGGTCTCGTCGTTGATGACGTAACCGTTCTCGTCGAGCACGCCGTCCTGGCCGTGGCTCGTGTACGGGTCGAGCGCGACGTCGCAAAGCACGCCGAGGTCGGGGAAACGCTTCTTCAGTTCGCGCACGGCACGCGGAATCACACCGTCGGGGTTCGTCGCCTCGATGCCATCGGGCGTCTTGAGCGCCGGATCGACAACGGGGAAGAGCGAAAGCACCGGAATGCCGAGTTCGACGCACTGCTCGGCGACGCCCATCAGCAGATCGATCGACACGCGTTCGACGCCAGGCATCGACGGCACGGCTTCGCGCACGTTGTTGCCCGCAATGACGAATACGGGGTAGATCAGGTCGTTCGTGGTGAGGAGGTTTTCGCGCATCAGACGGCGCGAGAAATCGTCACGTCGCATGCGGCGCGGACGATGATGCGGATAGAAGCTCATGTCGGCGGATATCTTGAAACGGGATGGGTCCCGGAGCACAGGAAACTTTTCGGGACAATGGTATATCATACCGATCGAGCGAGGCGCCTGGCGCCGAGCTCCCCGCTTCTCCTCCCTGAGCGGGTGCCTGTCGTTTTTCGATAAGGCTGTTTAACCCGCCGGAAATTACGGCGGGTTTTTTTATGTGCGCCGAAAGCGCCGTAGCAAGGCCCCGCGGCGCAGACCGGAGAGGGCGCTTGCGCCTGGCATTAGCGTGGTCTGTGTGCGGTAGCGCACATAGCGCGGCGAATGCCGCGCCGGCCTTGTGAAAAGATCTGATGAAAGCGCGTGAAAAGCCCGACAGTGTGGTCTTTTAGACGACTGAGGATGTTATTCCACTTGCGCGTCGGTTTCGCCGACAGATTCCTGCGGCACGATCCAGCTCTCGATCACGGCGTGCGCCTCGTCGAGCCCCACGCGCTTGAGCGCCGAAAAGAGCTGGGCGCTCAGCTTCCCTTCGTAGCCTTGCTTGCTGTATTCGTCGAACGCCTTGTTCGCCGTGCGCAGCGCGAGCACGCTTTCCTGACGCGTCAATTTGTCGCACTTCGTGAGGAGTGCATGGATCGGTTTGCCCGTCGGCGCAAACCATTCGATCATGCGGCGGTCGAGGTCGGTGAGCGGGCGGCGGGCATCCATCATCAGGATGAGCCCCGAGAGCTGCGCGCGCGTTTGCAGATAGAGCGAAAGCAGCTGCTCCCAGTGCGCCTTCGCGGCTAACGGGACTTCGGCATAGCCGTAGCCGGGCAGGTCGACGAGATAGCCCGCGGGTTCGTCCGCGGGGCCGACTGAGAAGTAGTTGATATGCTGGGTGCGGCCCGGCGTCTTCGAGGCGAAGGCGAGCCGCTTCTGGTTGCACAGCAGATTGATGGCGGTGGATTTGCCGGCGTTCGAACGGCCGGCGAACGCGACCTCGGGCCGCGCCGTAGCGGGCAGGTCGCGCAGATGGTTCACCGTCGTGAAGAAGCGGGCTTGGTGCAGCAGGAAGGCCATCGGAAAAGGACCACAATGTGAGACAACGCGGCGGGTGGCCCGCCGGGCCCGGACGCGCCCGGGATGGATTCTGGGATATCGGGGGCAGGCCCGACTGGCGCCGTGGCGCCTTGCGCGCTATTGTACAATGCGATGGTTTACTGAATACCAGTGAGGCCAGCGCGGGCCTTCGAGGTAGATCGGTCGCTGTCGTCCATTGCAGAACCTGATTCCCACAAGACGAAACAAGGTGCGCGAATGAATCGACTGGGCAAGTGCTTGAAGGTGTTCGAGAGTGCGATAGCGTCAGGTCTTACAGCAGGTCTATTCATGATGGCGGGGCAGGCAAGCGCGGCGGATCAGGGAACGCCGGCCAAGCCCGACGTCGCCCGGGGGCAAGCCATTGCTGCGCAAGTGTGCGCAGCCTGTCACGCGGCGGACGGCAACAGCACCGGCGGCGCGTATCCCAAGCTCGCCGGCCAGCACGCCGACTATCTCGTCAAGCAACTCAAGGAGTTCAAACCGCAGCCCGGCGGCAAGCCGGCGGCGCGCGCAAACCCGATCATGGCCGGCTTCGCTGCCGCGCTGTCAGACCAGGATATGATCAATGTCGCAGCCTGGTTCGCCTCCCAGACACCCAAACCCGGCTACGCGCGCGACGCGAAGACCGTGCCGTTCGGCCAGTCGATCTGGCGTGGCGGCATCGCCGACAAGGGCGTGCCGGCCTGCGCGGCGTGCCACGGACCTACGGGCCAGGGTATTCCGATCCAGTATCCGCGCCTCTCGGGCCAGTGGTCGGAATATATCGTTGCACAGCTCAATGCTTTCCAGCAGGGCACGCGTAACAATAACGATCCGATGCGAACCATCGCGCACCGGCTCTCGGACGACGAGATCAAGGCCGTCGCCGATTACGCCGCCGGCCTGCATTGAGCGTAATCGGTTTGCCGCGCGTTTGATCAGCAGTTTCACGGCGCGGCCGGCCGGAAAACAAGAAAAGGGTGAGGGCGTCGTCACGCCGACGGCGCGCCTGCACCCTTTTTTGCTGTAGCGCCTGATCGGCGAGAAGCCAGCAAGAGCGACAAAGCGGAGTTTGAATGAGCGTCACCACGCAGGGTTTGCAGTTGAATGTTCGCCAGAAGGCGGTGAAAGTCGCCGTCGAGCTGATCAGTTCGATGCGCTTCGCGATTGCGCTGCTCGTTGTGCTCGCCATTGCGAGCATCATCGGCACGGTGCTCACGCAGGACGACCCGTACCCGAACTACGTCAACCAGTTCGGCCCTTTCTGGGCCGATATCTTCCGCTCGCTGAGCCTCTACACGGTCTACAGCGCGTGGTGGTTCATGACGATCCTCGGCTTTCTCGTGGTGTCGGTCTCGCTGTGCGTGATCCGCAACGCGCCGAAGATGCTCGCCGACATGAAGAGCTGGAAGGACAAGGTCCGCGAAGGCAGCCTGCGCGCGTTCCATCACAAGGGCGAGTTCGCGGTGGAGGGCGGCACGCGTGAGCAAACGGCCGCCATGCTCGGCAAGCTGGCGGGGCGCATGGGCTACCGGTTCGTCACGCGCGAGAGCGATGGCGCTACGCTCATTGCGGCCAAGCGCGGTGCGCTCACGAAGATCGGCTATATCTTCGCGCACCTCGCGATCGTGATCATCTGCCTCGGCGGCCTGCTCGACAGCAATCTGCCGATCAAATTCCAGATGTGGCTGTTCGACAAGACGCCCATCCGCAGCAACGCAGTCATCAACGACATTGCGCCCGAGCACCGGCTCTCGCAGTCGAACCCGACCTTCCGCGGCTACGCCTGGGTGCCGGAGGGCCAGTTCGTTTCCACGGCCATCCTCAACCAGCCCGACGGCTCGCTGATCCAGGACCTGCCGTTCTCCATCCAGCTCAACAAGTTCATCGTCGATTACTACTCGACCGGCATGCCCAAGCTCTTTGCGAGCGATATCGTCGTGATCGACCACAAGACGGGCCAGCGTGTTCCAGCGCGCATCGAGGTGAACGAGCCGTTCGAGTACGACGGCGTGTCGATCTATCAGTCGAGCTTCCAGGACGGCGGCTCGCAGATGTCGATGACGGCGTGGCCCATGTCGGGCGCAAGCGCGAAGAGCTTTCCGTACGGCGGCACGATCGGCAATTCGGCTCCGCTCGCGGTGCCCGCGGGCCAGACGGTGCCGGGCGTGGATGGGCAGACCATCGAATTCGCGGACTTCCGCGCGATCAACGTCGAGAACATCTCGAATGGCAGCGGCGCGAACGACGCGCGCGGCGTGGCGCACCAGTCGCTCAAGGAAGCGTTCGACGAGCGCCTCGGCTCCGGTGCGAAGAGCTCGAAGCCGCTCGACCTGCATAACGTCGGCCCTTCGGTGCAGTACAAGGTGCGCGACAAGGACGGCCAGGCGCGCGAGTACAACAACTACATGCTGCCTGTGGACGTGGGCGGCGGCGATCGCATGTTCCTCGCGGGCATGCGCGAGAATCCCGACGATCCGTTCCGCTACCTGCGCATTCCCGCCGACAGTGGCGGCACGCCGAAGGAGTGGATGATGCTGCGCGCGGCCTTCGAGGACCCCGCATTGCGCGCGCAGGCCGCGAAGCGTTTCGGCACGCGCTCAGTCCCCGCTTCGAACCGCGAGTTGCAACAGCATCTCGCGGACAGCGCCGAGCGCGTCTTGACCCTTTTCGCGGGCTCGGACGCACCGCAGCCAGGTGCTGCGGGGGCTGCAGGTGCCGCAGGCGGCTTCCAGGCCGTGGCCGCGTTCATCGACAAGTCGGTGCCGAAGGAGCAGCAGGAAAAGGCGGCGAGCCTGCTGCTGCGCATGCTCGAGGGTGCGACTTGGGACCTCTGGCAGCTCGCGCGCGAGCAGGCAGGCGAGCCCGACCTGAAGCCCGATGCCGACGCCGCGCGCTTCGTACAGGATTCGATCAACGCGATATCCGACAGCTTCCTGTATGGATCTCCTGTCTATCTACAGCTCGATTCATTCAAGCAGGTGCAAGCTTCGGTATTTCAGTTGACGCGCGCGCCGGGCAAGAAAGTCGTGTATCTTGGCAGCCTGTTGCTCGTGCTCGGCATCTTCTCGATGTTCTACGTGCGTGAGCGGCGTCTGTGGTTCTGGCTGAAGGACCGGAAGGGTCAGGACGGTCAGGACCACGGCGTCGACGTCATCATGGCGATGTCGACCGCCCGCCGTACCCTCGACTTCGAGAAGGAGTTCGCCCGTACCCGCGACGCGGTCGGCCGTGTGCTGGGCGCGGCGCCGCAAACGGGCGCCACGAACGATGCGGGCGACACGAACGGCAGCGGCACGGACCGTGCGCCCTGATTCACGCACGTGATTGCAGCCACTCACGATCAACATCGGTAAGCCCATGGACTTGTCTCAGGTTTCCTCCTCCGCGAAGGCCCGGCGCGCCGAACGTGCGCTGGTGGCCAATGCCGCTGTGGCGCACGGCGCCGCGAGTGCCCGCGATCCCCTCGCCGACGCCCTGTTCGACGAACGCCCCTTCCTGCGCCGCCTGACGGTGGTCGACTGGCTGTTCGCGCTGGCGCTCGTGGCGGGCGCGGGCTTCGCGCTCTCGCGCTACCACGCGCACATGAACTATTACGACAAGCTGGTGCTCGGCGGTACGACGCCGGCGCTCGTCGTACTGGGCTGGCGCTGGAAGCCGGCGCGGTTGCTCATGGCCGGCATCGCGGTGCTCGCACTTTTCGCGCTCCAGATCTACCAGGGCGACCTCGCGCGCGCGGATCAGGCGTTCTTCCTCAAGTATTTCCTGTCCAGCCAGTCGGCCATTCTGTGGATGAGCGCGCTGTTCGTGCTCGCCACGCTGTTCTACTGGATCGGCCTGCTCTCTCGCTCGCCCTCGGGCGGGTCGATCGGCTCGAAGCTCACGTGGGCGGCGGTGCTCATGGGCTTCGTCGGCCTGATGGTGCGCTGGTACGAGTCCTACCTCATCGGCGCGGACGTCGGGCACATTCCCATCTCGAACCTCTACGAAGTGTTCGTGCTGTTCAGCCTCATCACCGCGCTCTTCTATCTGTATTACGAAAAGCACTACAACACGCGTGCGCTCGGCGCGTTCGTGCTGCTCGTGATCAGCGCGGCCGTGGGTTTCCTCATGTGGTACTCGATCTCGCGCGACGCGCAGCAGATCCAGCCGCTCGTGCCCGCGCTGCAGAGCTGGTGGATGAAGATCCACGTGCCGGCGAACTTCATCGGCTACGGCAGCTTCGCGCTTTCGGCCATGGTGGGCGTGGCGTACATCATGAAGGAGCGCGGCGTGCTGGCGGATCGTCTGCCCGCGCTCGAGGTGCTCGACGACGTCATGTACAAGTCGATCGCCGTGGGTTTCGCCTTCTTCACCATCGCGACCATTCTCGGCGCACTGTGGGCGGCGCAGGCCTGGGGCGGCTACTGGAGCTGGGACCCGAAGGAAACCTGGGCGCTGATCGTGTGGCTCAACTACGCGGCCTGGCTGCATATGCGCCTCATGAAGGGCCTGCGAGGCGGCGTGGCGGCCTGGTGGGCGCTGACGGGTCTACTTGTCACGACCTTCGCGTTCCTTGGCGTGAACATGTTCCTTTCGGGCCTGCACAGTTACGGCAAGCTGTAACCGAATCCGCTCTCAAGACGAATTAACCGTCGGATGCCTCGCGCTCCGACGGTTTTTTTTGGGCCGCCGGGAAGTTTTCTGCGAATTGCGCGTTTGCCCGCTTGAGGTCATCCAGTCGATCCATGTCGTGCACAGCACGGCAGGACGGGTCAAGATACGATCAATGTGCTGGCGGCGCACGCCACGCAAAAAGCAGGAGCAGCGATATGTGGATCAAGCGGAGCAGCAGGATCTTGCTCAACGGTGACGACATCCCCGCGAGCGAAATCACGCCGCAAAGGGTGTACGAACAGCGTCGGCGCATTCTGCGGGCTGCGGGCGCGCTCGCGCTCGGCGGCATCGCGGGGCCGTTCAGTGCAACGCAGGCGCTTGCGGAATACGCCCCCGGCGACCCGAAGGCGCAGAAGCTCGCCGCGCAGACGAACACGAAGTTCGTCGCGCTCGACAAGGTCACGCCCTACAAGGACATCACGACCTATAACAACTTCTACGAATTCGGCACCGACAAGGGCGATCCGGCTCAAAACGCGCACACGCTGCGGCCGCGTCCGTGGAAGCTGAGCGTCGAGGGCGAGGTGAAGAATCCGAAGGTCTATGACATCGACGAGATCCTCAAGCTCGCGCCGCTCGAAGAGCGCGTGTACCGGCATCGTTGCGTGGAGGGCTGGTCGATTGTCGTGCCGTGGATCGGTGTTTCGCTTTCCGAACTGATCCGCCGTGCGCAGCCCACGGGCAACGCGCGCTACGTGCAGTTCATCACGCTCGCCGACCCCTCGCAAATGCCGGGCCTCGCCGAGCCGATTCTCGACTGGCCCTATTCCGAAGGCCTGCGCATGGACGAAGCGATGAATCCGCTCACGCTGCTCACGGTGGGCCTCTACGGCCAGGTGCTGCCGAACCAGAACGGCGCACCGGTGCGCGTGATCGTGCCGTGGAAGTACGGCTTCAAGAGCGCGAAGTCGCTGGTGAAGATCCGCTTCGTCGCGAACCAGCCGCCCACGAGCTGGAACAAGTACGCACCGAGCGAGTACGGCTTTTATTCGAACGTGAATCCGAACGTCGATCACCCGCGCTGGAGCCAGGCCACGGAGCGGCGCATCGGCGAGGACGGCTTCTTCCAGCCCAAGCGCAAGACACTCATGTACAACGGCTACGGCGACCTCGTCGCGTCGATGTATCAGGGCATGGATCTGCGCAAGAACTTCTGAGCAACGAGCTTGATGGAGCGAGAGATGGAATCGACGACGACACCGCAGGCCGCCGCACGCGTGGGGGCGGGGCAGACGCGTCCTGCGCGAAAGGCCGGTGCGGCGAGCGTGACGGGCCCGCGCTGGCTGCCGTGGGCGAAGGCGGCGGTGTTCGTCGCGGCGTTGTATCCGCTCGCGCGCCTCGTGCTGTTCGGCTTCACAGACGGGCTCGGTGCGAATCCGATCGAGTTCATCACGCGGTCCACGGGCCTGTGGACGCTGGTGTTCCTCTGCATCACACTTGCGGTCACGCCGCTGCGACGACTCACGGGCTGGAATACGCTGATCCGCTTTCGGCGCATGCTGGGCCTCTTCGCGT
Source organism: Paraburkholderia sp. CNPSo 3281 (assembly GCF_024206515.1). Classification (NCBI taxonomy): domain Bacteria; kingdom Pseudomonadati; phylum Pseudomonadota; class Betaproteobacteria; order Burkholderiales; family Burkholderiaceae; genus Paraburkholderia; species Paraburkholderia sp. CNPSo 3281. The sequence continues at coordinate 70,997 of NZ_JAMBPS010000029.1, read as the reverse complement.
TTTTCTACGCGACGCTGCACTTCACGACCTACATCTGGTTCGACAAGTGGTTCGACGTCGCCGCGATGTTCAAGGACGTGGGCAAGCGGCCGTTCATCACGGTGGGTTTCGCGGCGTTCGTGCTGCTGATTCCGCTCGCCGTGACGTCCACGCGCGCGATGGCGCGTCGGCTCGGACGCCGCTGGCAGACGCTGCATCGGCTCATCTACGCGATCGGCGTGCTGGCGATCCTGCACTTCTGGTGGATGAAGGCGGGCAAGCACGACCTCGTGCTGCCCAAGCTCTACGGCGCGATCATGCTGGCGCTGCTCGGCTGGCGCGTGGCCGTGTGGCTGCTTGCGCGCTGGCGTGCTTCGCGCGCGGGTGCGCGCGCCGCGTAGGTACACCGCGCGCAGGCAGGCAAATAAAAAGCGACGCCGTGGCGTCGCTTTTTTACATGGGCGAGCGGACGAAAGACTCAGTCCGGCAGCACGCGCTCGCTCGCGAACAACTGCGCCACGTTTTCGCGCTCGCGCGCGAGATGTACGCGCTTGCCGTCGACCATCACTTCGGCCGCGCGCGCACGCGTGTTGTAGTTCGAGCTCATTACGAAGCCGTATGCGCCCGCGGAGCGGATCGCGAGCACGTCGCCCGGTTCGATCGCGAGCGAGCGGGCGCGGCCCAGCCAGTCGCCGCTTTCGCACACTGGGCCGACCACGTCGTAGGTCTGCGGCGCGGACTGACGCGCAACGACTGGTTCCATCGCGTGATACGCGTCGTACATGGCCGGACGGGCGAGGTCGTTCATTGCGGCGTCGACGATCGCGAAGTTCTTTTCCGAGCCCGGCTTCAGGAACTCGACCGTGGTGAGCAGGATGCCCGCATTGCCCACGAGGGAGCGGCCCGGCTCGAAGTACACCTCGCGCGTCTTGCCCGTTTTCGCGCCATACGCCTCGATGTGGTCGAGCACCGTGCGCACGAACTCGCCGATGTCGGGCGGCGTTTCGTCGTCGTAGGTGATGCCGAGGCCGCCGCCCACGTCGATGTGGCGGATACTCACGCCGTCCGCTTCGATCTGGTCGACGAGTTCGAGCAGCTTGTCGATGGCGTCGAGATACGGCGCGATTTCGGTGATCTGCGAGCCGATGTGGCAGTCGATGCCGACCACGTCCAGGTGCGCCATGGCCGCGGCGGCGCGATAGGTCGCGCGCGCTTGCTCGAATGCCACGCCGAACTTGTTCGCCTTCAGGCCGGTGGAAATGTACGGATGCGTTTTCGGATCGACGTCCGGGTTCACGCGCAGCGAAACTGGCGCCTTCTTGCCGAGCTTGCCCGCCACGTCGTTGAGGCGGTCGAGTTCAGGGATCGATTCGACGTTGAAGCACTTCACGCCCGCTTCGAGCGCCTCGCGCATTTCGCCGGCGGTCTTGCCGACGCCCGAGAACACCACGTCCTGCGCTTTACCGCCTGCCGCGAGCACGCGGGCGAGCTCGCCTGCCGAAACGATGTCGAAGCCCGCGCCTTCGCGCGCGAACACGTTGAGCACGGCGAGGTTGCTGTTCGCCTTGACCGCGACGTGCACCTTGGCGCGGCGGCCGGCGCAGGCGTCGGCGTAGGCGTGCCATGCGGCGGTGAGCGCCGTGCGCGAATACACATAGAGCGGCGTGCCGTACTGTGCGGCGAGATCTGCGGCCGAGACGCCTTCTACGAAGAGCGTGCCGTTATCGCGGTGAAAAGCGGACTGGGTCATGCGAGCGTTTTACTGGGTTGGCGTGGCGTCGGAAGCCGCTTGCGGGCTGCCGGTGGTCGCGGGTGTCGTGCCGAGTTCGGTGTCCGGGGACAACGAGAGCGGCGTGCCGGAGGTGTCCGGAATCGTGCCGACGGGTGCCGAAGCCGACTCGGGAGCACTCGCGGGCGCGCTTGCAGGCGTCGCGCCGGTTTCCGGCTGCGTGGTTTCGAAATTGGGCTTGGGCGGAAGCGGCGGCACGGTGGGCATATAGAGCGCGCCGCGCTGGCCGCAGCCTGCGAGCGTGACGGCACCGATCGCAAAAGCCGCTAAAATCGCGCGGGGCGTCCATGCGCTGGGGGCCGCTGCGCGCGTCCGGAAAATGACACGCATAATTGTCCCTGAATGAATAACCGGTGGAGTTTAGCATGCCAGACAATGACTACCTGAGCCGCGCGGAGGCCGTGCTGGCGGCCGTGGAGCGGGCCGTGGACGAGGCCGAAGCGGACATCGAACTGGAGCGCAGCGGCAACGTTCTGACGCTCGAATTCGAGAATCGCACGAAGATCATCGTGAACTTGCAGCCGCCGATGCGCGAAATCTGGATCGCGGCGAAGGCTGGCGGTTTCCACTATCGCTTCATCGACGGCGAATGGCGCGACACGCGCACAGGCACCGAATTCTTCTCGGCGCTCACGGCCTATGCAACGGAGCAGGCGGGCGAGCCGGTGCGGTTCGAGCCGTAAACGCGCAAGCGTGAGTTCGGAAAATAAATGGGCGCCAGTCGAAAGACTGGCGCCCATTTATCATTGCCACCGCTGCGGCGAGCCTCAGTGCCCGCGGAACAGGTTCATGATGTCTTCCTTCTCCTTCGCATTCACGTGCTCCGGCGTGGGCGTGGCGCCCGCATCGGCGCCACCCGCGCCCGATGCGCCGCTCGCCGACGCCTCGAGCGCCGCCTGACTGATGCCCACGGTCGAGACGAAGCCGTGGCCCGGCGTGGCGTCTGCGTAGTAGAGCTCGTCGCCGAGCGTGACGATGCCGTCCGGCATCGCCATCCTGTACTCGGGCACGCCGTTGAGCGCCTTCTGCATGTAGTCGATCCAGACCGGCAGCGCGAGACCGCCGCCCGTTTCCTTGTCGCCGAGGCTGCGCGGGTTGTCGTAGCCGATCCACGCGATCGCGGCCAGCGTGTGCTGAAAGCCCGCGAACCACGCGTCGCGCGAGTCGTTGGTCGTGCCGGTCTTGCCGCCCAGGTCGGTGCGCTTGAGGACGTTCGATTTCGCGCCCGTGCCGCGCTGCGCGACGCTCTGCAACAGGCTGTTCATGATGTACGCGTTACGCGGGTCGATGGCGCGCGGCGCGTTCTGCTCGGCCACGAGCGGCTGCGCCTGGGCGACCACCATGCCGCGCTGGTCGGTGACCTCGGCGATCAGATACGGATTCACGCGATACCCGCCGTTGGCGAACACCGAGTAGCCGGCGGCCATCTGCAACGGTGTGACGAGACCCGCGCCGAGCGCCATCGGCAGGTAGGCGGGATGCCGGTCGGCGTCGAAGCCGAAGTGCGTGATGTACTGCTGCGCGTACTTCGTGCCGATGTGGTTGAGAATACGGATCGACACGAGGTTCTTCGACTTCATGAGCGCCGTACGCATGCTCATGGGGCCGTCGAAGCCGCCGCCGTAGTTCTTCGGCTCCCATGGCTGGCCGCCCGTTTCGGCGGCGCTGAAGAAGAGCGGCGCGTCGTTGATGACGGTCGCCGGCCCGAGCCCCTTGTCGAGCGACGCCGAGTAGATGAACGGCTTGAAGCTCGAACCCGGCTGACGCCACGCCTGGGTGGCGTGGTTGAACTTGTTCTTGTTGAAGTCGAAGCCGCCCACGAGCGCGCGGATCGCGCCGTCCTGCGGCACGATCGAGATGAACGCGCCTTCGATTTGCGGCAGCTGCGTGATCGACCACTCGCCCGCGTTGTTGCGCGCGATGCGGATGATCGCGCCCGGCCGGATCTTCTGCGACGGCTGCGCGCGCGCGGAGAGCGCGAACTGCGCGAAGCGCAGCCCGTCGCCGGTGATGCTCGTGGTGTTGCCGTCCATGAGGGTGGCTTTCACTTCCTTCGGGCTCGCCGCCGTCACCACTGCCGCCACGAGTTCGCCGTTGTCGGGGTGCTCGACGAGCGCGTCGTCGATGGCCTGCTCGCGCTCGTCGCTGTCCGTGGGCAGGTCGATGAACGCCTCGGGCCCGCGGTAGCCGTGGCGCCGCTCGTAGTCCATCAGCCCCTTGCGCAGCGCGCGATAGGCGACGTCCTGATCGGCGGAGTCGATGGTGGTGACGACGTTCAGTCCGCGCGTGTACGCCTCTTCGTGGTACTGCGCGTACATCATCTGGCGCACCATTTCCGCGACGTACTCGGCGTGGACGCTGAATTCCTTGCCCGCGCCCTTGACGACGAGCGGCTGCGCCGCAGCCTCGTCGTACTGCTGCTGCGTGATGTAGTGCAGTTCGAGCATGCGCTGCAGAATGTACTCCTGGCGCACCTTCGCCCGCTTCGGATTGACGACCGGGTTGTAGGCCGACGGCGCCTTGGGCAACCCGGCCAGCATCGCGCACTCGGCGAGCGTGAGGTCTTTCAGATCCTTGCCGAAGTACACGCGCGCGGCGCTCGCGAAGCCATACGCGCGCTGGCCCAGATAGATCTGATTCATGTACACCTCGAGAATCTGATCCTTCGAGAGCTTCGACTCGATCTTGTAGGCGAGCAGCATCTCGTAAATCTTGCGCGTGTAGGTCTTTTCGCTCGAAAGGAAGAAGTTGCGCGCCACCTGCATGGTGATCGTGCTGGCGCCCTGGGTGGCGTGGCCATTGGTCAGCGCGACGAAGCCCGCGCGCGCGATGCCGGCGAGATCGACGCCGCCGTGATCGTAGAAGCGCGCGTCTTCGATGGCCAGAATGGCCTTCTTGAGGTTGTCGGGCACGTCCTTGAAATGGACGACGTCGCGCCGCTCCTCGCCGAATTCGCCGATCAGCACGTGGTCGCGCGTGTAGATGCGCAGCGGCACCTTCGGACGATAGTCGGTGAGCGCCTCGAGCGACGGCAGGTTGGGCGTCGCCACGACGAGCGCGTAGCCGAGCACCAGCGCCACGCAAACCACGCCGGCGAAGATGAGGCCGAAAAAGGCGATCAGCAGCGTGGCCCACCACGGGCGCTTGCGCCGCCGGGGCGGCTCGGGCGGGGTGGAAGGCGGTACGGACGAAGGAAGCTGATCTTGCATACGAACACCAGAAAAACGGTCCCGCGATTATAGCCGTCGCTCGCCCGCTGGCTTTCGAGATGCTTACATGGACGGCGCATGCGAGCACGCAACCCGTTATTTCTGTCGACGCTTTTGCTGACACTTATTGCTGATATTCGCACTGTAGACGCGCCCCTCGCGCGTGGATAGCGCTGGCGGCGACCGTTGGCCGTTCGGCCGAGTATTCGTGCGCCGCCCCGGTTCGCACAATTTCTCTATCGACGCGCTGCGAACGGTTCGTGGCGCACGGACGTACGGGAGGGATGCGATGGGTTTCGGGAATCCGCTGTTGTTGGGCGCTCGCCGTTTTGCCGCGGGTGTGGATTTAAGCGCGCGCGGGGTCACGCTGGCGGTGTTGAGCCAGCGCATTGTCGGGGCGGGGCCGGTCCGCCTCGAATGGCTGGCGAGCGCGCCGCTCGCGCGCGAGGCGCTCGCCGGCGCGGAGATCGTCGACCGGGCGGCCATCGTCGCGGCGCTTCGCAGCGTGTTTGGCGAGTTGCCGCGCGCCAGCGCCGCGGCGTCGCTGCGGTGTGCCATGGCGCTGCCCACGAGCGCGACGCTCGTCGCGACCGTGCCGCTCGCGCGTCTTGCACCGGCGGGTGCGATGGACGAGTCGGGTATTCACGCGGCGCTCGAGCCGCTCGTGCTGGCGGAGGCGGAACGCGTGGCGGGCGTGGAGCGCGGCGAGCTGGCGGTCGACTGGAGCGTGCTGCCGGCCACGCCGCGCAGCCACGAAGCGCAGGTGACGATCGCGGCGACGGCGCGGCAGCATCTCGAAGCGCGCATCGAGTGTGCGGCCATGGCCGGCATCACGCTGTGCGCCGTGGACGGCGAGGCGCACGCCGCGTTGCGCGCCATGCGGCACGCGGCGGTGTACGAGTTGCCGCCGCACGAACCCTGGGTGGCGATCTGGGTCGGCCCGGAAGGCGTGCACGGCTGGTTGCTCGTCGACGACTCGGTCATCCGGCACATGCGCTTTCCCGCGCTCGAACATGCCGATCTCGTGGAGGCGTTGCGCGACCTCGTCGACGGCGAGCAGGCCGGCTGCGTGCAGGTCTCGGGCGAGCTTGCCATGCTGCGCGGCGCGAACTTCACGATGGCCGACATCGGCGACGCGCTGGGCGCGCCAGTGCTGCCGTTCGAATGCGCACCGCTGGCCGACATCGAGTGGCCGCTCGCAGCGACGCTGTTGCATGATCCGGCGTGCGCGGTGGCGTTCGGACTCGCGTTGCGCGGGGTGGCGCAATGACGCTCGCGCGCGCCGTGCGCGTATTGCCGGGCCGGGCCGTCGGCGGGTTCAATCTGCTGCCATGGCGGCGGCGTGCGATCCGCAAGCGGCGTTGCTGGCGCCTGCTCGAATGGGGCGCCGCCGTGCTTGGCGGGTGCGCGTGCGCGCTGGGTGTCGTGCTTTGGCAGCGCGTCGAATGCAACGCGCTCGAGGCTCGGCGCGAGGCGCTGGAACGGCCGCTGGCGCAGTGGCGCACGCCGCTCGCGGAGGCGCAGCGCCTCGTGCGGGAGAGCGAAGCGCGGCGCGCCGGCGATCGACTGGCCCGGCAGCACGCGCGGGCAACGGCGCGCTTTTTTGCCCTCGCGGACGCGTTGGCAAGCGACCCTCTGCCGGGCGTCGGCTTGCAGCAACTCGCGCAGTCCGCCGATGAAACCGATCTGCAGGCGAGCGTGGTGGACGAATCGGCAGCTGCGGCGTGGCTCGGACGGCTGCGCTCGCTGCCCGATGTCGAGGCCGTGAGCGTGCGCGAACTCAAGCGCGGCGCGCCGGCTGGCGCTGCACGCGGGAGCGCGCCCGGCGGCGAGCCGATTCGCGTGGCGGCTCATCTCGTCTGGCAAGGCGCGAGCACCGTGCCGCGGGCCGGCGCACCGCGAGCGCACGAGGTGCCGCGAGCGTCGAGCGGCGTCGCAGCGAAGGAGGCGACATGAGCACGATGCCTGCGCACGCTGGACAGGAGCGGGCGCTCGTTTCGGCTCAGTCAGGCGCGGGCAACGCATTGCGCGGGTGGCCGCCGCTGCACGCATGGGGTACGCGCCGCCGCCAGGCTGTCGCGTTGACGATTGCTGTGCTCGCTCTCGCCACCGCGAGCGGCGCGTGCATCGTCGGGGATCCGCTTGGTGTGCATGCAGCGCGCGCCGCGCTGGAAGCCGCTCAAAGGCGCTACGGCGACGCCCGGCAAGTCCTGGCGCGCCTGCCCGCGCTGCGCGAAGCCGCGGCGCGAACGACTTCGCGTGCGCGGCGTGCGGGCAATTCCGCCGACGACATTCGCCGCACCTCGCAACTCGCCGCGCAATCGGGCCTCGTGCTGCATGCGCTGGAGCCAGGCGTTGCGGGCGGCGCGCAAGCCGAGGCGTTCCGGTCGATCAAGCTGGTCGCGCAAGGCAGCTTCGCGCAACTGCGCGGACTGCTCGAAGGGTTGGCGCGCGAGCCGGCGCTCACGGTGCCATTCGAGCTGGCAATCCGGCGCATCGGAACCGGCTTGTCGGTCTCGGCAACATTGCGTGTGTACGATGCGCTTCCCGCCGTGCCGCTGGCGGCAGCTCCCGCAGCGGCGGCTCGCGATCCCTTCACTCATGCGGCTGCGGCCGGGAGGGCGGAAGACGGGTGGCGTCTTGCCGGCATCCTCCAGGATCGGCAGCGCATCCTCGCGCTCGTGGAGACGCCCGAGGGCATCGTGACCGCGCAGGCGGGCGAGGCGATCGGCGACGCTCGCGTGCTGGCAATCGGGCCGGCGCGGGTCGTCGTCGCGGCAGGTGGGACGACGCGCGCGCTCGGCTGGGCGGAGCCGGCGAAATGAGCGCGCTCAAGTGGAACGTTGCTGCACTCGCCGCGTTGATGGTGAGCGTCGCCGCGTGCGCTGCATGGGCCGCTGTGCCGTCGCCTCGACCAGGGTGGGCACGTTCGCCGGCGCCGCTCGCGCGCTACGAAGTGCCGCCGTTGCCCGATGGGGCGGGGGAGCCCGCAGCAAATCAGTGGGTCGCCAATCCGTTCATGGGTGGCAGCGATGCCCCAACGACCGAAGTCGCGCCCGGGGACGTTTCGCGGGCAGACGCGGACGGCGACGCTGGCGTGTCCCAACGCGCCGCCCCGCCTACGCGCGATCCCGGCAGCGACGCGCCAGCGGCTGGGCTGCTCGAAGGGCCGCCCGTACCCATGCGCGCGCCGATGCGCCTCGGCGACACCGCGGCAGCAAACGATGGGTTGCCGCCAGACCGGCCGATCACGCTCAACTTCCAGCGCGCTGAACTCACGGCCGTGCTGCACGCGTTCGCCCAGTTCACGAAGCTCAATATCGTCGCAAGCGAGCGTGCGCGTGGCCAGGTGACGTTGCGCCTCGACCGCGTGCCGTGGCGTACCGCGTTCGACTTGCTGCTGGAGGCAAACGGCCTTGCGATGTCGCGCATCGGCGACGTGATCTGGGTCGCGGCCGCCGCGGAGGTGGCGGCGCGCGAGCGGCAGCGTTACGAAGCGCACGCCCGGGCCACGGAGCTGGAGCCGCTCGCGAGCCGCTCGTTCGAGTTGCAATACGCACGCGCCGAGGATGTGCGCCGCTTCCTGACCGGCTCGGGCACACAGCGCGCACTGTCGAAGCGCGGCACGGCGGTGGCGGACGCGCGCACGAACCTTCTGTTCGTCACCGACCTGCCGGCGCGACTCGACCAGATCGGCGAACTCGTGTGGCGGCTCGACGCGCCCGCGCGTCAGGTGCTGATCGAGGCCCGCATCGTCGAGGGAGAGGAGGGGCTATCGCGCGAGCTGGGCGTACGTCTTGGCGTGACGCCGGTGAACGTGGACGGCACGACGGCCCGCGGCTTGACCACCAGAGCCGACGGCACGGTGTACAACCTCGCGGCGGGCCCGATCTCCGGCTTCGAGGCCGCAGGCCTTGGGCTGACGTTGCTGGCCGCGCGCGCCACGCGCCTGCTCGACATCCAGTTAAGCGCGCTCGAGGCCGAGGGGCGCGGGCGCGTGGTGTCGAGTCCGCGCGTCGTCACCGCCGACCGCACGAAGGCCGTCGTCGAGCAGGGCACCGAGCTGCCATATCAGGCCAAGGTCGGGCAGGGCGTTTCGGGCGTACAGTTCCGGCGCGCCAGCCTGAAACTCGAAGTCGAGCCGCAGATCACACCCGATGGCCGCGTGATACTCGACCTCGATGTGGCGAAGGACAGTGTCGGCGAGCAAACGGCCGCCGGGCCTGCGATCAACACCAAACACGTGCAGACGCGAGTGGAAATCGAGGACGGCGGGACGGTCTCGATTGGCGGCATCGACGCGACGGATGACCGCGATGATGTGACGCGCGTGCCACTCCTGGGCAAAATACCGGTTCTGGGCGCGCTTTTTTCGCACCGCGCGCACCGGGATAAGCGCAGCGAGCTGGTGGTTTTCATCACGCCGCGTGTCGTGGAGTCAAATTGACCCTCATTGATCGGGCGAACCGGCCGCAAGCGGGCAGCCGCATGCTTGCGGGGCCGGAACGACGGGGCCGCAGGCTCGACAACGCCGCCGCTTTGCCAGTAAGCTGCGGCACCAACCTTTCGTAGGAATCGCTGCAAGTGCGGGACGCAAACGCCAATGTATTTTTCGTAGGGCTCATGGGCGCCGGCAAGACGACCGTGGGCCGGGCGGTCGCGCGCCGGCTGGAGCGTCCGTTCTTCGACTCCGATCACGAGATCGAGGCGCGCACGGGCGCGCGCATCCCGGTGATCTTCGAACTCGAAGGCGAGGCGGGCTTTCGCGACCGCGAGGCCCAGATGATCGAAGAGCTCACGGGGCGCGAAGGCATCGTCCTCGCGACCGGCGGCGGCGCGGTGCTGCGGCCCGAGAATCGCGCGGCGCTCAAGGCGCGCGGCTTCGTCGTATATCTGCGCGCGCATCCGCACGACCTGTGGCTGCGCACGCGGCGCGACAAGAATCGCCCGCTCCTGCAAACCGAAGACCCCAAGGCGCGGCTCGAAGCGCTGTACGAAGTACGCGACCCGCTGTATCGCGAAATCGCGGATTTCGTGATCGAAACGGGCCGGCCTTCCGTCAACGGACTCGTCAACATGGTGCTGATGCAGCTCGACATGGCCGGCGTCGTGCGGGCCACGGCGCGCGAGTAGGGCGCAGGTCGCGCAGTAAGTCGCGTAGTGAGTCGTGCAGCAGGCAGCGCATCGGAAACCCACAAGATTCAGAGCATGATTACCGTCAATGTCGAACTGGGCGACCGCGCCTACCCCATCCATATCGGCTCCGGCCTGATCGGTCAGACGGCGCTCTTCGCGCCCCATATCGCCGGCAAGTCGGTGACGATCGTGACGAACACCGTCGTCGACCCGCTCTACGGCGAGACGCTGCGCACCGCCCTCGCGCCGCTCGGCAAGGACGTCAACACGGTGGTGCTGCCCGATGGCGAGGCGCACAAGAACTGGGAAACGCTCAACGAGATCTTCGACGCGCTGCTCACCTCGCGCGCCGACCGCAAGACCACGCTCATCGCGCTGGGCGGCGGCGTGACGGGCGACATGACGGGCTTCGCGGCCGCCTGCTACATGCGCGGCGTGCCGTTCGTCCAGGTGCCGACCACGCTGCTTTCGCAGGTCGATTCGTCGGTGGGCGGCAAGACGGGCATCAATCATCCGCTCGGCAAGAACATGATCGGCGCGTTCTACCAGCCGCAGGCCGTGATCGCCGATATCGGCGCGCTTGCCACGCTGCCCGAGCGCGAGCTGGCGGCGGGCGTTGCCGAGGTCATCAAGACCGGCGCGATTGCCGACGCCGAATTCTTCGACTGGATCGAAGCCAACGTCGAATCGCTCAACCGCTGCGAGCCCGAAGCGCTCGCGCACGCGGTCAAGCGCTCGTGCGAGATCAAGGCATCGGTCGTGGCCGCCGACGAGCGCGAGGGTGGCCTGCGCGCCATCCTCAACTTCGGCCATACGTTCGGCCATGCGATTGAGGCCGGGCTCGGCTACGGCGAGTGGCTGCACGGCGAGGCGGTGGGTTGCGGCATGGTGATGGCGGCGGATCTCTCGGTGCGCATGGGCATGCTGGACGAAGCCTCGCGCACGCGCCTCGTGCGCGTGGTCGAGGCCGCGAAGCTGCCGGTGCGTGCGCCCGCGCTCGGCGCCGAACGCTACGTCGAGCTGATGCAGGTCGACAAGAAGGCCGAGGGCGGGGCGATCAAGTTCATCCTGCTCAAGCGCTTTGGCGAGACGCACATCGGCCGCGCGCCCGACGAAGCCGTGCAGGCCACGCTCGCCGCCGCGACGCAGAACTGAGGCGGCGCCGGCAACAACCCCTTGCGGAGGAACGGTGAGCGACACCCGCAGCGATAACCGCAGTGATCCCCGTAGTGTTCAGGAAGGTAGCGACGCGCATGGTGGCGACGCCAGCGCCGCGCTGGTCGCGTCATTCGAGGCGGGCCTCGCGCCTTACGCGGCGCACGCCTCGCGCTCGCGCGGGCGGCGCTTTCCCGAGCCGCCGCCCGCCGCGCGCAGCGAGTTCCAGCGCGACCGCGACCGCATCGTCCATTCCACGGCGTTTCGCCGCCTCGAGTACAAGACCCAGGTGTTCGTGAATCACGAGGGCGATCTCTTTCGCACGCGGCTCACGCACAGCCTGGAAGTCGCGCAGATCGCCCGCTCGGTCGCCCGCAACCTGCGCGTGAACGAAGATCTGGTCGAGGCGATCTCGCTCGCCCACGACCTCGGCCATACGCCGTTCGGCCATGCGGGCCAGGACGCGCTCAACGAGTGCATGCGCGAGCACGGTGGCTTCGAGCACAATCTCCAGAGCCTCGCGGTCGTGGACGAGCTCGAAGAGCATTACGGCGCGTTCGACGGCCTGAACCTGTGCTTCGAGACGCGCGAAGGCATTCTCAAGCACTGTTCGCGCGAGCATGCGCGGCATCTGGGCGATCTGGGCGAGCGTTTTCTGCTCGGCCGGCAGCCGTCGATCGAAGCGCAGATCGCCAACATTGCCGACGAAATCGCCTACAACAACCACGACGTCGACGACGGCTTGCGCTCGGGTCTGCTCGCCATCGAGCAGCTCGCCGAGGTCGAACTCTGGCAAACGCACTACGATGCCGCACGCGCCGAATATCCGCAGATCGAGGGCCGCCGGCTGGTTCACGAGACCGTGCGGCGCATCATCAACACGCTGATCGTCGATCTGATCGGGCAGACGCGGCGCAATCTCGCCGAGTGCGCGCCGCAGTCGCTCGACGACGTGCGCTCGGCGCCTGCGCTCGTCGCGCACAGCGAGCGTGTGGCCGCGCAGGCGGCTGCGCTCAAACGCTTCCTCTACCGCAACCTGTACCGCCACTACCGCGTGATGCGCATGGCCAACAAGGCGCGGCGCGTGGTGAAGGGGCTGTTCGAGGCGTTCAGCGAAGACTCGCGCCTGTTGCCGCCGCCGTACCAGACGCAGGACGCCGCCGTGCAGCCGCGGCTGATCGCGCATTACATCGCGGGCATGACCGACCGCTATGCCCTGAAGGAGTACCGCCGTCTCTTCGTCGTCGCCGACGACGTTTGACGGCGCGGCTCGCCCCATCTCACCGCCCCTGCGGATTCCGGGAGCCCATTTGATCAAGTCCTGGCCGTACCCGCGCGTGGCCGCGCACCGAGGGGGCGGCACGCTCGCGCCCGAGAACACGCTGGCGGGTCTGCACACCGGCGCGAGCCTCGGCCATACGATGGTCGAGTTCGACGCGAGGCTGTCCGTCGACAACGTCGCGTTCCTGCTCCACGACGACACGGTGAACCGCACGTCGAACGGGCAGGGCGCTGCGGCGTGCATGCGCTACGTGGAACTTGCCACGCTGGACGCGGGCAGCTGGCGGGATGCGCGTTTTGCGGGCGAGCCGATGCCCACGCTCGCTCAAGTCGCAGCGTGCTGTCGTGAGCTGGGGCTGTCGGCGAACGTCGAGGTCAAGCCCTGCGCGGGCCGCGACGTGGAGACAGGGCGCATGGTCGGCGCCGAAACGGCGCGCCTGTGGGCGCAAGAAGCGCAGGCAGGTATGCCGCCTTTGCTCTCGTCGTTTTCCTACGCGGCACTCGAGGCGGCGCGCGAGAGCGCGCCGGAACTGCCGCGCGGCCTGCTATTCGAGCGCGTGCCCGCCGACTGGCGCGAGCAGACCGCGGCGCTCGAATGTGTGTCGCTCCATGCGAGCTATCGCCATCTCGACGAGGCGCTCGTCGAGCGCATCAAGTCGGCGGGGCTTTTCATCCTCGCCTATACGGTGAACGACCTCGAGCGCGCTCGCCAGCTCGTGAGCTGGGGCGTCGATACGGTCTGTACCGACCGTATCGACCTGATCGGGCCGCACGCGCTCGACGCCTGAGGCCCCAAGCCGGGCGGCCAGCGCCCGGATCCTCATTCAGCGGCGCGCGAGCAGCGCGCCCACTACCAGCGCCACGCCGCCGACGATCGCGACGGCCTGCCAGGGATTGCGGTGCACGTAGTCGTCCGCGCTGGCGATGGCCGCGTCAGTATGGTCACGCGCGGCTGCACGCGCCACTTCGAGCCGCTCGCGGGCGGCGTCGAGACGCTTGCGGATGTCGTCGCGCAGCGCGGCAGCATCGGCCTGGGTTCCTTCGCCCAGCGTGTTTTCCAGCTCGGCGAGCAGATCACGCAACTCGTCGGTGATATCGGCGGCGGCGCTGCGGCCGCGGCGCGCGATGCGCCGCGCGTGTCGGCTCGTGCGCGTCCAGGAATCTCCGAGGGCTTCTCGCGTGTTCGGAAAGGCGCTCATGTATGGCTCCGTCGTTGAAAAGTCACAGGTAAAAGGCTCGCCGCGGCGCGCACGAAAAAGGGCGCGGGAGCGAGAGCCGGAGTGCAAGTATTGCGCAATTCCAGTGCCCGAGCCTCGAACGAGCGCAGTGAGCCGGGCGCAAACGCCCGCCAGGCGGGGCTTCGCTCTCTGGTGACAAAACAGGTGATTACGGGGACAGCACGCTTTTTCGCAGAGGCATAGAATCAGGATAAGCCCATGCGGAGGCGGAAAAAATCGATGGAGACGCGAAGACGGGAAGGGCACGGCCGGGCGGGAAACGCCGCCCTCCGCCAGACGCCGCAAGGGCGAGGCGAAGGGCCGGCGCGAGGTAGTGCGGGGCGCCGCAGCGCGTTAGAAGTTGTAGCCGACCTTCAGGTACGTCACGAGCGGGTTCAGGTGAATCTTCGATTCTGCGATTCGCTGGGTGCCGAACTGGTTGTTCAGCGTCGTGTGGTACGTGGCCGTCACGTTGATCGGAATGTACGAGAGCGAGAAACCGGCGAACCAGTGCTTCGTGAAGTTGTAGTTGAAGCCCAGGTTAAACACGGGGGCCCAGGAACGATCCGTCGAAACACTGGTCGGACCCCCAAGCACACCCTGTTCGAAGGAGCCGTTGGTGATCTTCGCGTCCGTGAACCAGGCGTAGGTCACGCCGATGCCGAGGTAAGGACGGAATTTTGCTTCCGGGCTGTTGAAGTAGTACTTGAACAGCAGCGCGGGACTCCACAGTTTTGCCGAGCCGACCTTGCCGAAGCTGCTGAAGCTGCCGCCGCCGGAAATATCGAACTTCGGCGGAATGCCCAGTTCGGCTTCGGTAGCGAAGTGGTCGGTGATGTAGTAGCCGAGGGAGAAACCCACGGTGTCGGCCGAGCCGACACTGGCGCCCGTATTCGGAATGGCCATGTTGACGGGCGTGCCGCCGACGCTGTCGATCTTGAGCGAATCGCTGGTGTCCTGCGGCATGAAGCGGAACCAGCCGGTGGTGACGTAGAACGTGTTTGCGGATTGTGCGTGTGCTGCCGTGAAACTGGCGAGCGCGGCGACCCCTGCCAGCGCCTGTTTTAATTTCATATTAATTGCTCCTCCATGAAAGGCCCGCTCATTATGAACACAACGTTTGCAACAAACCAGACGCGACCGTTAGAGCTTTTTTACTAAGCGCCGCGAGCTTTCCGCCGAAGCCGCATGCCAGCGAGAACTAGCGCTGGTGGGGCCTGGCGGGTCTGCGGGTATTCACCAACGGAACCAGGAAAATCGAGCATGGCACGGCTTGCACGTCTTTATGTTCCCGATCAGCCACAGCATGTGATCCTGCGCGGACTCGATCAGCAGCCCGCGTTCGTCGATGACCAGGACTACGAACTGTTCATCGACTGCCTGAAGGCCGCGGCGCGCGATCATCATCTGGCGGTTCATGCGTGGGTTTTGATGCCCGGCGCGGTGCAACTGCTCGTCACGCCTTCCGACGAATCCAGCCTGCCCAAGGCAATGCAGGCGGTCGGCCGGCGCTACGTGGCGCATTTCAACCGGCGCTATGCGCGTCGCGGCACGCTCTGGGAGGGGCGCTACCGCGCGACGGTCATCGAGGGCGAGCGCTTCTTCCTGCTGGCGAGCCGCGTCGTCGAGCTCGCACCGGTGCGCAGCCACCTCGTGACGGCGCCCGAAGACTATCGATGGTCGAGCTACCGGCATCACATCGGCCTGACCGTCGACAGCCTGATCACCGACCATCCGCTCTACTGGGCGCTCGGCAATACGCCGTTCGAGCGTCAGCGCGCGTATCGCGAACTCTGCGAGCAGGTGCTCGACGAGCGCGAAACGACGCAGCTCATGCAGGCCACGCTCAAGGGCTGGGTGCTCGGCAGCGACACTTATCGCGATTGGGCGTCGCGCACGGCGAACCGGCGCGTCTCGCCGCTGCCGCGCGGGCGCCCGCGCAAGGTGCGCGAAGCGCCGGGCACGCCCGCGGCAACGCCGGGCCCCATTGGCGCGGCGGCCACCGCGAGCGCGGCTTCGACGCCTGCGGCCGGATCAGGCGGAGCCGGCGGTCAGTCGGCAGGCCATGGCGCCGCTCAATCCAGCCCTCATTCAGCTCCGCACTCTGGCGCCACTCCGGCCGGCTCGACCCCGGCGCATGGAGGAGGCCCCGCGGGTAGTGGTTCCGCTACAACATCGGGTGGAAATCCGGGTAGCTCAAGTGGCCAATCCGGTGGTTCGCAGGGCTCCGGCAGCGGTGGCTCCTCCGGTTCGAGTTCGGAACACGAGGAGCGCAAGCCGGGCACTGGCACCCACTGATTGCTTTCGGATCAAATGTTTACGAAATAAACGGCATCTCCGGATGCCGTTTTCTTTTGCTCAAATTGAATATGACCCCAATAAAAAAATGTGCGGATGCACCAACTCGATAATTGGGGTTCGAACATCACGTTTTATTTGCATCCCCTTGATTCGTCGCGTATATTCGCCTTTCGGCTCTCCTGGGCGCATAACGCGGGAAGCATGTAATACCCCGCGCAACGCCGTACAGCGGTCACGCAAGCGGCGTAAATCAAGAAAATGGATTCAACGGCTGGCAACAGCCCCACTCTGACGGTGTCCCCATGAACGATCACCAGCAGCGCGCCGCGGTGCCCGCCGCGCAAGGTCTCTATGACCCGCAAAACGAACACGACGCCTGTGGCGTCGGCTTCGTCGCCCACATCAAGGGCAAGAAGAGCCACGAAATCATTCAGCAAGGCCTGAAGATTCTCGAGAACCTCGACCACCGGGGCGCCGTGGGCGCCGATCCGCTGATGGGCGACGGCGCGGGCATCCTGATCCAGATTCCGGACGCGTTCTACCGCGAAGAGATGGCCAAGCAGGGCGTGACGCTGCCGCCGTTCGGCGAATACGGCGTCGGCATGATCTTCCTGCCGAAGGAACACGCCTCGCGTCTCGCATGCGAGCAGGAGCTCGAGCGCACGGTGCGCGCCGAAGGCCAGGTCGTGCTGGGCTGGCGCGACGTGCCGGTCGATCACGCCATGCCGATCTCGCCCACGGTGAAGGCGAGCGAGCCGCTGATCCGCCAGATCTTCATCGGCCGCGGCAAGGACGTGATGGTCACGGACGCGCTCGAGCGCAAGCTGTACATCATCCGCAAGACCGCGAGCCACCGCATTCAGGCGCTCAAGCTCAAGCACGGCAAGGAATACTTCGTGCCGTCGTGCTCGGCGCGCACGGTCGTCTACAAGGGCCTGCTGCTCGCCGGCCAGGTTGGCGTGTACTACCGCGACCTGCAGGACGAGCGCGTGGTCTCGGCACTGGCGCTCGTGCACCAGCGCTTCTCGACCAACACGTTCCCGGCGTGGGAGCTGGCTCACCCGTACCGCATGATCGCCCACAACGGTGAAATCAACACCGTGAAGGGCAACGTGAACTGGCTGAACGCCCGTACCGGCGCGATCGCCTCGCACATGCTCGGCGACGACCTGCCGAAGCTCTGGCCGCTGATCTATCCGGGCCAGTCCGACACGGCATCGTTCGACAACTGTCTCGAACTGCTGGTGATGGCGGGCTACCCGCTCGTCCACGCGATGATGATGATGATCCCGGAAGCCTGGGAACAGCACACGCTGATGGACGAGAACCGCAAGGCGTTCTACGAATACCACGCCGCGATGATGGAGCCGTGGGACGGCCCCGCGGCGATCGCGTTCACCGACGGCCGCCAGATCGGCGCGACGCTCGACCGTAACGGTCTGCGTCCGGCGCGCTATATCGTCACGGACGACGACCTGGTCATCATGGCGTCGGAAGCCGGCACGTTGCCGATCCCCGAGTCGAAGATCGTCAAGAAGTGGCGTCTGCAGCCGGGCAAGATGTTCCTGATCGACATGGAACACGGCCGCATCATCGACGACAAGGAACTCAAGGACAACCTCGCCAACGCCAAGCCGTACAAGAGCTGGATCGACGCCGTGCGCATCAAGCTCGACGAGATCGAGCCGAAGGCGGAAGACGTCGCGACCGCGCGCGCCGAAGCCGCTGCGCTGCTCGACCGTCAGCAGGCGTTCGGCTACACGCAGGAAGACCTCAAGTTCCTGATGGCGCCGATGGCGATGTCGGGTGAAGAGGCGGTCGGTTCGATGGGCAACGACTCGCCGCTGGCGGTCATGTCCAACAAGAACAAGACGCTCTACAACTACTTCAAGCAGCTGTTCGCGCAGGTCACGAACCCGCCGATCGACCCCATCCGCGAAAACATGGTGATGTCGCTCGTGTCGTTCATCGGCCCGAAGCCGAACCTGCTCGACACCAACAACATCAACCCGCCGATGCGCCTCGAAGTGTCGCAGCCGGTGCTCGACTTCAAGGACATCGCGAAGATCCGCGCGATCGAGCAGTACACGGGCGGCAAGTTCAGCAGCTACGAGCTGAACATCTGCTACCCGGTGGCCTGGGGCAAGGAAGGCATCGAAGCGCGTCTCGCGTCGCTGTGCGCGGAAGCCGTCGATGCGGTCAGGTCGGGCTACAACATCCTGATCGTGTCGGACCGCCGCGCGGACCGCGACAACGTCGCGATTCCGGCGCTGCTCGCCACCTCGGCGATCCACTCGCACCTCGTGCAGCACGGTCTGCGCACGAGCACGGGTCTCGTCGTGGAAACGGGTTCGGCGCGTGAAACGCACCACTTCGCGCTGCTCGCCGGTTTCGGCGCGGAAGCCGTGCACCCGTACCTCGCGATGGAAACGCTCGCGCAAATGGCGCAGGGCCTGAAGGGCGACCTGTCGGGCGAGAAGGCCGTCTACAACTTCACCAAGGCAGTGGGCAAGGGCCTGCTCAAGGTGATGTCGAAAATGGGCATCTCCACGTACATGTCGTACACGGGCGCGCAGATTTTCGAAGCCGTCGGTCTGGCTGACGATCTCATCGCCAAGTACTTCAAGGGGACGGCCTCGAAGGTGGGCGGCATTGGCCTGTTCGAAGTGGCTGAAGAAGCGATCCGTCTGCACCGCGACGCATTCGGCGATAACCCGGTTCTCGCCAACATGCTCGACGCGGGCGGCGAATACGCCTACCGCGTGCGCGGCGAAGACCACATGTGGACGCCGGACGCGATCGCCAAGCTCCAGCACTCGGCACGCAGCAACTCGTACCAGACGTACAAGGAATACGCGCACCTGATCAACGATCAGACGAAGCGCCACATGACGTTCC
Source organism: Paraburkholderia sp. CNPSo 3281 (assembly GCF_024206515.1). Taxonomy (NCBI): domain Bacteria; kingdom Pseudomonadati; phylum Pseudomonadota; class Betaproteobacteria; order Burkholderiales; family Burkholderiaceae; genus Paraburkholderia; species Paraburkholderia sp. CNPSo 3281. Next base: position 52,032 of record NZ_JAMBPS010000029.1, on the reverse strand, counting down.
GCGGTCTGTTCGAATTCCGCCTCGACCCGGCGCGCGCGATCTCGATCGACGACGTCGAGGCCGCCAAGGAAATCGTCAAGCGTTTCGCCACGGGCGCGATGTCGCTCGGCTCGATCAGCACGGAAGCGCACGCCACGCTCGCCGTCGCGATGAACCGCATCGGCGGCAAGTCGAACACGGGTGAAGGCGGCGAAGACGAGAAGCGCTACCGCAACGAACTGCGCGGCATTCCGATCAAGAACGGCGACACGATGCAGTCGATCATCGGACCGGAAGTCGTGAAGGACATCCCGCTCAAGGATGGCGACTCGCTGCGTTCGAAGATCAAGCAGGTGGCGTCGGGCCGCTTCGGCGTGTCGGCGGAGTACCTGTCGTCGGCGGACCAGATCCAGATCAAGATGGCGCAGGGCGCGAAGCCGGGCGAAGGCGGTCAGCTGCCGGGCCACAAGGTTTCCGAGTACATCGGCAAGCTGCGTTACTCGGTGCCGGGCGTAGGCCTCATCTCCCCGCCGCCGCACCACGACATCTACTCGATCGAAGACCTGGCGCAGCTCATTCACGATCTGAAGAACGTGAACCCGGTTTCGTCGATCTCGGTGAAGCTGGTGTCGGAAGTGGGCGTGGGCACGGTGGCAGCCGGCGTGGCGAAGGCCAAGGCCGACCACGTCGTGATCGCCGGTCACGATGGCGGCACGGGCGCCTCGCCGCTCTCGTCGCTCAAGCACGCCGGCACGCCGTGGGAACTCGGTCTGGCGGAAACGCAGCAGACCCTGGTGCTGAACCAGTTGCGCGGCCGTATCCGCGTGCAGGCCGACGGCCAGATGAAGACGGGCCGCGACGTGGTGATCGGCGCGCTGCTCGGCGCGGATGAATTCGGCTTTGCGACGGCGCCGCTCGTCGTCCAGGGCTGCATCATGATGCGCAAGTGCCACCTGAACACCTGCCCGGTTGGCGTGGCGACGCAAGATCCGGTGCTGCGCGCGAAGTTCTCGGGCCAGCCTGAGCACGTCGTCAACTTCTTCTTCTTCATCGCTGAAGAAGTGCGCGAAATCATGGCGCAACTGGGTATCCGCAAGTTCGACGATCTGGTCGGCCGCGCGGATCTGCTCGATACGCGCCGTGGTGTGGAGCACTGGAAGGCGAAGGGTCTCGACTTCTCGCGCGTGTTCTACCAGCCGCAAGTGGGCGCCGAAGTCGCGCGTATGCACGTGGAGTCGCAAGACCACGGTCTGGACCGCGCGCTCGATCACACGCTGATCGAGAAGGCAAAGGCCGCGATCGAAACGGGCGAGCACGTCTCGTTCATCCAGCCGGTGCGCAACGTGAACCGCACGGTCGGCGCGATGCTCTCGGGCGTCGTCGCGAAGAAGTACGGCCACGACGGTCTGCCGGAAGACACGATCCACATCCAGTTGAAGGGCACAGCGGGGCAGAGCTTCGGCGCGTTCCTCGCACGCGGCATCACGCTGGACCTCGTGGGCGACGGCAACGACTATGTCGGCAAGGGCCTCTCGGGCGGCCGCATCATCATCCGTCCGACCAACGACTTCCGCGGCAAGTCCGAAGAAAACATCATCTGCGGCAACACGGTGATGTACGGCGCACTCGAAGGCGAAGCCTTCCTGCGCGGTGTGGCGGGCGAGCGTTTCGCGGTGCGTAACTCGGGCGCGACGGCGGTTGTCGAAGGCACGGGCGACCACGGCTGCGAATACATGACGGGCGGCACGGTGCTCGTGCTCGGCGAAACGGGCCGTAACTTCGCGGCGGGCATGTCGGGCGGTATCGCCTACGTGTACGACCCGGACGGCTCCTTTGCCAACAAGTGCAACAGGTCGATGGTTGCGCTCGACCCGGTTCTGCAACAGGCCGAACAGGAGCGCACCGTGGACCGCGCGCTGTGGCACACGGGTCAGACCGACGAAGCGCTGCTCAAGGGACTCGTCGAGCGTCACTTCCAGTTCACGGGCTCGACGCGCGCCAAGGCGCTGCTCGAAAACTGGGATGCGGCGCGCCGCCAGTTCGTGAAGGTGTTCCCGACGGAATACAAGCGCGCACTGACCGAACTCGGCGCGAAGAAGGCGAGCCAGGAAGAACTGGCCGCCTGATTCCCGCGACGACGACTGAACGAAGACGAAGCGCCCGCCGCGCTCACTGAAGCGGCGGCGGGCGCGGTCCCCTCACCGAATAGATAGAGATAGACGAGAACCCTATGGGTAAGGCAACCGGTTTTCTCGAGTTCGAGCGCCAGCATGAGGCGTACGAAGCACCGCTTACGCGCGTGAAGCACTACAAGGAATTCGTGGCGGCGCTCTCCGACGCCGACGCGAAGATCCAGGGCGCACGCTGCATGGACTGCGGCATCCCGTTCTGCAACAACGGCTGCCCGGTCAACAACATCATTCCGGACTTCAACGACCTCGTGTTCCGCCAGGACTGGAAGAGCGCGATCGACGTCCTGCATTCCACGAACAATTTCCCCGAGTTCACGGGCCGTATCTGCCCGGCGCCGTGCGAAGCGGCGTGCACCCTCGGCATCAACGACGATCCCGTAGGCATCAAGTCGATCGAGCACGCGATCATCGACAAGGCCTGGGCCGAAGGCTGGGTCGCGCCGCAAGTCGCGAAGCACAAGACGGGCAAGAAGGTTGCCGTGGTCGGTTCGGGCCCCGCGGGCCTCGCCGCCGCACAACAGCTTGCACGCGCCGGTCACGACGTGACGGTGTTCGAGAAGAACGACCGCGTCGGCGGCCTGCTGCGCTACGGCATCCCCGACTTCAAGCTGGAGAAGTGGCTGATCGACCGCCGCATGCGCCAGATGGAAGCCGAAGGCGTGACGTTCCGCACCAACGTGTTCATCGGCCGTGGCGAGCTGCCTGCGTACATCGGCAACACGGCGAAGGAAACCCTCTCGCCGGACGAACTGAAAGAGCAGTTCGACGCCGTGGTGATCGCAGGCGGCTCGGAAACGCCGCGTGATCTGCCTGTGCCGGGCCGCGAACTCGAAGGCATCTACTACGCCATGGAGTTCCTGCCGCAGCAGAACAAGGTCAACGCCGGCGACAAGCTGCCGAACCAGCTGCTCGCCAAGGGCAAGCACGTGGTCGTGATCGGCGGCGGCGATACCGGTTCCGACTGCGTGGGCACCTCGAACCGTCATGGCGCGAAGAGCGTCACGCAGTTCGAACTGCTGCCGCAGCCGCCCGAGGAAGAGAACAAGCCGCTCGTGTGGCCGTACTGGCCGATCAAGCTGCGCACGTCGTCATCGCACGACGAAGGCTGTTCGCGCGACTGGGCGGTGGCGACCAAGCGCCTCGAAGGCAAGAACGGCAAGATCGAGAAGCTGATCGCCGCGCGCGTGGAGTGGAAGGACGGCAAGATGGTCGAAGTGCCGGGCTCGGAATTCGAGATGAAGGCCGATCTCGTGCTGCTCGCCATGGGCTTCACGCAGCCGCTTTCGCCGGTGCTCGAAGCATTCGGCGTCGAGAAGGATGCGCGCGGCAACGTGCGTGCCTCGACCGAAGGCGAGAAGGCGTACTACACGTCGGTCGATAAGGTCTTCACCGCTGGCGACATGCGCCGCGGCCAGTCGCTCGTGGTGTGGGCGATCCGTGAGGGCCGTCAGTGCGCGCGCTCCGTCGATGCGTACCTGATGGGCGGCTCGGAGCTGCCGCGTTAAATCCAGTGTGCCCCGAATTCGACGGGACGCACGGGAGACGGCAGGAGACGCAACGACCGAAGCCGGGCACCGCGAGGGTGACCCGGCTTTTTTACGTCCGTGCTGCGGGTTTGCATGGGCGCGCGCCTCGCGTGAGAGGATTACCATGACGCGATTGCCCGACCGAACGAGGCCCGCCGATCATGTCCGAAGCCCGCGAGACCGATCGTGACACGCAGCAATGGCGGCGCTGCTTCATCGCGCTTTCGCCCACTGCGGCGTCGCGCGATGCGCTCGCCGCGCTGGACGTGCCGCCCAATGCGCGGCGCGTGCCCTATGCGCAACTCCATCTGACAGTGACGTTCATCGGCGCGATGTCGTTCGACCAGGGGCACGCGCTCTCGCGGCGGCTCGCCGAGCACGCGCCGCTCCTCCCGCCCGCGCAGGTCACGCATATCGAATGCTGGCCGGGACGCGCGCATCCGCGCCTGATGGTGGCCGTGCTCGCGATGTCGGATGCCTTCACGGCGCTCGACTGGCGCGTGCGCTCACTCATGGGAGACGTGGGATTGCCGCTCGACGCGCGAGCGTTCCGCCCGCACGTGACGCTCGCGCGGTTCGCGCGCGACGCCGTCGGCGCACCGGCGGCAAGCGGCGGGGAAGCGCTGCCGCCGTTGCGCTTCGAGTCGCTGGTGCTGTATTCGAGCACGCTGGCGAGGCAGGGCGCGCGCTACGAGGCGTTGGCGAGCGTCGCGCTCGCTTGAGGCGTCGTCGCGCGTTGCAGTCTTGACCGACGCTTAGTGGCGATACCGCGCCAGCGTCAATCCATCGAGATCGATTTCCGGCGAGCGCTGCGTGACGAGGTCCGCGAGCACGCGGCCCGAACCCATCGACATCGCCCAGCCCGTCGAGCCGTGCCCGACGTTCAGCCACAGGCCATCCACGCCCGACGTGCCGAGCAGCGGCGCGCCGTCCGGCACCATCGGGCGGCGCCCCACCCAGAATTGCGCCGACGAAGGCGTCGCGGCGTGCGGGAACCAGTCGTCGAGCACCTTCATGAGCGTTTGCAGCGCCTGCTCGCGCAGCGTCGCGCGGTGGTCGCCCAGCTCCGCCGTCCCCGCCACACGCAGATACGGGCCGAAGCGCGTGATCGCCGTCTTGAGCGACTCGTCCATGAGCGCGGCGCGCGGGGCCTTCTGCTCGTCGACCACGGGCAGCGTGGCCGAATAGCCTTTCACCGGATACAGCGGCACGCGCACGCCAAGCGGCGCGACGAGCGCCGCGCTCTCCACGCCCAGTGCGACCACCACGGCGTCGGCGGCGAGCGTGTGCGGTTCGCTATCGGCCACCTCGTTCAGGTCGGCGGGGCGCAGCACCTGGGCGGGCGCGCGGCGTTCCTCGCGTCGCTGCACCCGCAGCTCGCGGCGGTTGTTCGCCGTGCGCCGGCCGGGCACCGCGCGTACGCGCACGCCGTTCACCTTGCCGCCCGCGGCTTCGAGCGCGAGCACTTCGGTATCGAACAGAAACGTGACGCCGCGTGCTTCGCATACGGAGCGCAGTTCGCGCGTGAAGCGTGCGCAGTCGCCGGCATCGAGTTCGCGATAGACGATGCCCGCATCGCGCAGCACGCCGAGCGCCGGTTGCGCGAGTTCGAGGTCGTAGTCGCTGCGAAAGAGCTGGAGATAGCCCTGGCTGCGCCCGTACTCGAACGCGTGCGTGGCGCGAAACGCGTGCAGGCATTCGCGGCTGTAATAGGCGATGCGCTGCATGCGCTGCTTGTTCACGCGAAAGCGCGCGAGATCGCATTCGCGCAGCCAGCGCGCGATCCAGTGCCACTGCGCAGCGTCGAGCGTGGGCCGGAAGATGAGCGGCGAGGTGGGCTTGAACAGATATTTGATGAGCTTCGCGGGCATGCCGGGCGCGGCCCACGGCGTGACATAGCCGGGCGCGATGACACCGGCGTTGCCGAAGCTCGTGCCGAGCGCGACGCCCGGTTCCCGTTCGACGACCGTGACGTCGCAGCCTCGTTCGCTCAGATAGTACGCAGTAGCGACGCCGATCACACCGGCGCCGAGGACGATCGTTTTCATGCCGGTCGCACAACAGGGAGGGACGCTCGGTATTGCAGCATGTTCGCGCTCATCGTGCAGTGGACTCCGCAGACGCTCGCTCGCTTCCGGCAGCAGGCGCTTCCTCGCTCAGCACCTTGCCCTTCGTCTCCGGCAGGCACAGCGCCGCGACGATCACGAGCAGATAGCCCGCGCCGGCCACCATGCCGATCGCCTTCACGAGCGAGATGGTCTGCGCGAACGTGCCCACGAGAATGGGGAAAAACGAGCCGAGCCCGCGCCCGAGGTTGTAGCAGAAGCCCTGGCCCGAGCCGCGGATCGCGTTCGGGTAGAGCTCCGAGAGATACGCGCCGACGCCCGCGAAAATGCCTTGCACGACGATGCCGAGCGGAAAGCCGAGCAGGAGCATGGCGGTGTCGGTGATCGGCAGCATCGTGTAGGCCATGCCGAGCGCAAACGAGCCGATGGCGAACAGGATGAACGAGGCGCGCCGGCCGATCTTGTCGCACAGGATCGCGCCGACGATATAGCCCGTGAACGAGCCGACGATCAGCACGATCAGGTAGCCGCTCGTGTTGAACACCGAAAGGTGGCGCACCGTCTTCAGGTAGGTGGGCAGCCAGGTGGTGATCGCGTAGTAGCCGCCGAGCATGCCGGTGCACAGCGCGCTGCCGAGCAGCGTGGTGGCCAGATGCGCGGGTGCGAAGATCTGCATGAAGTGGCTTTGCATCGCGCCGCTATCGCGCGCGCGGCGCGTGGCGACGAACACGTCGGGGTCGCTCACGTTGCGGCGCACATAGAGAATCCAGAGCGCAGGCACGATGCCGATCCAGAAGCACGCGCGCCACGCGTATTCCTCGGGTAGCAGGGCGAAGAAGGCCCAGTACAGGATGGCGGCCGCGCCCCAGCCGAACGACCAGCTGCTCTGCACCGTGCCCACGGCCTTGGCGCGATGCTGCGGCGAGCGGATCGTTTCGGCCATCATCATCGTGACGACCGTCCATTCGCCGCCAAAGCCGATGCCCTGCAGCGTGCGCGTGGCGAGCAGTTGCCAGAACGAATGCGTGAAGCCGGAGAGGCAGGTGAAGAGCGCGAAGGTGGCGATGGTCCACTGCAGCACGCGCACGCGGCCGTAGCGGTCGGCGAGGATGCCGGCGAGCCAGCCGCCGATCGCCGACGAGATCAGCGAGCTGGTCGCGATCATGCCGGCCTCGCCCTTGGTCATGCCCCAGGTCGCGATGAGCGTCGGGATCAGGAACGAGTAGATCATGAAGTCGAACGCGTCGACGGCGTAGCCGCCGAATCCCGCGTAGAGCGTGCGCCGCTCGCGCGCGTTCAACTCGGTGAACCAGTGAAAGTAGCCCATCGCGTGTCTTCCCCCATATTTGTTGTGCGCGCAACGAACCGGGTGAGCGGCGCGTGCGGCGCTTGCGACCCGGCTCGCGCAGACGCGTTGGGTGGCGTGTGCGCTTGACGCTGGCGGGCTGCGCGGTGCGACGCCGCCCGTCTCCGGTGTGCTGGAGGGGTATTTTACGGTGCGAAACCGTGCTGAGGCGAGGGGCAATTTTTGGCGCCCGCTATCGTTGTATTCCGATATTTAGTTCGCTAGCGAGCGAACGATGGCGCGTGGGAACCGCACGGCGCTAGAGCGTGAGCCCGCCATCGACATGAATCACCTGGCCGGTGATGTGGCGCGCGGCGTCCGAGAGCAGGAAGGCGATGAGTTCGGCGACATCGGCGGGATCCGCCACGTGGCCGAGCGGCGTTTCCTGCGCCGCGCGCTCCCACACCGGCGCGTTTTCCGGCGTGGGACCCTTATCCTTGCGCGTATAGCCGGGCGCGACGCAGTTCACGGTCACGCCGTGCGGCGCCAGCTCCGCCGCGGCGGTTTTCGCCAGCGATTCGAGCGCGGCCTTCGCGGCGGCGGTGGCGGCGAACGGCGCGCCGACGCGGTAGCGGTGCGCGACGAGCGAACTCAGCGCGACCACGCGGGCGCGCGCCGAGCGTTCCAGCGCCGGCTGCGCGCGTTGCACAAGCGCCGCGAACGCGGCGGGCATGGCCGCGAATGCGCCTTCGAGCGACGCGGCGTCGAGCGCGGCGAGCGTCTGGCGCTGCGCATGCCCGGCGTTGGCGACCAGCTGGTCGAGCGTGCCGAAGTGCGCGAGCGTGGCGTCCACGAGTGCGCTCGCCTGGCCGGCCTGCACGAGATCGCCGCACGCGGTGGCGCAGGTCGAGCCGTGCTGCTCGCACTCGGCGGCGACGGCGGCGAGCCGGGCGCGCGACGCGTCATCCGCGCCGCGTGCGTGCAGCATCAACGCCGTGCGAGGCGCCGCGATGCGCCGCGCGAGCGCTGCGCCGATACCCGAGCCCGCGCCCGTGATCAGCACGACGCGCGCCGCGCTTGCGCTCACGCGGCAACCCGCTCTTCGGGCATGCGCTCGATCTCGAGCGTGTCGTGGTGGTACGCCGCGAGCGACTCGCGGTGGGCGACGCTCACGATCGCCGCTTTCGGCAGGCGCTCCATGAACAGCTTGTAGAGCCGGCTTTCGTTGTCGGGATCGAGCGCGCTCGTCGCTTCGTCGAGGAACAGATAGTCGGGCTTGTGCAGCAGTACGCGCGCGCCCGCGAGGCGTTGCTGCTCGCCCGGCGAGAGCACGCGCGACCAGTGCGCCGATTCGGCGAGACGATCCATGTACTCTTCGAGGCGGCAGGCGCGCAGCGCTTCGCGGCAGTCTTCGTCGCTGTAGTCGTCGGCGGGCGAAGGGTAGGTGAGCGCCGCCTTGAGCGTGCCGATGGGCAGATAGCTCTGCTGCGGGATGAACATCATGCGCGCATCCACAGGCGCGTCGATCGAGCCCTCGCCGAATGGCCAGAGGCCCGCGAGCGCGCGTATCAGCGTGCTCTTGCCCGCGCCCGAGGGGCCGCGCACGAGCCAGCGCGAGCCCGGCTTGATGGCGATGTCGCGCACTTCGGAGAGCGGCGTGCCGTTGGGCAGCGAGAGCTTGAGATGTTCGGTGGCGAGTTCGTTGTTGTCGATGAAGTGCAGGTTGATGCCGCCATGCTCGGTGGCGGGCGAGACCGATTCCTTCAGGCGCGGCGAGTGCACGACACGCACGAATTCGCGCAGACGATTCACGGTAGCGCGCCATTCGACCAGCGTGGAGTAACTGTTGATGAACCACGAGAACGAGTCGCTCACGGTGCCGAACGCCTGCGAGATCTGCATCAGCACGCCGAACGTGAAGGCGCCCGCGAAGTAGCGCGGCGCGGCCACCACGAGCGGGAAGATGATGGCGATCTGGCCGTAGAAGCTCAGCACGAAGGTGAGGCGCTTCGTGTACTTCATCACGCGCCACCAGTTGTCCTTGATGTGCGCGAAGAGGCCTTGCGCGTTGCCGCGCTCGGTGTCCATGCCGTCGTAGAGGGCGATCTGCTCGGCGTTTTCGCGCAGGCGGATCAGGCCGAAGCGGAAGTCCGCTTCCACCTTTTGTTGCTGGTAGTTGATCGACACGAGCGGGTGGCCGACCTTCTGGATCACGAGCGAGCCGAACACCGCATAGAGCGCGGCAGCCCAGACCATGTAGCCCGGAATCGCGAGCGGCTGGCCGCCCAGCGTGACCGTGAGCGCGCCCGCGAGCGTCCACAGGATCGTGATGAACGAGATCAGCGTGACGACCGTGGAGAGCAGGTCGAGCGTGAGCGAGAGCGTGGTCGTGGCGAACGACTGGAGGTCGTCGCTGATCCGCTGGTCGGGGTTGTCGGCGAGGCGGTCGCGCTCGATGCGGTAGAACGCGCCCTTGCCGAGCCACTCGCTCAGGAAGCGGGTGGTGAGCCACTGACGCCAGCGAAAGCCGAGCATCTGACGCAGATAGCGGCCATACACCGCGAGGATGATGAAGCCGAACGCCAGTTCGGTGAAGGTCATCAACAGCGGCGGGAAGCGCTTGACGTCCTTGGCCTGCAACGCGTTGTAGAACTCCGCGCTCCAGCCGTTCAGGCGCACGTTGATCCACACGACGAGCAGGTTCATCACGATGATCGCGACGAGCAGGCCCCAGGCGATCCAGCGTTCCTCGGAGACCCAGTAGGGCTTGATCAGGCTCCACGCGGTGATCTTCTGATGCTCGTTCTGATCGGGCGTGGCGCGGGCAGGTTGGTTGGTCATGTGCGTCCTGAAGGTGTGGCGGCCCGCTGGGGGCATGCGCTGCGCGCCGCACGGCGGCAGCGTTGCAGCGATTTTTGCAGCGATTCTGTCGTCGGGCGCTTAAGTGAGTCTTAACGGGGCACAGGCGGAGTCAAAACTGGCGCCTGGCGTGGAGGCAAAAGCGCACGCCGGCGCCGCCGTAGCGTGGCGCCCATTGTCTCACCGCGCGGGCCTGCGAGGCGAAAGAGGCGGGTTCAGGGCATTGTGCCAGACCAGCACCCCCGGCTCCGCCGAGGTTTGCGGGCCGCGCGCGTTTTGTGGTCTAATCGTCGTTGACGAAACAGGGGTGCTTCACCGGTATGCCGGGCATGCCGCCAGTGAGGCTGAGAGAAACCCTTTGCACCCGATCCGGGTAATACCGGCGCGGGAAGTTTCCAGAAAGTCTTGGCCGGCGCCCAGCCTGGTTTTTTCAAGGAGGGGGCGCCAGGTTTCCCGCCGGGCTGCGCTTTGGGCGCATGGGTTCGTACGAATTCCGCGAATTTTGTACAGGGCCGTCTACGCCGCATAGCCTCCACGGTCGGCCTTGCCAGCCGGTTTCGTCCTTGGGTACGTCTGCTGCTGCCGTACGGAAAGGATACGATGACCGCCTATTCTCTTTGTTCCCCGATTCTTATCGCGTTCGCCTTGCGTGACGGAGCGTCGTCATGAGCCGCGCCCGCAACCCTAACGTGGGCAGCGTGCCCGACTTCGCCGTGCTCGGCGGCGGCCTGAGCGGCCGGCTCGTCGCATGGCGTCTGGCCGGCGAGGGCCATCGCGTCGCGCTTTACGAGCGCGGCGGCCCCGAAGGCGGCGAAGCCGCGGCCTGGGTCGCGGCGGCCATGCTTGCGCCGCTCGCGGAGGCCGCCGTCGCCGAACTGCTCATCACCGAGCTTGGCGTCGCGTCGCTCGAATCCTGGCCGCGCATCCTGGCCGAGCTGCCGGAGCCCGTGTTCTTCCAGCGCAACGGCACGCTCGTGGTCTGGCATAGCGCCGATCGCACCGAAGCGCCGCTCTTCGAGCGCCGCGTGCGCGCCAACGCGCCGCGTTCGCTCGCCGATGCAAACTTCGTCGCGCTCGCCGGTGCGCAGCTCGACGCCGCCGAACCGGCGCTCGCCGGGCGCTTCGCGCACGGCTGGCTGCTCGAAGGCGAAGGCCAGCTCGACAATCGCCAGGCCCTGGCCGCACTGGCGGCGGGGCTCGCCACGCGCGGCGTGCAAACCCACTGGCACACCACGGTCGACGAGGCCAATCCGCCGCCTGCGCGCGTGACGATCGACTGCCGCGGGCTGGGCGCCAAACCTGCGCTGCCGGGTTTGCGCGGCATTCGCGGCGAAGTCGCGCGCGTGCACGCGCCGGGCATCACGCTCACGCGCCCGGTGCGGCTCCTGCATCCGCGCTATCCGCTCTATATCGCGCCCAAGGAACACGATGTCTTCGTGATCGGCGCGACCGAGATCGAAGGCGAGGACCGTTCGCCCGTGAGCGTGCGCTCGGCGCTCGAACTGCTGAGCGCGGCGTTTGCGGTGCATCCGGCGTTCGGCGAGGCGCGCATCCTCGAGTTGAACACACAGTGCCGCCCGACGCTGCCCGACCATCGCCCGGCGCTTATCTGGGACGGCAAGACCACGCTGCGCGTGAACGGCCTCTATCGGCACGGCTTCATGATCGCGCCGGAAGTCGCCGACGAAGCCGCGCGCTTCGCCGAGGCGCTGCTCGACGCCCGCGTGAGCGATGCCGATTCCTTCGAGGCGCTGCGCCGCGCGTCGCGCTGGGGCGACATGCTGCACGCGCAGGGCGCGCACGAGCCGGCCTGACGCCGCACCAGAAACAATCCGCAGTTTGAGAACGTATTTGCCATGGACATTCATATCAACCAGAAGCCGATCACGCTGCCCGAGGGCGCGACTGTCGCCGATGCGCTCGCCGCATTCGGCGCGCGTCCGCCGTTCGCCGTCGCCCTGAACGGCGATTTCGTGGCGCGCACCCAGCATGGCGCGCGCTCGCTCCAGGCGGGGGACCGCCTCGACGTCGTGAGCCCCGTGGCCGGCGGCTGAGCCTCGCTCGCCCAAGCCACCGGTTGCGCGCATCGCATGTATCGCGAGCGCGTTCACGACACCGCCAAGGATTCCTACCCATGACCACCACATCCACCGCCGACGCGCTCACGCTCTACGGCGAAACCTTCGCGAGCCGCGTGCTGCTCGGCACGTCGCGTTATCCTTCGCTGCAGTCGCTCGCCGACTCGATGGCCGCCGCGCGCCCCGGCATGATCACCGTCGCGCTGCGCCGCCAGATGAACGAGGGCACCGCCGAAGCCGGCTTCTTCGACCTGCTCAAGCGCCACGGTGTGCCGCTCCTGCCGAATACGGCCGGCTGTCTCACCGTCAACGAGGCGGTAACGACGGCGCACATGGCGCGCGAAGTCTTCGAAACCGACTGGATCAAGCTCGAACTGATCGGCGACGACTACACGCTGCAGCCCGACCCGGTCGGCCTGATCGAGGCCGCGTCGCGCCTCGTGAAGGACGGCTTCAAGGTGCTGCCGTATTGCACCGAGGATCTCGTGATCGGCCGGCGTCTGCTCGACGCGGGCTGCGAGGCGCTCATGCCGTGGGGCGCGCCGATCGGCACCGGCAAGGGCGTGATCAACCCCTACGGCTTGCGCGTGCTGCGCGAGCGCTTGCCCGATGTGCCGCTGATCGTCGATGCGGGCCTGGGCGTACCTTCGCACGCGTGCCAGGTGATGGAGTGGGGTTTCGACGGCGTGCTGCTCAACACAGCCGTTTCGCAGGCCACGCACCCCGCGGCGATGGCGCGCGCGTTCGCGCTGGGCGTCGAGGCGGGGCGCGCCGCATTTCTCGCCGGACCGATGGCCGAGCGCGAAGCGGCGGTCGCCAGCACGCCCGTGGTCGGCATGCCTTTCTGGCACCAGGATGGAGACAAGCGATGACTGAAACGCTGCGCCTGCAGAACCGCGAACTGTTCTGGCCGCCCGCCGACGAACTCACCGAAACGGCGGAGCGCATCCGCGCGCGCCTGGGCGACTGGCCGCCCACGCACGCACCGTGGCGCATCTGTCTCACGCCGCCCGACGCCCCCAACGGCGGCGATCTGATCATCGTGACCGACGCGGCGCCGCATCTGGCCAATATCGCGCGCTGGATGACCGACGGCGCGGGCGTGATCGAAGCCGCGGGCGAAAACCCGAAGGCGGCGCGCGCCACGCTGCATCTGGGCGGCGAGCGTTACGCGCTCGAGGGCGAACTGGCGGAAGACTGGATTCCGGCGCTGGCGGCGTTCCTCGACTGCGGCTTCGATCCGCACGACGCGCTCGTGCTCGCGCTCGCCTGGCGCGACGGCGACGAGCAGCAGAGCGACGCCTGGCCCGTCGACATCAAGCGTTTTCCGCGCGTGCTGGGCTTGCCCGCCGCGCCCGCGCTGCCGTTCGCGCCGTGTCCCGCGAAGCTCGGCTTGTATCCGGTGCTGCCCACGGCCGACTGGGTCGAACGCGTGCTCGACTACGGCGTCAAGACGGCGCAGCTGCGCAGCAAGCAGCCGAAGTCTGCGGCGCTCACGCGCGAAATCGAGCGCTGCGTCGCGGCGGCCCGCAAGCACGACGCGCAGCTCTTCATCAACGATCACTGGCAGGAGGCCGTCGCGGCCGGCGCTTATGGCGTGCACCTCGGCCAGGAAGATCTGCGCGAAGCCGACCTCGGCGCGATCGCGGCGGCCGGCGTGCGTCTTGGCCTCTCGACGCACGGCTACTTCGAGATGCTCACGGCGCTTCATTTCCGTCCGAGCTACCTCGCGTGCGGCGCCGTCTTCGCCACCACGACCAAGGCGATGCCCACGGCGCCCCAGGGCCTCGCGCGTCTCGCCCGCTACGTGAAGCTGCTGGACGGCGTCGTGCCGATGGTGGCGATCGGCGGCATCGACGGCAATGTGCTGCCCGAGGTGCTCGCCACGGGCGCTGGCAGCGCAGCGGTAGTGCGCGCCGTGACCGAGGCGGCCGACCCGGCTGCCGCGGTTGCTGCATTGCGCAACGCGTTTACGCAATAATGGTCCGCCCTGGCTTCGGGCTGCGCCGCGTGCGCGACCCGAGGCCGAGGGGGCCGCAACCCGCAACAGCGGGCGATTGCGGCTTACATCGGCGGGACTAGGGGCGTCACGGCAGGTTTTCCACGATGGCCCTATAATCCCGCCTTCGTGTAAATGGACTGTCAGCCACGTGCCCTCAACCTCTGAGACCCTACTGGAGCTGCGCGACGTCGACTTCGGCTACGGCGACCGGCTCGTCCTGTCCGGCCTGAACATGCGCTTCCCGCGCGGTCGGGTGGTGGCAGTCATGGGCGGTTCCGGTGGCGGAAAAACAACAGTGCTGCGTCTGATCGGCGGCCTCGTTCGCGCCCAGCGCGGCCAGGTGCTGTTCGGCGGCCAGGACGTCGGCGCGCAATCGCGCGACGGCCTCTACGCCCTGCGCCGCAAGATGGGCATGCTCTTCCAGTTCGGCGCGCTCTTCACCGACATGTCGGTGTTCGAGAACGTCGCCTTCGCCCTGCGCGAGCACACCGACCTGCCCGAAGAGCTGATCCGCGACCTCGTGCTCATGAAGCTCAACGCCGTCGGCCTGCGTGGCGCGCGCGACCTCGCGCCTTCGGAAATTTCCGGCGGCATGGCGCGGCGCGTGGCGCTCGCGCGCGCCATCGCGCTCGACCCCGAACTGATGATGTATGACGAGCCGTTCGCGGGTCTCGACCCGATTTCGCTCGGCATTACCGCGAACCTCATCCGCACGCTCAACGACGCACTCGGCGCAACTTCGATCCTCGTCAGCCACGACGTGCCCGAGTCGTTCGCGATCGCCGACTACGTGTATTTCATGGCGAACGGCCGGGTGCAGGCGCAGGGCACGCCCGCCGAGCTGCGCGCCTCGACCGACCCGATCGTGCGCCAGTTCATCGACGGCGCGCCGGACGGCCCGTTCCGGTTCCATTACCCGTCGAACCTGCCGCTCGAAGCGGACTTCGGCATTGGCGGAGGCCGCTCATGATCGGCGCCATCAGCTCGATCGGGCGCACCGTGCTCGAAACGATCGCGCGCGCGGGGCATGCCACGCGCTTTTTCGTGCGCCTCGTCCTCGAATTCTTCCCGTTGCTGCGCCGGCCGCGTCTTGTCACGAAGCAGATCCACTTCGTCGGTAATTATTCGCTCTTGATCATTGCCGTGTCGGGCCTGTTCGTGGGCTTCGTGCTCGGGCTGCAGGGCTATTACACGCTCAACCGCTACGGCTCCGAGCAGGCGCTCGGGCTGCTGGTCGCGCTCTCGCTCGTGCGCGAGCTCGGGCCCGTCGTCACCGCGCTGCTGTTTGCGGGCCGCGCGGGCACCTCGCTCACGGCCGAGATCGGCCTCATGAAGGCGGGCGAGCAACTCACGGCCATGGAGATGATGGCGGTGGACCCCGTGCGCGTGGTGGTCGCGCCGCGCATGTGGGCAGGCGTGATCGCCATGCCGATCCTCGCGGCTATTTTCAGCGCAGTCGGCATTCTGGGCGGCTACGTGGTGGGCGTGCTGCTGATCGGCGTGGACGCCGGCGCGTTCTGGTCGCAAATGCAGGGCGGCGTGGACGTCTGGACCGATGTGGGCAACGGCGTGGTGAAGAGCATCGTGTTCGGCTTCGCCGTGACGTTCACCGCGCTCTATCAGGGCTATGAGGCGAAGCCCACGCCCGAGGGCGTGTCGCGCGCGACCACCAAAACGGTCGTGTACGCGTCGCTCGCGGTGCTCGGCCTCGACTTCCTGCTCACCGCGCTGATGTTCAGCTAAAGACGCCGGGCAGCGACCCGGCCGCGCGGCGCGCACAGGAGCGACGCCGCAATGGATTCTCATTGGGATGACGATGAAAAAGAATGCTCTCGACTTCTGGGTCGGTCTGTTTGTGGTGCTGGGCTTTATCGCGCTGCTGTTTCTTGCGCTGAAGGCCGGCAACATGAGTTCGCTGTCGTTCCAGTCCACCTACCCGGTGAAGCTCAAGTTCGACAATATTGGCGGCCTCAAGCCGCGCGCGCCGGTGAAGAGCGCGGGCGTGACCGTGGGCCGGGTGGCGTCGATCGGCTTCGACTCCAACACCTATCAGGCGCTGGTGACGATCAACCTCGACCAGCAGTACCAGTTTCCGAAGGACACGTCGGCGAAGATCCTGACGTCGGGCCTGCTCGGCGAGCAGTACATCGGCCTCGAGCCGGGCGGCGATTCGGAGATGCTCAAGGCCGGCGACACCATTTCGATGACGCAGTCGGCCATCGTGCTCGAGAACCTGATCGGCCAGTTCCTCTATAGCAAGGCGGCCGATTCGGGCGCCGCGAAGCCGTCCAGCGGCGCGAGCACGGACGCGGCGCCTGCTGCCGCACCTGTACCGGCTCCGGCCCCGGCCCCGGCTGCTTCGGCGGCACCGGCGGCTTCGGCGGCCCAATAAGAAGGAGAAAAAGAATGACGACCATACGCATGCGCGCCATTACGATTGGCGTCGCAGCGCTTGCACTCGGGGGCTGTTCGACGGTGCAGACGCCGTCGAAGGAAGATCCATGGGAAGGGTTCAACCGCACGGTGTACACGTTCAACGACAAGGTTGACACGTACGCGCTCAAGCCGGTGGCGCAGGGCTACGTGAAGGTGACGCCGCAGCCCGTGCGCGACAGCGTAACGAACTTCTTCGCGAACATCGGCGACGTGTACAACGCCGCGAACAACTTCCTGCAGCTGAAGATCACCGATGGTGTCGAGGACATCATGCGGATCGTGATCAACACGGTCTTCGGCCTCGGTGGCCTGTTCGACGTCGCGACGCTCGCGAAGCTGCCCAAGCACAACCAGGACTTCGGTCTCACGCTTGGTCACTATGGCGTGCCGCCCGGCCCGTACCTCGTGCTGCCGCTGTTCGGTCCGAGCACGGTGCGTGACGGCGTCGGCCTCGTGCCCAACTACTTCATCAACCCGCTCACCTATGTGGATCCGGCCGCGCTGTCGTGGGGCCTTTACGGCCTGAACGTGGTGAGCACGCGCGCCAACCTGCTTGGCGCGAGCGACCTGCTCGAAGGCGCGGCGATCGACAAGTACTCGTTCATCCGCAACGCCTATCTGCAGCGCCGCCGCTATCTGCTTTCGGACGGCCGCGCGTCGTCTGACAGCAACCTGCCGGATTACGGCGATGGCGCGCCGCTGCCGAAGTACGACGACACCGACGAGGGCGCGGCGGCCGGTGCGGCGGTCCCTGCTTCGGGCACTGCGCCTGCGGCCGCGCCGACTGCGGCCAGCATGGTGCCCGCCAACCCCAACGGCGCAACCACCGCCCCGGCCACGCTGGAAGGCCCGGCTGGCGCCGCGGCGCCCGTGGGCGCGTCGGAAACCACGGTGCCGGGCGACCAGATGATCCCGCCCGCGCGCATCGGCTTCCCGAGCATGCTGCGTCTGCACTGAGCGCTGCGCTCCGGCGTGGCGCGACGCCTCGCCGGAGCGTTCGTCTGACATATACGTCTGACGTAACAAGCAGAAACGCTTGTCGCACTTTGCTGGCAGTTTTTGACATAGCGAGATAGATCTCGCGTGATATCGTTGGCTCCAACGGGGCGATGTCCCCCTACTAGCAGGACTCGATATGAAAAAATTCTTTCTGTACCCGTTTTTCGCCATGTTTCTTTCGTTTGCCGGCGGTGCGTTCGCCCAGACGGTAGACACCAGCAATCCCGACGCAATGGTTCAGACGGTCACGCAGCAGGTCATGAGCCAGATCAAGGGTGACAAGACCATCCAGTCCGGCGACATCAGCAAAATCACGCTGCTCGTGAACGAAAAGATCCTGCCGTACACCGACTTCCGCCGCACCACG
This sequence comes from Paraburkholderia sp. CNPSo 3281, assembly GCF_024206515.1. Lineage (NCBI taxonomy): Bacteria > Pseudomonadati > Pseudomonadota > Betaproteobacteria > Burkholderiales > Burkholderiaceae > Paraburkholderia > Paraburkholderia sp. CNPSo 3281. The sequence continues at coordinate 34,243 of NZ_JAMBPS010000029.1, read as the reverse complement.
CAGCTCGCGATGGGCCGCAACTGGCGCACGGCCACGCCGGAGCAGCAGCAACAGGTCATCGAGCAGTTCAAGACGCTGCTCATCCGTACGTACTCGGGCGCGCTCGCCCAGGTGCGCGACCAGCAGATCCAGTACAAGCCGTTCCGCGCGAACCCGGACGACACCGACGTCGTGGTCCGTTCGACGGTCATGAACGGCGGCCAGCCGATCGAGCTCGACTATCGCCTCTACAAGACGCCGCAAGGCTGGCGCGTGTATGACATCAACGTGCTCGGCGCGTGGCTCATCCAGGCGTACCAGCAGCAGTTCCAGGAAAAGATCCAGCAAGGCGGCGTGGACGGCCTGATCCAGTTCCTCACGCAGCGTAACCAGCAACTCGCATCGGGCAAGGCGACCTCGTGAGCGAGCGTTTCGCTACCGGCGCCAACCTGACCCACGAGAGCGCAAAAGCAGCGCTTTCGGCCGGGTACGCGCAGATCTCGGCGGGCGCAACCGCCGTGGACTGCGCGGCGCTCACCCAGTTCGATTCATCGGCTCTCGCCGTGCTGATCGCCTGGCAGCGTGCCGCGCGTGAGCGCGGCGCTTCCCTCGCCGTGCTCAACATGCCCCCCGCGCTCGCCTCTCTCGCGCGCGCCTACGGCGTCGATTCGCTTCTCAACGAGCGACATTGACCCGCGTCGCCTGGCCGGACGCTAGCGTTCGAGCGGTGTAACGCCGCACTGCCGGGCCGACGCCATTCCCCTCCAGGGCCAGGCCGCGCTTTCCGACTTGGCCTATAATCAACCGTTTTTTGGGCGCTGCCTCGGCGCAAAAAGCACCGCTTGGTATGTAATAAGCGTGCACTGAGACAGCAAAGCCGGCCTCGTAAGCCGTCCCCAATTCCGGTCTTCCCCGCAGCATTGATGCACTCTTGAGCCGCACCGTTCGCAAACGGGCGGCGTATTAGTCATGCCAGCCATAGAAATCCGCAACGTCAAGAAGCGCTACCAGTCGCTTCAGGCGCTCAAGGGCGTCAGCTTCACGGTCGAAGACGGCGAGTTCTTCGGGCTGCTCGGCCCGAACGGCGCGGGCAAGACGACGCTCATCAGCATTCTTGCCGGACTCGCGCGCGCGGACGAGGGCTCGATCGCCGTCCGCGGCCACGATGTCGTCGCCGACTACCGCAACGCCCGCCGCAGCCTGGGCGTCGTGCCGCAGGAACTGGTGTTCGATCCGTTCTTTACCGTGCGCGAGACACTGCGCATCCAGTCCGGCTACTTCGGTCTGCGCAACAACGACGCGTGGATCGACGAAGTCATGGCCAATCTCGATCTCACCGAGAAAGCCGACGTGAACATGCGCGCGCTGTCCGGCGGCATGAAGCGCCGCGTGCTCGTGGCGCAGGCGCTCGTGCACCGGCCGCCCGTGATCGTGCTCGACGAACCCACCGCCGGCGTGGACGTGGAACTGCGCCAGACGCTCTGGAAGTTCATCGCGCGCCTGAACCGCGAAGGGCACACCATCGTGCTCACCACGCACTATCTCGAAGAAGCCGAGCAGTTATGCGACCGCATCGCCATGCTCCGGCGCGGCGAGATGGTCGCGCTCGAGCGCACGAGTGCGCTGCTGCAGCGCTTCGCCGGCACGCAGCTGTTCCTGCGCTTCTCGGAAGGCGTGCTGCCGAGCGATCTGCGCGCGCTCGAAGTCGATCCGGCGGGCGCCAGCGCACACCAGCATCTGCTGCGCCTCGCGAGCTACGATGACGTGGAGCGTATTCTGGCCAAGTGCCGCGCGAACGGCTGCAAGCTCGAAGAAGTGGAAGTGCGCAAGGCCGATCTGGAGGATGTCTTCGTGCAGGTGATGAACGGTCCTGAAGTGGTCGAGGGTCTCGCATGAGCGGTTTCCGTACGCTGTTCTACAAGGAAGTGCTGCGGTTCTGGAAGGTCGCTTTCCAGACCGTGCTCGCGCCCGTCATTACCGCGCTGCTCTATCTCACGATCTTCGGCCATGCGCTGCGCGGCCACGTCGAGGTGTATCCGGGCGTGGAGTACACGAGCTTCCTGATTCCCGGCCTCGTGATGATGAGCGTGCTGCAGAACGCCTTTGCCAACAGCTCGTCGTCGTTGATCCAGTCGAAGATCACTGGCAATCTCGTATTCGTGCTCTTGCCGCCGCTCGCTGCATGGGAGATGTTTGGTGCCTATGTGCTCGCCTCGATCGTGCGCGGCCTCGCCGTTGGCGCGGGCGTGTTCGTCGTGACGATCTGGTTCATTCCGATGAGCTTCGCCGCGCCGTTCTACATCCTCGCTTTCGCGGTGCTCGGCTCGGCGATCCTCGGTACGCTCGGCCTGATCGCCGGGATCTGGGCGGAGAAGTTCGACCAGCTCGCGGCGTTTCAGAACTTTCTCATCATGCCGCTCACGTTCCTTTCGGGCGTGTTTTATTCGACGCATACGCTGCCGCCCCTGTGGCGCGAAGTGTCGCGGCTCAATCCGTTCTTCTACATGATCGATGGTTTCCGCTTCGGGTTCTTCGGCCTGTCCGACATCAACCCGCTCGTGAGCCTGTCGATCGTTTTCGTGTTTTTCGTGGCGCTGGCCACGCTCGCCATGCGTTTGCTCGCGAGCGGGTACAAGCTGCGTCACTAAGCAGGAGCCATACTCATGTTGCCGACTCCGGAACAGATCAAGCAGTACATCTCGGCAGGGCTCGCGTGCGAGCACCTCGAAGTCGAAGGCGATGGCCAGCACTTCTTCGCGACCATCGTCTCCTCAGCATTCGACGGCAAGCGCTTGATCCAGCGCCATCAGCTCGTCTACGCGGCGCTCGGCGACCGCATGCGCGAGGAAATCCACGCGCTCAGCATGAAGACGCTCACGCCCGCCGAATGGCAGAACGCATAATCTGGAATCTCAGTGCGAATTACCCAGGACAAAGACGCCGCCGCGAGCGGCGCAGCTCAACATCAAGCGACCCCGCAAGCCGGCCGCACCGATCAGGAAACCTCAGGCATGGATAAACTCGTCATCGTCGGCGGGCAGAAGCTCGCAGGGGAAGTGGCTGTTTCCGGTGCAAAGAATGCGGCGCTGCCCATTCTCTGCGCAGGCCTTCTGAGCGCGGAACCCGTTCATCTCGACAACGTGCCCGACCTCCAGGACGTGCGCACCACGCTCAAGCTGCTTGGCCAGATGGGCGTGCGTACCGAGCAGCACGGCGCGCGCGTGCAGCTCGACGCCTCGAAGGTGAACAATCTCGTCGCGCCGTATGAGCTCGTGAAGACCATGCGCGCGTCGATCCTCGTGCTCGGGCCGCTCGTCGCGCGCTTTGGCGAGGCGAAGGTGTCGCTGCCGGGCGGCTGCGCGATCGGCGCGCGCCCCGTGGATCAGCACATCAAGGGCCTGCAGGCGATGGGCGCCGAGATCAACATCGAGCACGGCTTCATCGAGGCGCGCGCGAAGCGCCTGAAAGGCGCGCGCATCGTCACCGACATGATCACGGTCACCGGCACGGAAAACCTGCTGATGGCCGCCGTGCTCGCCGAGGGCGAGACGGTGATCGAGAACGCCGCGCGCGAGCCCGAAGTGGGCGACCTCGCGCACCTGCTCGTGGCGATGGGCGCGAAGATCGAAGGCATCGGCACCGACCGCCTCGTGATCCAGGGCGTGGACAAGCTCCACGGCGCGCACCACACCGTCATTCCGGACCGTATCGAAGCGGGCACGTTCCTGTGCGCAGTCGCGGCCGCGGGCGGCGACGTCACGCTGCGCCACGTGCGTCCGCACATCCTCGACGCCGTCACCGACAAACTGCGCGAAGCGGGCGTGACGATCGAAGAGGGCGACGACTGGATGCGCGTGCGCATGCACGAGCGCGCGCGCGCCGTGAACGTGCGCACCTCCGAATACCCGGCGTTCCCGACCGACATGCAGGCGCAGTTCATGGCGCTCAACACGATCGCGGACGGCACCTCGCAAGTGGTCGAAAACATCTTCGAAAACCGCTTCATGCACGTGCAGGAACTGAATCGCCTGGGCGCGCACATCACGATCGACGGCAAGACGGCGCTCGTCGCCGGTGTCGAGAAGCTCTCGGGCGCGAAGGTGATGGCAACCGACCTGCGCGCCTCGGCGAGCCTCGTGATCGCGGGCCTGTGCGCGGACGGCGAAACGCTGATCGATCGCATCTATCACCTCGACCGCGGCTACGACCGCATGGAAGAGAAGCTCACGAAGATCGGCGCGAACGTGAAGCGGATCAAGGGGAGCGCGCAATGAGCACGGTCGAGTCCAGGCCCACGCCGGCGGCCGCGGCCAGCGCGCCGCTCACGCTCGCGCTCTCGAAGGGCCGCATCTTCGAGGAGACGATGCCGCTGCTCGCCGCGGCTGGCGTGCATGTGACCGAAGACCCGGAAACCTCGCGCAAGCTCATCCTGCCGACCACCGACCCGAACCTGCGCGTGATCATCGTGCGCGCGACCGACGTGCCCACCTACGTGGAGTACGGCGCGGCCGACTTCGGCGTGGCGGGCAAGGACGTGCTTATCGAGCACGGCGGCGGCGGCCTGTATCAGCCGATCGATCTCGACATCGCGCGCTGCCGTCTTTCGGTGGCCGTGAAGGGCGGCTTTGATTACGCGAATGCGGTGCGCCAGGGCGCGCGCCTGCGCGTGGCGACCAAGTACACGGAAGCCGCGCGCCAGCACTTCGCAGCCAAGGGCGTGCACGTCGACCTCATCAAGCTGTACGGCTCGATGGAGCTCGCACCGCTCGTCGGCCTCGCCGACGCGATCGTCGACCTCGTCAGCACGGGCGGCACGCTGCGTGCGAACAATCTGGTCGAGGTCGAGGAGATCATGGAGATCTCGTCGCGCCTCGTTGTGAATCAGGCAGCGCTCAAGCTCAAGCGCGCCGCGCTGCGGCCCATCATCGACGCGTTCGAACGCGCGTCCCGCGGCGCGCAGGCGAGCTGACAGAGTAGAAGCGAAGGGCAGGCGCAATCACGCGCCGCCTCGCGCGCAGTGCGTCTCAAAAGGCGCCGCGCGCACAACGTAACGGATGGATACCAGCATGGCTATCACGATGCGCAAACTCGATTCCAGCGCCGAAGGCTTCAAGAAGGCGCTGCACGCGGTGCTCGCCTTCGAGGCGAGCGAGGACGAGGCCATCGAGCGCTCCGTCGCGCAGATTCTCGCCGACGTGAAGGCGCGCGGCGACGCCGCCGTGCTCGACTACACGAACCGCTTCGATCGCCTTGCCGCCCCGAGCGTCGCGGCGCTCGAACTGCCGTTCAGCGAACTCGAAGCGGCGCTGGAAAGCCTCGAGCCCAAGCAGCGCGCGGCGCTCGAAGCGGCGGCGGCCCGCGTGCGCGGCTACCACGAGAAGCAGCGCATCGAGTGCGGCTCGCATAGCTGGCAATACACTGAATCCGACGGCACGGTGCTCGGCCAAAAGGTCACACCGCTCGACCGCGTGGGCCTCTATGTGCCCGGCGGCAAGGCCGCGTACCCGTCGTCCGTGCTGATGAACGCCATTCCCGCGCGGGTCGCGGGTGTGCGCGAAATCATCATGGTCGTGCCCACGCCCGATGGCGTGAAGAACCCGCTCGTGCTGGCGGCGGCGCTGCTCGGCGGCGTCGATCGCGTGTTCACGATCGGCGGTGCGCAGGCCGTGGCGGCGCTCGCGTACGGCACGAATACGATCCCGGCCGTCGACAAGATTTGCGGACCGGGCAATGCCTATGTCGCTTCGGCCAAACGCCGCGTGTTCGGCACGGTCGGCATCGACATGATCGCGGGCCCCTCGGAAATCCTCGTGATCTGCGACGGCACGACCGATCCGCGCTGGGTGGCCATGGACCTGTTCTCGCAGGCCGAGCACGACGAGCTCGCGCAGTCCATCTTGCTGTGCCCGGACCCGGGCTTCATCAAGCGCGTGGAAGACGCCATCGACGAGTTGCTGCCCGCGATGCCGCGCGCCGAAGTCATCGCCACGTCCCTCACGAACCGCGGCGCGCTCGTGAAGGTGCGCGACATGGCCGAGGCCTGCGCCATCGCCAACGAGATCGCGCCGGAGCACCTCGAAATCTCGGCGCTGGAGCCGCAGAAGTGGGGCGCCGAAATCCGCCACGCGGGCGCGATCTTCCTTGGCCGCTACACGAGCGAAAGCCTCGGCGACTACTGCGCGGGGCCGAATCACGTGCTTCCTACGTCTCGTACCGCACGTTTCTCGTCGCCGCTTGGCGTCTATGATTTCATCAAGCGCTCGAGCCTCATCGAGGTGAGCGCGGAAGGCGCGCAAACGCTCGGCGAGATCGCAGCCGAGCTGGCCTACGGCGAAGGCCTGCAAGCCCACGCGCGCAGCGCCGAATTCCGCATGAAGCAGGTATAAGGCACGCCTCGCGACTCGCAGAGACCGGTTGAGTGAGCCGTCGCGCAGCATGGAGACGCTGTGCGGCGGCAAGCCCCGCGAGTGCGCGGGGCGCAGCAGTTAGACCTTCAGTTTGACCCGCACGCAGCAGAGACCACGACGATAACCAGGGCAGCCGGCTCGCCGAGCTGCCCGTGCCGGCGGCCCCGCTTTTCGCGAGCCGCCTTTCGACATGACGACACCACAAGACATCATCCGTCGCGACGTGCTCGCGATGACGAGTTACCCCGTGCCCGACGCTTCCGGTTTCGTGAAGCTCGACGCCATGGAGAACCCGTTTGCCCTGCCCGCCGACCTTGCCGCGCAATTGGGCGAACGCCTCGCGGCGGTCGCGCTCAACCGCTATCCCGCGCCGCGCCCCGAGGCGCTGATCGCGAAGCTCAAGCAGACGATGCGCGTGCCGGCCGACTGCGACGTGCTGCTCGGCAACGGCTCGGACGAGATCATCAGCATGATCACCATGGCGTGCGCGAAGCCGGGCGCGAAGGTGCTCGCGCCGGTGCCGGGCTTCGTCATGTACGCGATGTCGGCGAAGTTTGCGCAGCTGGAGTTCGTCGGTGTGCCGCTCAAGAGCGACTTCACGCTCGACCTCGAAGCGACGCTCGCGGCGATCGCTCAGCACACGCCCGCCGTGATCTGGCTGGCATACCCGAACAACCCCACGGGCACGCTGTTCGACGACGCCGACATCGAGCGCGTGATCGCGGCGGCTGAAGAGGCGAAGAGCCTCGTGGTGATCGACGAGGCTTACCAGCCGTTCGCGATGCAAAGCTGGATGCCGCGCGCGGGCGAGTTCGACAACGTCGTCGTGATGCGCACGATGTCGAAGCTCGGGCTCGCGGGCATCCGCCTCGGCTATCTGGCCGGGCGTGCGTCGTGGCTCAACGAATTCGACAAGGTGCGCCCGCCCTACAACGTGAACGTGCTCACGCAGGCGGCGGCGGATCTGCTGCTCGACCATATCGATGTGCTCGATGCGCAGGCCGCGCAGCTGCGCGCGCAACGTGCGACGCTGGCCGGCGAAGTGGCGAAGCTGCCGGGCGCCCAGGTGTTCGAAAGCGCGGGCAATTTCCTGCTCGTGCGCGTGCCCGACGCGGCGGCGGTTTTTGACACGCTGCTGTCTGCCCGGATTCTGATCAAAAACGTGGGTAAAATGCACCCATTGCTTGCGAACTGTGTGCGCCTGACCGTTGGCACCCCCGACGAAAACGCGCAATTGCTCGCTGCCCTGAAGCTCGTGCTCCGTTAAGTCGAAGCTTCGTTCTCCCACTCTCCTGTTACGGGCTGTTTGAAGGAAATTGCCATGCGCGTCGCGCAAGTCGTTCGCAACACCAGCGAAACGCAAATCCGCGTGAAACTCAATCTGGACGGCACCGGCGAGCAAAAGCTCGCGACCGGCGTGCCGTTTCTCGACCACATGCTCGACCAGATCGCACGACACGGTCTGATCGATCTGGACATCGAGGCGCATGGCGACACGCATATCGACGACCACCATACGGTGGAAGACGTCGGCATCACGCTCGGCCAGGCGGTGGCGCAGGCCATTGGCGACAAGAAGGGCATTCGCCGTTACGGCCACGCCTATGTGCCGCTCGACGAAGCGCTCTCGCGCGTCGTGATCGACTTCTCGGGCCGTCCGGGCCTCGAATTCCACGTGCCGTTCACGCGCGCGCGCATCGGCACGTTCGACGTCGACCTGTCGATCGAGTTCTTCCGCGGCTTCGTGAACCACGCCGGCGTGACGCTGCACATCGACAATCTGCGCGGCCTCAACGCGCACCATCAGATGGAAACCGTGTTCAAGGCATTCGGCCGCGCGCTGCGCCAGGCCGCCGAACTGGACGAACGTCAGGCGGGCAAGATTCCGTCGACGAAGGGCAGCCTCTAAGCGACGCCTTTCACCGACCGGGAGGCGGGCCGCGCTGCGCGCACTGTGCCGGGGCGTGCCTGAGCAGGACTTCGGCCCCGGCGCGCCGGGGCCGTCGCCCACATGCGGCATGCGCGCCACATTAGCCGTTCGGCTTATGGGCTTGCACGCGCCGACTGGCGTACATTGACGGCTTCGAAGGCAGATCAGGGCACATCGCGGCGCACATGCGCCCACACAGCCAGGGGCAAGGCCTTTTGAGCAGGCCGGATTCGAGATGAAAACTTCAATTGCGATTGTTGATTATGGAATGGGCAACCTGCGTTCGGTGGCCCAGGCGCTGAGGCAGGCCGCGCCGGAAGCCGACGTGGCCATCGTCGAGCGTCCCGAGGCGATCCGTGCTGCCGACCGCGTGGTGCTGCCGGGGCAGGGCGCGATGCCCGACTGCATGCGCAGCCTCGCCGAGTCGGGCCTGCAGGATGCCGTGCTCGAAGCCTCGCGCACGAAGCCGCTCATGGGCGTGTGCGTGGGCGAGCAAATGCTGTTCGACTGGAGCGCGGAAGGCGACACGAAGGGCTTGGGCCTGCTGCCCGGCAAGGTCGTGCGCTTCGATCTGCAAGGCCAGTTGCAGGATGACGGCTCGCGCTTCAAGGTCCCGCAAATGGGCTGGAACCGCGTGCGCCAGGCGCGCGCGCACGCCCTGTGGGACGGTGTGCCCGACGAAAGCTTCTTCTACTTCGTGCACAGCTACTATGTGGTTCCGGCGGATGCGGCGCACACCGTGGGCGAAACGCCGTACGGCGCGGCCTTTACCTCGGCAGTGGCGCGGGATAACATCTTCGCCACCCAATTCCACCCGGAAAAGAGCGCCGCTGCAGGCTTGCGCGTCTATCGCAACTTCGTCCACTGGAACCCCTGATTTCCTGCGGCGCTGACGCTCGCAGCCGCCTTTGCGCACGAGCGCAGCGGCATTCGATTTGCGTGGGCAAGGCCGCCGAAAGAGTTGTACTAAACTAGCGAAACGGCGTCGGATCGGGCCTTTTTTCCGCCGGCGCTGCAGACTTCAACCTCATTCCCAGACACACCCGAAGCTATGCTGCTGATTCCGGCCATCGATCTCAAAGACGGTCACTGCGTGCGCCTCAAACAAGGCGATATGGACCAGGCGACGATTTTCTCCGAGGAACCGGCGGCTATGGCCCGACACTGGGTCGAGCGCGGCGCGCGGCGCCTGCACCTGGTCGACCTCAACGGCGCGTTCGCCGGCAAGCCGAAGAACGAAGACGCGATTCGCGAGATCATCCGCGCAGTCGGCGACGAGATCCCCGTGCAGCTTGGCGGCGGCATCCGCGACCTCGACACCATCGAGCGTTATCTCGACGACGGCCTGTCGTATGTGATCATCGGCACCGCCGCCGTGAAGAATCCGGGCTTCCTCCAGGAAGCATGCACCGCATTCGGGGGCCATATCATCGTCGGCCTCGACGCGAAAGACGGCAAAGTTGCGACGGACGGCTGGAGCAAGCTCACGGGCCACGAAGTCGTGGACCTCGCGCGCAAGTTCGAGGACTACGGCGCCGAGTCGATCATCTACACCGACATCGGCCGGGACGGCATGCTTCAGGGCATCAACATCGAAGCGACGGTGCGCCTCGCGCGCGCGGTGAAGATTCCGATCATCGCGAGCGGCGGTCTTTCCAACCTCGCCGATATCGACGCACTGTGCGAGGTCGAGGACGAAGGCGTGGAAGGCGTGATCTGCGGCCGCGCGATCTACTCGGGCGACCTCGATTTCAACGCCGCGCAAACGCGCGCAGACAGCCTGCGCGAATCGGACGACGCGTAAAGCGTCGTATGCCGGCCTCCGTCACTGGAGGCCTTTTGTTTTTGGCGCTGCGCCGCCATCTCCATGGGGACTGGCGCTCGCGCGGGATAATTTCGCCTCGAGGCGCAAGGCAAGGCGCAAAGCGCGCGACAATGGGCTGCGCGCCACGCCCGAACCGGGCCCGGCAGCCTTCTCGCGAAAGGTGCTCGCCGCACACACACCGACTGGCAACTTCGGCAAGATCATGGCTCTACCCAAACGCATTATCCCCTGCCTCGACGTGACCGCCGGGCGCGTCGTCAAGGGCGTCAATTTCGTCGAACTGCGCGACGCGGGCGACCCCGTCGAAATCGCACGCCGCTACGACGACCAGGGCGCCGACGAACTCACGTTCCTCGACATCACCGCGACCTCCGACCAGCGCGACCTGATCCTGCCGATCATCGAGGCGGTGGCTTCGCAGGTCTTTATTCCGCTCACCGTGGGCGGCGGCGTGCGCGCCGTGGCGGACGTGCGGCGCCTGCTCAACGCCGGTGCCGACAAGGTCAGCATGAACTCGTCGGCGGTCGCCAATCCGCAGCTCGTGCGCGATTCCGCCGACAAATACGGCTCGCAATGCATCGTCGTCGCCATCGACGCGAAGCGGACATCGGCGCCGGGCGAACCCGCGCGCTGGGAAGTGTTTACGCACGGCGGGCGCAAGGCCACGGGCATCGACGCCGTGGAATGGGCGCGCAAGATGGCCGAGCTGGGCGCGGGCGAAATCCTGCTCACGAGCATGGACCGCGACGGCACGAAGAGCGGCTTCGACCTCGCGCTCACGTGCGCGGTGTCCGACGCGGTGCCGATTCCCGTGATCGCCTCGGGCGGCGTGGGCGGCCTGCAGGATCTCGCGGACGGCATCGTCAAGGGCCATGCCGACGCCGTGCTGGCGGCGAGCATCTTCCACTATGGCGAGCACACGGTGGGCGAGGCGAAGCGCTTCATGGCCGACCAGGGCATTTCGGTGAGGATGTAACGCGATGAGCAACACTCAAACCGGCAAATCCGATAACGACCTTGCCAATGCCAACTGGCTCGACAAGGTCAACTGGGACGCCAACGGCCTCGTGCCCGTGATCGCGCAGGAAGCCGCCACGGGCGACGTCCTGATGTTCGCGTGGATGAACCGCGAAGCGCTCGCCAAGACGGTCGAGCTGCGCCGTGCGGTGTACTTCTCGCGCTCGCGCCAGCGCCTGTGGTTCAAGGGCGAGGAGTCGGGCCACGTGCAGCACGTGAGCGACATCCGCCTCGACTGCGACGAAGACGTCGTCCTGCTCAAGATCGAGCAGGTCTCGGGCATTGCGTGCCACACGGGCCGCCACTCGTGCTTTTTCCAGCAATTCGAAGGCACCGTCGACGAAGGCCGCTGGGTCGCCGTCGACCCGGTGCTGAAAGACCCCGAACACATCTACAAATGACGCAACTGAACACCAACGACACCCTGCTGCGCCTCGCGGCGGTGATCGACAGCCGCAAGGGCGGCGATCCGGACGCCTCCTACGTCGCGCGCCTGTTTCACAAGGGCGACGACGCGGTGCTCAAGAAGGTCGGCGAAGAGGCGACCGAAGTCGTGCTGGCCGCGAAAGACGTGCGTCAGGGCGGCGCACCGAAGGCGCTGGTCGGCGAGATGGCCGACCTGTGGTTCCACTGCCTCGTTACGCTCTCGCACTTTGATCTGAGTCCCGCCGACGTGCTCGCGGAACTGGAACGTCGCGAAGGCCTTTCGGGTCTCGAGGAAAAGGCGCTGCGCAAGAGCCGCGAGCGCGAAGAGAGCGGCGAGTGAAGGTTGCCGTGCAGCGCACCCACTAACAGAACGATGGCTTTGCATGGAACCGGAGTAAGGGCTAAAGCCCTAAGTCCGGATCGACAGGAGATGAACAACATGTCCACGTCCGGCGACTATCCGCCCCCTTCGTACCGCAACGGCGTTGACGCGGACCGTTTGCGCAGCCTGCGTACTTTCACGCATGTGCTGTACGCGCTCTATGCGGTGTACTGGCTGACCGGCGGCATTTCGGTGCTGGTGGCGATCATCCTGAATTACCTCAAACGCGACGAAGCGCTCGGCACGCCCTATGAGCAGCACTTCACGTGGCAAATCCGCACGTTCTGGCTCGGTCTGGCCGGCCATCTGATCGGCGGCGTGCTCATCTTCGTGCTGGTCGGCATTCCAATTTTGTGGGCTGTCGCAATCTGGACGTTGTACCGTATCATCAAAGGCTGGCTGTACTTGTACGACAACAAGCCGCTGCACAACCCGCGCGCCTGGTTCTGAAGGCTCCGGGGGCGCGTGCGGCTTTGCTCACCAGGAGCACCATGAGTCACGACCGCAGCACCTGTCTCTTCTGCAAGATTGCCGACGGCCATATTCCCAGCACACGGGTGTACGAGGACGACGAGTTCGTCGCCTTCCGCGACATCCGGCCTGCAGCCGAGACACACGTCCTCGTGATTCCGCGCCAGCATATTTCCACCCTCGCCGATTGCGGTGAAAACGACGCACCGCTGCTTGGTAGAATGTTTGTATTGGTCGCGCGGCTCGCAAGGGAATTGGGCGTCTCGTACACGGGCGGCGAAACCGGGTTTCGGACGGTGGTGAATACGGGGCCGGGCGGCGGGCAGGAGGTCTACCATCTGCACGCGCATTTGCTCGCTGGGCCGCGTCCGTGGCACCGCATGGGCTGAGTGCCGGCGGCGCTGAAAGTCGGTATAAATGACGGATGGCGTGGGTCTCACTGAAGCGTCGCGCTAAAGGGTCGCACGCCACGTCCATGCAACATCGAACAGGCACAATTTATCGCGTTGCGCAGTTCGCGCGGCGGCGGGGTTAAGGAGAGAGTCAATCATGGGTTCGTTGAGCATTTGGCACTGGCTGATCGTCTTGTTGATCGTTGCGCTCGTCTTCGGCACCAAGAAACTGCGCAATATCGGTAGCGATCTGGGCGGTGCGGTGAAGGGTTTCAAGGAAGGCATGCGCGAGAACGAAGGCGCCGGTGCGGACGCGCAAAAGCGCGAACTCCCGGCCGACGGCGGTGCGGTCGACGTCGAAGCCAAGGACAAGACGCAGCGCTCGAACGACTACCGCTAAAACGTGTGGCGGCTGATTTTTTGCCGCCACTGGTTTTTCCGCTTGTTTCTCGCTTGTTTCCCGCTTGTTTCCATTAAGGCAGCCAAGGCTGACGGAAAACTCCATTCATGCTCGATCTCGGTTTAACCAAGATGGCGCTGATCGGCGTGGTCGCGCTGGTCGTTCTCGGGCCGGAGCGGCTGCCGCGGGTCGCACGCACGGCCGGCGCGCTGTTCGGGCGCGCGCAGCGCTATATCAACGACGTCAAGGCGGAAGTCACGCGCGAGATCGAACTCGACGAGTTGCGCCGCATGAAGACCGAGTTCGAGGCGGCGGCGCAGAACGTCGAGAAGAACGTTCAGGACAATCTGCGCAAGCATGAAAGCGAGTTGAACGACGCGTGGAACGCGGGCACGTCGGTGTCGCCGAGCATCGCAGGCGGCGCGGATCCTGCCAGCGTGGAAGGCGCCGCCAACGTGTTGGACGGCGTCGCCACGCAATCAGGATGGCGCTCCGGCAACGCAGGCGCGAGCGGTGCGAAGCGCAAGAACTGGCGTGTGAAGCAAAGCGCCGCGCCGGCCTGGTACAAACGCGCCACGCTGCGCCGCACGCGGGTGCAATCGGGCGCTGCGCGCGTGGCGCAGCATACCCCGGCGAGCCTGCGCCGGCCCACGCGGTTCTTCTGACGCGGATCCGCCTTTGCGCACGACCATTTCCAACCGAGGGCCGGTGTGAGCGACCCCCAGCAAAAACTGGAAGAAGGCTCCGAAGAGACCTTCATTTCCCATCTCGTCGAACTGCGCGACCGCATCATTCGCGCAGGCGTTGCCGTGATCGTCGTGTTCGTCGGGCTCGTCTACTGGGCGCCCGACATATTCCGGCTGCTTGCGCGTCCGCTCATGCAGAACCTGCCGCGCGACGGCAAGATGATCGTCACCGACGTGACCGGCTCGTTCTTCGTGCCCATGAAGGTCACGATGCTCGTGGCCTTCGTGATCGCACTGCCGGTCGTGCTCTACCAGATCTGGGCGTTCGTCGCCCCCGGCCTATACCAGCACGAAAAGAAGCTCGTCGTGCCGCTCGTGGCGAGTAGCTACACGCTCTTCCTGTGCGGCATGGCGTTCGCGTATTTCGTGGTGTTCCCGACCATCTTCCGCGTGATGGCGCACTACAACGCGCCCCTCGGCGCGGAGATGACGACCGATATCAACAATTACCTGAGCTTCGTGCTCACCATGTTCATCGCGTTCGGTGTGACCTTCGAGGTGCCGATCATCGTCGTGTTGCTCGTGCGCATGGGCGTGGTCACCGTGAAGAAGCTCAAGCAGGTCCGGCCCTACGTGATCGTTGGCGCGTTCATCGTCGCGGCAGTGGTAACGCCGCCGGACGTGTTCTCGCAGCTCATTCTCGCGCTGCCACTCATCATCCTGTACGAGCTGGGCATTATCGCGGCGCGTATCTTCGTCGGCACTGGCGAGAAGAAGCCCGCGGACGAGAGTCAGGCGGCGAGCTAGCCCCGCTGGCTTAGCGGAGAAAAAGCCGCAGGAAAGCAAAAGGCCGCGAACCCACGTTCGCGGCCTTTTCGTTTTCTGCTTGCGGGCAGGGCGCGACGCCCCACCTGCGGTGTGACATCAACCTCCGTCGTCGCCTTCGCCGTCTTCCTGGGCCGGCTGCTTCGGCGGCGGCGGGCGCTTGCCGATCAGAACGTCGAGATCCATGTCCTTGTTCTTGCGCACGAGGTGGATCTTCGCGTCCGAGCCCGGCTTGATCTGCGCGATGACGTTCAGGAGGCGCGTGGTGTCGGTGATGGCCTCACCGTTCACCGAGGTCAGGACGTCGCCCGGCTTGATGCCGGCCTTGTCGGCGGGGCCGCCCTGCAGCACGCCTGCGACGATCGCGCCCGACTTCTCCTTGAGCCCGAAAGAGTCGGCAATCTCAGGCGTCACGTCCTGTGGCTCCACGCCGATCCAGCCGCGCGTGACCGAACCCGAGGTGATGATGCTCTCCAGCACGCTGCGCGCCGTGGAAACGGGAATCGCGAAGCCGATGCCGAGCGAGCCGCCCGAGCGCGAGTAGATGGCCGTGTTGATGCCGAGCAGGTTGCCGTTCACGTCGACGAGCGCGCCGCCCGAGTTGCCCGGATTGATCGGCGCGTCCGTCTGAATGAAGTTTTCGAACGTGTTGATGCCGAGGTGATTGCGGCCCAGCGCGCTGATGATGCCCATCGTGACCGTCTGGCCCACGCCGAACGGGTTGCCGATGGCGAGCACGACGTCGCCCACGCGCGTCTGGTCCATGCGGCCGAGCGTGATGGTGGGCAGGTTTGGCAGATTGATCTTGAGCACCGCGAGATCGGTTTCCGGGTCGATGCCGATCACTTTGGCGTTGGTGGTGCGGCCGTCGGAAAGCGCGATTTCGATCTGGTCCGCGCCGTCGATTACGTGCTGGTTCGTTAGAATGTAACCGTCCGGACTGACAATGACGCCCGAACCGAGGTTGGCGGCAGGCTGCTCCTGCTGCTTCTGGTTTTTGTTGCGTTCGCCGAAGAAGTAGCGAAATAGCGGGTCGTTCTGGCGGGGATCGGGCGGCAGCGACCCATCCTTGCTCGAGAACACGTTGACGACCGCGGGCATGGCCTTCTGGGCGGCGTCCGCATAGGAGCCCTGGGCGGCGCCTCCACCAATACCTGGCGCCACTTCCCGCAGTGCGACGATCGGTTCGGCAAGCTGCTTGCCGAACTGCCCCTGGTGCTGCAGCCACTGCGGTTTGAGCGTGGCGATGATGAACATCAACGCCAGCAGGACCGTCACCGCCTGGGCGAAGAACAGCCAAAAGCGTCTAAGCATCTGAAGATTAGAGGATTATATGGATCGGATCGAACTGGAATTGTATCTGAACAATCTTCTGGAATCCGCGCGGTTCAAGGACTACTGCCCCAATGGCTTGCAGGTCGAAGGGCGGCGGCGCGTACAGAAGATCGCCACGGGCGTGACCGCTTCGCTCGCCTTCCTCGAAGCGGCGCTCGAGTGGGGCGCCGATGCCGTGCTCGTGCACCACGGTTACTTCTGGAAGAACGAAGCGCCGCAAATTACGGGCCGCAAGTACCGGCGTTTGAAGACGCTGCTCGCGAACGATATCAACCTGTTCGCCTACCATCTGCCGCTGGACTGCCATCCCGAACTGGGCAATAACGCGCAGTTGGGCGCCCGATTCGGCTGGATCGGCGAACAACGCTTCGGCGACCAGGATCTTGGCTGGATGGCCACGCTGCCCATGCCGATCACGCTCGCGCACTTTACCGCCGAGGTCGAGCAGACGCTCGGCCGCTCGCCGCTCGTGCTCGGCGACCCCGACTGGCAACTGCGCCGCGTGGCCTGGTGCACGGGCGCGGCGCAAAGTCTCTTCGACGCGGCGATCGACGCCGGCGCCGACGTCTTCCTCACCGGCGAAATCTCCGAGCCGATCACGCACACCTCGGCGGAAAGCGGCGTGGCGTTCCTCGCCGCGGGCCACCACGCAACCGAGCGGTTCGGTGTGCAGGCAGTGGGCGCGCACCTCTCGGAAGCCTTCGACATCGAGCATCTTTTCATCGATATCGACAATCCCGTTTGATTGCGCATTCGGCGCAAATTGCCGTGGCGCAGCATCGTTTTATTCATAAGGCATTTACAAGCTGAAAAGAAAGTGGCCCTCTTTTCTGCGGGAAAACCCCGAGATATCAAGGACTTCCGAGGCTTTTTCGAGAACGCCCCTTGTAAATGCCAACTCCATTCGAGCAAACTAGCGTTCGGCAGCACCGCGGGTAAGCTGGCGTGACGGAAAAATCCAACTCAGAAGTGGGGCGATGTGATGCGAGACAAAGAGAATGACCGCGTCGATGGCAGCCGCCGAACCTGGCTGATTGCGACGTCCGTAGCAGGTGGCATTGGAGGCGTGGCCACTGTCGTACCTTTCGTAGGTTCCTTTGCACCATCCGAAAAAGCCCGCGCCGCCGGCGCGCCCGTCGAAGCCGATATCACGAATCTGCAGCCCGGCTCCATGATGACCGTGGCCTGGCGCGGCAAGCCCGTGTGGATCCTGAACCGCACGGATCGCATGATGGCCGACGTCAAGAAGGCCGATCCCGAGCTGGCCGACCCGAACTCCGAACATCCGTTCTCGATGCCGATGCCCGAGTACTGCATGAACGAATTCCGTTCGCGCGCCGAGCATCAGAACATTCTCGTGGCCGTGGCCGTCTGCACCCATCTGGGCTGCACGCCGACGCCGCGCTTTCAGGAAGGCCCGCAGCCGAACCTGCCCGACAGCTGGCCAGGCGGCTTCCTGTGCCCGTGCCACGGCTCCACCTACGATCTCTCCGGCCGCGTATTCAAGAACAAGCCGGCGCCGCAAAACCTCGACATTCCCCGCTACATGTTCGCGTCCCCGACGCAGATCGTGATCGGCAAGGACGAAAAAGGAGAAGCGTGATGGCGACGGGAACCGAAAAGGATGTGGTGGAGACGGCCGGCCTGCAAGGCTGGATCGACAAGCGCTTTCCGATGACCGCGAGCTGGCGCGCTCACGCTTCCGAGTACTACGCGCCGAAGAACTTCAACTTCTGGTACTTCTTCGGTTCGCTCGCGCTGCTCGTGCTGGTCAACCAGATCATCACCGGCATTTTCCTCACCATGAACTACAAGCCCGATGCGACGCTCGCGTTCGCGTCGGTCGAGTACATCATGCGCGAGGTGCCGTGGGGCTGGCTGATTCGCTACATGCACTCCACGGGCGCTTCGATGTTCTTCGTGGTCGTGTATCTGCACATGTTCCGCGGGCTGCTGTACGGCTCGTACCGCAAGCCACGCGAGCTCGTGTGGATCTTCGGCTGCGCGATCTTCCTGTGCCTGATGGCCGAGGCGTTCTTCGGTTACCTGCTGCCATGGGGCCAGATGTCGTTCTGGGGCGCGCAGGTGATCGTGAACCTGTTCTCCGCGATTCCCTTCATCGGCCCGGACCTCTCGCTGTGGATTCGCGGCGACTACGTGGTGTCGGACGTCACGCTGAACCGCTTCTTCGCGTTCCACGTGATCGCCATTCCGCTGGTGCTGGTCGGGCTCGTGATCTGTCACATCATCGCGCTGCACGAAGTGGGCTCGAACAACCCGGACGGCATCGAGATCAAGGCGAAGAAGGACGCGAACGGCGTGCCGCTCGACGGTATCCCGTTCCATCCGTACTACTCGGTGCACGACTTCATGGGCGTGTGCATCTTCCTGATGATCTTCGCGGCGATCGTGTTCTTCGCGCCGGAGATGGGCGGCTACTTCCTGGAGTCGAACAACTTCGTGCCGGCCAACCCGCTGCAAACGCCGCCCGAAATCGCGCCGGTCTGGTACTTCACGGCGTTCTACGCGATGCTGCGCGCCACGACCGACCCGTTCAAGATCGTGCTGATGATCGTGATCGCGCTGCTGGGGCTGCTCGCGCTCGTGCGCGCCCGCGGCAAATGGCGCGCCGGGCTACCGGTGCTGGCGGTGCTCGTGATCCTCGCCATGTACTTCACTGAGTCGAAGTTCTGGGGCGTGGTGGTGATGGGCACGGCGGTGATCTCGCTCTTCTTCCTGCCATGGCTCGACCGCTCGCCAGTGAAGTCGATCCGCTACCGGCCGTTCTTTCACAAGGTATTTCTCGGCATCTTCGTGCTGGCGTTCCTGACGCTCGCATTCCTCGGCACGAAGCCGCCATCGCCGGCGGCCACGCTGATCGCCCAGATCTGCGCGCTCGTCTATTTCGCTTTCTTCCTCGGCATGCCGTTCTGGACGCCGCTTGGCACTTTCAAGCAGCCGCCCGAACGCGTGCGGTTCAAGCCCCATTAATTGACGAGCGAGGAAGATATGACGAAACGTTCTCTTTTTTCGACGCTCGCGAAGGTGAGCATACGGGCTGCCGGCGTCCGGGCCGGCTTGGCCGCGCTGGCGCTCTCATGTGCCTTTGGGGTCGGATCTGTCGTAGCGCAGGAAAACATTCCGCTCGACCGCGCTCCCGATAACGGCGAAAATCTTGCTTCGCTGCAACACGGCGCCAAATTGTTTGTAAACTATTGTCTGAATTGCCATAGTGCGAACTTGATGCGCTACAGCCGATTGCAGGTTCTCGGCATTCCGCAGAAGCAAATCGAAGATAATCTGTTGTTTACGACCGACAAGGTCGGCAACACGATGTCCATCGCGATGCGTCCGGACGACGCGAAGTCGTGGTTCGGCGTGGCGCCGCCGGACCTCTCCGTGGAAGCGCGGGCGAAAGGGCGCGACTGGCTGTACACGTACCTGCGCAGCTTCTACCGCGACGACACGCGGCCGACCGGCTGGAACAATCTGGTGTTCGAAAACGTGAGCATGCCGCACGTGCTGTGGCAGTTGCAGGGCATCCGCACGGCGAAGTTCGAGGACACGACGGATGAGGAAACCGGGGAAAAAGTCCGTCGCTTTGCCGGGTTCCAGCAGGTCACGCCTGGAACGCTATCGCCGGTGGATTATGATGCCGACGTGGCCGACCTGGTGGCCTACCTCGGCTGGATGGCCGAACCCGAGCAGAAAACCCGCAGGCAGCTTGGCGTGTGGGTGCTCCTGTTCCTCGGCGTCTTGAGCTTTTTCGCGTGGCGATTGAACGCCGCGTACTGGAAAGATATCAAATAGGCACGTCCTGACCGACGTGGGGCCGGTGCGACGAGAAGCCGTCTGACGGTTCAGGGACCGTCAGACGGTTTTTTCGCCCGCTGGCCTTTTGGGTTTATTGAGGAAATGTAAATCATGATGGTTCTGTACTCAGGCACTACCTGCCCGTTCTCCCAGCGCTGCCGGCTGGTGTTGTTCGAAAAGGGCATGGACTTCGAAATCCGCGACGTCGACCTGTTCAACAAACCGGAAGACATCGCCGTGATGAATCCGTACGGTCAGGTGCCGATTCTGGTCGAGCGCGACCTGATTCTGTACGAGTCGAACATCATCAACGAGTACATCGACGAGCGCTTCCCGCATCCGCAGCTGATGCCGGCCGACCCGGTCCAGCGCGCCCGCGCGCGTCTGTTCCTGCTCAACTTCGAGAAGGAACTGTTCGTGCACGTGAGCACGCTCGAAAACGAGAAGGGCAAGGCCGCCGAGAAGAACCACGAGAAGGCGCGCCTCGCGATCCGCGACCGCCTCACGCAGCTCGCGCCGATCTTCCTGAAGAACAAGTACATGCTGGGCGAAGAGTTCTCGATGCTCGACGTCGCAATCGCGCCGCTGCTGTGGCGCCTCGACCACTACGGCATCGAGCTGTCGAAGAATGCCGCGCCGCTCATGAAGTATGCCGAGCGCATTTTCAGCCGTCCTGCGTACATCGAAGCGCTGACGCCGTCTGAAAAGGTTATGCGCCGTTAAGCAGTATCCTGGTGGTTGCAGGTAACAGAGGCGGCGTGCACAGCGTGGGTGTGGATGCCGCCTCGCGAAAGGATTGTTGATGCAAGAGATTTCCACCAAGCCGTATTTGCTGCGCGCGCTGTACGAGTGGTGCACCGACAACGGCTTCACGCCGCATATCGCGGTGCGGGTCGACAACCGCACGCGCGTGCCGCGCCAGTTCGTGCGTGACGGTGAGATCGTGCTGAACATCAGCTTCGAGGCGACGAGCCAGTTGCAGATGGGCAACGAGACGATCGAGTTCCACGCGCGCTTCTCGGGCAAGTCGCACAAGATCGAGGTGCCGGTGTCGAACGTGCTCGCGATCTACGCGCGCGAGAACGGTCAGGGCATGGCGTTCCCGGTCGAGTCGCCGCCCGGCGATGCCGACGATGTGCTGTCCTCGGAGGACCACGAAGAAGCCGAAGCGCACGAGGCGCACGCAGTGCGCGACGAGCCTGCCGAGGAACCCGCTGCGCCGCTCGCGCCGGTTGCGACGCGCGCCGCCGACAAAGACGACGAAGGCGGCAACAAGGGCGGCAAGGGCCACCTCAAGATCGTGAAATGAAGTAGAATAGCGGGCTACGCCGGCTTAGCTCATCTGGTAGAGCAGTTGATTTGTAATCATCAGGTGGCGGGTTCGAGTCCTGCAGCCGGCACCACATTCAAGACAAAGGGTTACGTGAACTTCACGTAACCCTTTGTGCTTTCTGCGCGCGCGCCAGATTCCTCACTCCGCCCATTGCGGATCGCTCGTGAACATGATCGTGAGCCAGCGGTGCGACTCGTCCCCGCCGATGGCCCGGCCAATTTCGTCGCGGATCGCGTCCCATTCGGCGATGCGTTTCGGCGGCATGTCGGGCGGCACGACGAAATACAGCTCGATCTCGCGGGAGCGGCCCACTTTCGCGACATAGGCGCGGTAATACTCAAAGGCGTAGCGCTCGACAAAGCGCTTCGCAACGGCATCGACATGCTGCTTGAGATCCGCGGGCGCCACGAGCAACACGTCCAACAGGGCCTGGCGGATTTCCGCGAGCGGAATCGGAATGATCACGACGCACACCACCACGAGCGCCGCTGGGTCGACGTAGGGCGTGAGGGGCTCCCACGCCGTTCCCTGAATCGCATAGCCGACGCTGAAGGCCACGAGCAGCGCTGCCGTGATGCCCGCGGACATGATCCACGACTTGATGTCGAGGCGCACGAAATCCGAGTGGATCCGGCGGTTCGCGCGCGATTCGAACACCGCCATCGCCACGCAGGCACTGACGGTGAGCACGGCGTAGACAAGGGCAGGACCGAAGTGCAGCTCGTGGCCGCCGGAGAGCAGGTTGGTGACGCCGTTGATCAGCGCGTAGACGGCCACGCCTACGAGCAGCGTGCTGTTGAGCCCGAGCACCATGGGTTCGAGATGCCAGAAGCCCATGGTGAAGCGCTCGCGCCATTTGCGCGGCAGGTCGACGTTGACCGCGTAGGAGGTGATCAGGCGTACAACGGCGAGTGCGAGCGCGCTCATGCTCGCGTCGACGAGCGAATAAACGCCGTCGAACACAATCGAAAACGAGCCGGAGATCAGGCCGAACAGAATGCCGATGAGGGCGATCACCAACGTCGTGGCGATCGATAGCGTCAGCACGCTGCTCTCGTCGGAAGCACTAAAGAATCGAAGCCGTTCCATGATGTCTGCTCTGCGCGAGGATGAGCAAGACTAGCCGACTCGCCGGGACGCCGTCGCCGCGCTGCGCGCTCAGCTTGCCTCGCGCGCCATCGAGCCGGCACGTCCTTCCACGAGGTCGATCTCCTGTGGCGACAAGCCAAATGCCGCGTAGAGGCGTCGATCGATCTCGCGCGCGATGTTGTCCACTTCAGCGGCGTCGCATCCGGACTGCTGGGCGCACAGTAAACGGGTCACGCAGTCGGCGACCTCGCTGCGCACCGGAGCGCCGCCCGGCACGGGCAGGGCGTCGATCATCGCGGTCGTGAACGCCACGCCGCCGTTGTAGCTCGACGCGCCGTACTTCGCGCGGATCAGGAACACCGAGAGCGGGCAATTGAGCAACGCCGCCGCGAACTTCAGCAGAGGCTCGTCGTTGGAGCGCAGGATCAGCGTGGTCTTGCCAGGGATCGTGTCGCCTGCGAGATCGAGTGTCGCGTCGAGCCGTGTGAGGCCTTTCACGATCACCTTTTTTGCCCGTGCTTTCGCGCCGTAGCCGTTCGCGAACGTCGACGCAAAGCGCTCGCGCTCGACCACGGGTGCCTCGTAGCGTCGCCCGAGATAGGTCATCGGCTTGCTGCCCCAGCGCGAGACGTAGCGCCCGAGCGTACCGGTGTTCACCACGCGGTAGTGATGGTCCGGCTGGAAGCGGCCTTCGGCCATATCGACGAGCGGTGCGAGCCGGTAGGCGTCCGACGTCGCGCAAGCGTTTTCGCAGGGCAGCAGCGAACCGAGTGTCGCGTGGGCACGGGCGAACCGCTGCACGAACGCGGCGTGCGGCGAGAGCAACGCGTCGAGCGGCCATGGCGTCTCGAGCGTGCGCTTGTCGGTTTGCGCAAGCTCGGTGAGCGTCTCGCCGTCGATGCGCGCGGTTGCGATGGCGGGCGTGCCGGACTCGCGAAAGAGCGTGACGATCGAATCCACACGCGCCTGCTCGAACACGTCGCGCCCGAGCCTGACGATGCGTTCGATCTTGCCCAGATGCCGGGCGCGCAAGGCATCGCCGAAGGGCTTCGAGAGCCACTTGTCGGGCGTGAGATACGCCATCGCGCCGCCGGGCCTCAGGAGCGCGAGGCCCAGCTCCATGAACACGATGTAGAGGTCCCAGTTGCCCCGCGCGCTCGGCCAGCGCCGCGCCAGCCGCTCGCGCAGCGCGCGCTGGCCCTGGTTGATCATGCGTTCGGAGTCGATATAGGGCGGGTTCGCGATGACGGCGTCGAAGCGCTCGAAGTCGCCTTCGTCGGTGAGGAGGTCGGCGAATTCGATGCGCCATTCGAACGCCGTGGCGTCTTCGGGTGGCGTTTCGGCCTGGTTGTTCGCGAGGGCGTTGAGCAACGCGTCGCGCAGTTGTGCGAAGCGAGCGATTTCGGCGCGCCGTGTGGCGGGTGTGGCTGTCGCCCGCAATCTTGCCGCGCTCGCGCGATAGTTCGCCACTAGCTCAGCGTAGTCGCGCAGGGGCGTATGGAAGTCAAAACGGCTGAGCGTCGCGTTGCCTGCTTTGAGGTTGGTCTCGAGGTTCGGCAGCGAAACGGTGAAATCCGCGTGTTCGAGCAGTTCGATCCACAGCCGCAGGCGCGCCATGCCGACCGAATCCGCATGGATATCCACACCGAAAAGCGAATGCTCGACGATGTCTCGCTTTACGCGAAAGAGCGCGGCTTCGATCATGCAGATGGTCGTGCCATCGCGCTCGCGGCTGAGCGGTTCGCCATTCGCGTGCGTGACGCAAAGCCGGTCCGCGGTGACGTCGATGCGGCAAGCGCTGAGCGCTTCGCGGTCGCGCGCACTCAGCAAGCCGAGGCGCACTTTCAGCGCCAGCAACTCGTTGAGCGCTGAAACGAGCAGATGCCCTGAGCCCACGGCGGGATCGCAGATGCGCAGCGAGTCCAGAATCGCGCGAGCTTCGTCGCGGGTTTCGATCGATTCGCCGATCAATTCGGATAGCTGATCGACATTCGTGCAGCGCCACCCCTTGGCGCGATTCAAGCGATTGATCGCCGCATGCGTGATGGCGGGACGGGCAAGCTGCATCGCGACGCTGCCCGGCGTGTACCAGGCGCCGTCGCGGTAACCGTTGAGCTTTTCTAAGACGAGCCCGAGCGCGGAGGCGCCGAGGCAACGCCTGTTCGCCACGGTTGGCGCTCGCGCGACCAAACCGGCGGAGAAGTCGAACGCGGCGAGAAAATCGAGCAGATACGCAAGCGTGTGCCGCTCGCCGCTCGCATGGGGGAGAAGGGTCGCCCTGAAGGGCGGCAGCGTGGCGCGATCGTCGAGCGCGCTCATGCCGAGCAGGCTTCGGTCCAGGTCTTGCGGCCGGAAAAGCGAACCGTCGAAGCGGGGAAGGTGAGCGAAGCGAGCCGGTGGCGTGTCATCACCGGCGCCTAGTACGGCGTCACACAGCGCGTCGAAATCGCTGAACGAGCCGATGTTCTGGGCATTCAGAAACGCGTAGGTCGAATCGCCGCCATGGAGCGTCAGCAGACGCGTTTCGAGCACCTTGAGAAAAACGAGGCGGCTGATCCATGCGATGCTAAGCCGCAGCGCGAGCTCGAAGTGGTCGGCCTCCGGCCACTCGCTCTTGCTCTCGCCCTCGCGGGCGGCGAGGCGCGACAGCGCGAGTTCGATCAGTGCGCCGCGCAAGCGCTCGTGCGGCGCGAGTCGTGCGACGGTACGCCTTACGCCGGAAACGCTCTCCCGCAACCCTACGATATGCAACAGTTCGGCATAAAAGCCTTCGTCGAGCCCCCCTCCGGCGCTAGCGCGGCGCGTACGCGGTTTGTGCGCGCGGCGTGTCTGCTGGGTGGTTTCTGGCATGGTTTCGTTCGGATGAGCATGGCCTGGCGGGGGGCGGTCGGCGCACATTTTACTTCCGCCCGCGCGCGTTTCGTCCTACGCCGTTTGGCCGTGTCGACGCGCCCGCCCGTCTGAGCGATCATCGTTGCAAAGGCGATGCGGCGGAACGCACGGCATCGCTCTGCTATATGATGGCGCCGCTCGAGGCGCCCCGCGGCGCCAACCCGCGGGCCGGGTACGAATCGACGAACTGGCCCGCCGCATCGAATATCCGACCTATGACCGAACATCCCACTCTCACCTGGCCCGACACCGATGGCCCGCGCACCGTGCGATGGCGCTCCGAGGCTGGCGTGCCGGCGCCCAAACGCGTGGTCATCGCCGACGATCGCACGACCGCGGACACCGCGTACCGCCTTGCCTGCGAAGGCACCGCGCTGCTGTGGCGCGGCGACTATCAGAACGCGCGTCAACTGTTGCAGGCCATGGCGCGCCGTGCCGAGCGCAAGCCGCGCAATTCCGCCCAGCCCAAGGCGCCCGCTTCTCCGCTCGAAGCGTTTCATCTGCATCGCCAGGCGCAGGCGCAGCGCGCCCGTACGCTCGGCATGGTGCTGATCCCGCTCGAAGGCGATTACGGCATCAACCTGCGCCGCTCACCCGACGTCCGGCTCGCGTGCGAAGAGGCATGGGGCGCGGCCGATGGCGAAGCTTCTGCGGTGTCGCTGCGGGAAATTCTTGGCCTGGTCGGCGCGCACGAATGGCGCAAGAAGGGCGTCGAGATCGCGGCGCTGAACGGCGCGCGCATCCATCCGTACTACGGCGTGTTCTCACCGGTGCGCGGCGAATACGTCGATCTCGTCGCGCGCACGGCGCTGCCGTCGCTCGAAAAGGCCTTCGACATCGGCACGGGCACGGGCGTGCTCGCCGCCGTGCTCGCCTCGCGCGGCGTGAAGCGCGTGGTCGCTACCGATCAGGACGCCCGCGCGCTCGCCTGCGCGAACGAGAACCTTGCCCGCCTCGGCTACGCCGCGCAGGTCGAGGTCGTCGAGGCGGATCTGTTCCCGCCGGGGCGCGCGCCGCTCATTGTCTGCAACCCACCGTGGGTGCCGGCGCGCCCCGCGTCGCCCATCGAGTACGCCGTTTTCGATCCTGAGAGCCGCATGCTGCGCGGCTTTCTCGGCGGCCTCAAGGATCATCTCGAGCCGGGTGGCGAGGGGTGGTTGATTCTGTCCGACTTCGCGGAGCATCTCGGTCTGCGCACGCGCGAATCGCTCGTCGAGATGATCGTGCAGGCGGGACTCGAAGTGGCGGGCCGGGAGGACATTCGCCCGCGACACCCGAAAGCTTCGGATCCCGGCGATCCGCTCTATCGTGCGCGCGCGGCCGAACTGACATCGCTGTGGCGCCTCAAGGTGCGCGCGCAGTGAGCCGGCGGCGGGCAAAAGCGTTGGCAATAAAGAAGGAGCCGGGCCGCTAACGGCCCGCGTGGGTGTCGAGCATCGGCGTCGGCGGCGTAGCTGCCGCACCGGATATGCGTCGGGTTCACATCGGCTTCACCCCGGATAGGCCTCGTCGACCTTGAGGCCTGCCAGCTTGAAAATCACGCGCAGCGTTTGTGGCTTGATATCGCGGCGCGACGCCAGCGCCGACATCACGAAATCGAGCACCTTCGCGTACTTCAGCAAAATCAGGCAGGTCTCGAGATCCGAAGGGCCGTCGCGCATGCTTTCCGCGACCCGCAGCATCTCCACCGAGATGTCGCGCGCCATTTCCAGCTCCAGTTGCTGCTTTTCCGTCCAGTCGGGAACCGTGACGAGTTTCGTAAGCAGTTCCTGGAATTTTTGCTCTGCGTTTCCGTCAGGAATCGTATTCATTGCATGCCCCATGCAAGGCCGTACAGCGTCGTGCGCTCTTCGCGCAGCGAGGACTGCGCCAGCCTGATTCATCGCAACCGGCACTCCCGGTGCGACCTCCCAATGCGCGCCTGTCGATTCGTTGCCGCCCGGTCGCGCTACGTTTTGGTCCTTTTTTGGGCATCGGGGACGAAAATCCTCGTGTCTCTTCTATTCAACCCCTCCCTCCTGTCCGCACGTGGGTCAGCGTGCCTGGACGCTATTACGACACTGGCCGCTCTTATGGGTTCGGCAGCTTAGACTAGCTTTTTTCGTAAAATGACAGAAACACGGCAGCCCTTCTGTCGCCTGTCGCACGTTTCGCGACATACCACGCCTTTCACCTGACCACGCCGATGTCCAGCAAGACTTACGAAGTCCGTCCGAACCAGTCCGTCGAACTCCTCAAGGAGCTCCACATCCTGACGCGCGACGGCAAGATGAACCAGGACAGCCGCCGCAAGCTGAAGCAGGTCTATCACCTGTTCCAGTTCATCGAGCCGCTGCTCAAGGACCTCAAGCAGGATGGCCGCGACGTGACCCTCGTCGATCACGGTGCGGGCAAGTCCTATCTGGGCTTTATTCTCTACGACCTGTTCTTCAAGGATCAGCGCGACAGGTCACACATTTATGGCATCGAGACGCGCGACGAGCTTGTGCAGCACTCACAGGAACTGGCCAAACGGCTGGGCTTTGGCGGGATGTCGTTCCTGAACCTTTCGGTAGCCGATTCGATCACCTCGCCGCAACTGCCGCCAACGGTCGATATCGTGACTGCGCTGCATGCCTGCGATACCGCCACCGACGATGCCTTGCGCTTCGCACTCAAGAAACACGCGCGCTACATCGTGGTCGTGCCGTGCTGCCAGGCCGAGGTGGCGGGCGTGCTGCGCCGCAACAAGGGCAAGTCGCTCGGCCAGGCGCTCGCGGAGATCTGGCGCCACCCGCTGCATACGCGCGAATTCGGGAGCCAGATCACCAACGTGCTGCGCTGTCTGCAACTCGAGGCGCACGGCTATCAGGTGAGCGTGACGGAACTGGTGGGCTGGGAACACTCGATGAAAAACGAACTCATCATCGCCCAGTACAAGGATTTGCCGCGACGCCGTGCGGCGGAGCGGCTCAACGAGATTCTCGAAACTTTCGGGCTGGCGGACCTGCGCGAGCGCTTTTTCGCCGACGAGGGCGAGGCCGCCTCCGAAGCGGCAACCGAAAGCTGAACTTGTGGGCAGCGCGACGTTAGTCGCGCTTGCTCATCCAGTCTTGCCAACCATCGAAGCCGAGCTTGCGCAGCGTTTCCTGGTTGCGTTCGTAGATGTCGGCGGCGTCGGGGAATGCCTCGACTGCGCGCTCGATGCTCGCTTCGCGCAGCAGATGCAGGATCGGATACGGTGCGCGGTTCGTGTAGTTCTCGATGTCGTCGGGCTCGGTGCCCTCGAACTGGAAATCCGGGTGAAAGCTCGCAGCCTGGAGCGTGCCTTCCAGCCGCAACTGCTGCACGAGGCGCTCGGCAAACCAGATCACGTCATTGAAATCGGCGAAGTCGGCCAGCGCGTGGGGAAGGATCAGGAGCGTCGTGTCGATCTGAGCGGCATCTGCCTGAGCCAGCGTTTGCAATTCGCGTTCGAGATCGGTGAGGACACCTTCCAGACTGGTCGCCTCGCTGATCACGTAGCGAATCTGGTTCTTCACGTGCACGCTTTTCGCGAACGGGCAGAGGTTCAGGCCAATCACGGCGCGCGTGAGCCAGTGGCGGGTTGCTTCGAGAATGGCGGCGTGGTCGGGGGACAGAGCAGCGGTTTGGTTCATCGTGTCATTTTACGGGCGGCTAGCGCCCGGGACATGCCGCCTCGATCAACAGCTTTGCCATGCGCGGCGCCGCGAGAATCGCGCCGCACCCGGGGCCGTAAGTCTGGCTTGCGGCATAGACGCCTTCGACGAGCAGCGCGAGTTCCTCGGCGAGCCCGACCGGGTCTCTGGCTCCCGCTTCCTGCGCGAGCGCGGTGAGCCGCGCCATGAGCCGCGTCTTGTTGTTGTCGACGCTGCGCCGTGCGGGGTGCGTGGCGTCGGGAAATTCGGTCGCGACGTTGACGAACGGACAGCCGCGATAGTCCGGCACTGAGGCGCGGCGCGCGAGGTCCTCGAAATACTGCACCAGTTGCTTCGCCGGTTCACCGGGATGCTTCGCGAGACTTTCGTCGAAGCGCTCGAAAAAGCGCACATCGCAGCGCTGCAGGTAGGCGACGACGAGATCGTCCTTCGACGAAAACTGGCGGTACAGGCTCATCTTGTTGACGCCAGCGCGCTCGACCACGGCCTCGACGCCGACCGCGCGCACGCCCTCGCGGTAGAACAGCTCGTCGGCGGCGCGCAGCAAGTGCTCGTGTGCGCGCGCGCCAGCCGTCTGCGCGCGGGGGCGGCGCGTGCGGGCAGCGGCGGTAGCGGTTTCGTCGTGGCCTTCGTGTTTCATGAGGGCATCTCGCGATCAGGGTGATTGCTTGACATGTTACCGAGCGGTAACTACTATTGCAACACACTTGTGACCGATCGGTAACAATCGAGCGAGGGTGGAGTCGTCGCGGCGAGCGGTCATACCAACGAAAACATCGGCGTGTCGAACCCGGCGCGGCGTGACAGGAGCACCAATGAACTGGGCAGCGAGGCGAATAGTCGGGCGTTTCCACTACGGATGGCTCGTCGTGGCGGTGGTGTTTCTGGTGCTGCTGGCGGCGGCCGGCACGCGGGCGACGCCCAGCGTGATGATGGTGCCGCTCGAACATCAGTTCGGCTGGAGCCGGGCGACGATCTCGCTCGCCATCTCAGTGAACATCGCGCTCTATGGCCTCATGGGCCCGTTTGCGGCGGCGGCCATGCAGCGCTTCGGCGTGCGGCCCACGCTGCTCGCGGCGCTCGGCACCATGGCGGCGGGCGTGGCGCTTTCCGCGCTGATGACGCATCCGTGGCAGATGATCCTGATCTGGGGCGTGATGGTGGGCGGTGCCACCGGCGTCGCGGCGCTCTCGCTCTCGGCCACCGTCGTCACGCGCTGGTTCCACTCGCATCGCGGGCTTGCCATGGGCGTCCTCACCGCGAGTTCGGCCACGGGCCAGCTCGTGTTCCTGCCGCTGCTTGCGGCAATCGTGGAGAAGCACGGCTGGCAGTCGGTGGTGCTCGTGGTCGCGGTGGCCGCTGCCGCGGTGCTGCCGCTCGTGCTGTTCCTGCTGCCCGAGCGGCCCGCGAGCGTGAATCTGCGTCCGTTCGGCGAGGACGAGAGCACCCCCGTCGCGCCGCCGGCGCCTCATCAAAATCCGCTGAAGATCGCGTTCGACGCGCTCTTCATGGCGAGCCGTACGCGCGACTTCTGGCTGCTCTTCTTCAGCTTTTTCATTTGCGGCGCGAGCACGAACGGCTATGTGGGCACGCACCTCATCGCCATGTGCGGCGACTACGGCATGACCGAAGTGCAGGGCGCCTCGCTGCTCGCGACGATGGGCATTTTCGACCTGTTCGGCACGACGCTCTCGGGCTGGCTCTCGGACCGCTTCAACAGCCGCTTGCTGCTGTTCTGGTACTACGGGCTGCGCGGACTTTCGCTGATCTATTTGCCGCACGCGTTCGGCATCGACTTCTTCGGGCTGCCGATTTTCGCGGTGTTCTACGGCCTCGACTGGATCGCGACGGTGCCGCCGACCGTGCGGCTCGCCACCGATGTCTTCGGCAAGGAGCGCGCGCCGATCGTATTCGGCTGGGTCGTGGCGGGCCATCAGCTCGGCGCGGCATTCGCGGCGTTCGGCGCGGGCTTGCTGCGCTCGAGCCTCGGCACTTATACGGTGGCATCGATGATTTCGGGTGGCCTGTGCCTCGTGGCATCGTTCCTCGTGCTGCGCATCAACCGCGGGCCGCGCGCCGTGGGCGTGCAAACGGCCTGACGACGCGCTCGTCTACCGCGACTTCACGGCGCCGGTTCGCACTTCGGCGCACCCCGACGGGCGACGCAAGAGCGTCGCCCGTTGCGTTTGAGCGTATTTCACACGCTGCGGTTATTCTAGTGACCCCCGGGCAAGCCGCCCGCCACCCAAGGACACACAAGGCATGACGAAGCACAAACCCGCACCGACAGCCGTGCCCATTCACGAACTCATCGCCGGCCGCTGGAGCCCGCGCGCCTATTCGAGCGAGCCGGTGAGCCGCGAGGCGCTGCACGCGGTGATCGAGGCGGCGCGCTGGGCGCCCTCAGGCTACAACCTGCAGCCGTGGCGCTTTATCGTGTTCGACCGCAGCACCGACGAAATCGCGTTCAAGCGCGCGTTCGCGACGCTCGTGCCGTTCAACCAGCAGTGGAACGCACCGGCGTCGGTGCTGATCGCGGTGACCGCACAAACGCTCAACGCAAAGGGCGAGGTGAATCGCACGGCGCAATACGATGCGGGCGCCGCGGCCATGTCGCTGGTGCTCCAGGCGCATGCGCTGGGCCTCGCGGCGCACCAGATGAGCGGTTTCGACGTGCAGGCGTTCCGCACGGAATTCGCGTTGCCGAACGACGTGGAGCCGCTCTCGATCATCTCGCTCGGCCACTATGGCGAAGCCGAGAAGCTGGAGCCCGTGCTGCGCGACCGTGAAAAGGCGGAGCGCACGCGCTCGGCGATGGGCGAGATCGCCTACGCGAACGCCTGGAAGCAGCCGTTCAAGGGCTGAGTCGGGAGAAGTCCCGCGCCCATGAGGGGTAGCGAGCTTTAGCGAAAACGCGCGGCATGGCCCGCGCGTTTTTCTCTTGCGGGGTCGCATCGTGGGCCTGCGGTTGCCCCGCGCGGCGCTTTCGTGCTACAAAGCCGATCCCCCCGACCTTTCCTCTCTTGCGCGCGCATTCGCTGCGGCGCGCTCTTGCCATGACCAGCTTCTGCGCGATTGACTTCGGAACCTCCAATTCGGCGGTGGCGCTCCCGGCAGCGGCCGACGGCGCGATGCGCCTCGCGCCGGTGGAAGGCGCACACACCACGTTGCCCACGGCGGTGTTCTTCAACGTCGACGAGCACACGCGCGAATTCGGCCGTGCGGCGCTCGCGTCCTATATCGACGGCTTCGACGGCCGGCTGATGCGCTCGATGAAGAGCATCCTCGGCTCGCCGCTCGCCGAAAGCACGACCGACCTCGGCGACGGCAGCGCGATGCCCTATACCGAGATCATCACGGTCTTTCTGGAGCACCTGAAGCGCAGCGCCGAGCGTTGCTCCGGAACGCCGATCACGCGCGCGGTGCTGGGCCGTCCGGTGTTCTTCGTCGATGAAGACCCGCGCGCCGATCAGCTCGCCCAGGACCAGCTCGAAGCCGCGGCGCGCCGGGTGGGCTTTCGCGAGATCGAGTTCCAGTACGAGCCGATCGCGGCGGCGTTCGACTACGAGTCGCGCCTCGCGCAAGAAGGACTCGTGCTCGTCGCCGACATTGGCGGTGGTACATCGGACTTCTCGCTCGTGCGTGTGGGGCCAAATCGCATGTCACGGCTCGAACGCAAGGACGACGTGCTCGCGCACCACGGCGTGCACGTGGCTGGCACCGACTTCGACCGCCGCGTCGAACTCGCGACCATCCTGCGCGAACTGGGCTACCAGTCGCTCGACCCCGAAGGCCGCGAGGTGCCGAACCGCATCTATTTCGATCTGGCGACGTGGCACCTCATCAACACGATCTACACGCCCAAGCGCGCAACCGAGTTGAAGCTAATGCGCCATCTTTACCCCGACACGCGCCACCACGACCGGCTGATGCGGGTGGTCGAAGAGCGTCTGGGGCACGCGCTCACGGCGCGCGCCGAGGAGGCGAAGATCGGCGTTTCGGCGGGCGGGGAGACGATGATCGACCTCGAAGCCGTCGAGGCGGACTTGCGTCTGGCGTTCGGCGATACGCAACTCGTCGAGGCGGGGCGCGAGGAGACGCGGCGCATCGTGCAGGCCGCGCGTGAAACGGTGCAGGCCGCGGGTGTCGCGCCGGGGCAGGTGAGCGCGCTTTACTTCACGGGTGGCTCGACCGGCCTCTTGTTCCTGACGCAGGCGCTGGCCGAGGCATTTCCGCAGTCGCATGCCGTGTTCGGCGACCGTCTTGCCAGCGTGGCGACGGGTCTCGGCATTCACGCACAGCGCCTTTTCGGCTAAACGCGCGGGGCGCCTAAACTCCGCTCTAAAGCGTCAGGCAAGAAAAAACCCCACCTTCCAGAAGAAGCGTGGGGTTTTTCGGCAAGCTTGCTAGTCAGGACCGCGCAGAAGCGGCGTCCAGATCCTAAAAGCCGTAGCAGACCAATAAGCGCAGTGCTTAGACCGGCTTGATGTTGGCAGCTTGCTTGCCCTTCGGGCCCGTGCGGACTTCGAATTGAACCTTTTGGTTCTCTTGCAGCGTCTTGAAGCCGTCAACCTTGATTTCCGAGAAGTGCGCGAACAGGTCTTCGCCGCCGCCGTCCGGAGTGATGAAGCCAAAGCCCTTTGCGTCATTGAACCACTTGACGGTACCGGTTTCCATATTACTTTCCTAAAAATGAATGAAGGCCGAAGCCCGAGAGGTGCACGAAAATCAAGGAAGGGGTATGGGACCAGCCGGAGTACCGTTGATGGGCGAACTACGAAAGACCTATTCACACTCGCCGCTTGAAATCCTGCCCGAACTTTATACGGCTAAATGCGTGGAAGGTCAACTAGGGCCCCGGGAAAGTGCGTATTTTTTTGCGACAGGGTCGAAACGAACCCTTACAAAGCTTGATAAGTAAATGACTTTTTTGTATTAGGAGGACGTTTTTGACGCCCTTCCGTGGTGCAACCGGTTAAACTACGCGCCGCGCAGGAGTTGCGCCTACAGGCGCAATCTTTCGTGTGGAGGTACGACAACCGCAGAAAACCCGCCCGCACAACAGACGGGATAAACGCGGTGTCGAGCTGCTCTTGAAACAGGAGAAGACGTGAAAAGTTCTATTCAACGGAACATCGGCCCGTTCGCGCTGATGTTCACCGGCCTCGGGTCGATCATCGGTTCGGGCTGGCTGTTCGGCGCGTGGAAGGCGGCGAAAATTGCAGGTCCGGCGGCCGTTTGCGCCTGGATCATCGGCGCTGTGGTCATTCTGGCCATCGCGCTCACCTATGCCGAACTCGGTGCGATGTTCCCGGAGTCGGGCGGTATGGTCCGCTACGCCCGCTACTCGCATGGCGCACTGGTGGGCTTCATCAGCGCGTG
>NZ_JAMBPS010000028.1:0-102534 GCF_024206515.1 Paraburkholderia sp. CNPSo 3281 | reverse complement strand
CGATGCGCGGCGTCATCGAATTCATGAGCGACCTGCTGGGCGTGTCCATCAGCCTGGGCACCGTGCACAATGTTCACCAGCGTGCCGCGCAGCGGGCGATGGCCATCAACAACAGCATCGACCTGTCGGCCATCCGGGTGGGACTGCACGACGAGATCTTTCAGGGGACCCGGCCGGTTCTTACCGGCATCGATGCGGCTTCCACCTACTGCTATCTGCTGGCTGACGAAGACCACCGTGATGGCGATATCTGGGCCATCCATCTGCTGGACCTGCAGAGGCAGGGACTGCATCCCGACTTTACGATTGCCGACGCCGGCACGGGTCTGCGCGCAGGCCAGAAGCTCGCATGGCCCGATACCCCCTGTCACGGCGATGTTTTCCATATCTGCCAGCAGTTCGAAACCCTGGCCAACATCTGGACACGTCTGGCCAGCGGCGTACGCACTGAACGCAAAGCCCTCGAAGCGCGACTGGCCAATCCCCGCCGGCGCTGCCAGGACAGCCTCCTGATTGACCGGCTTGACGAACTTCGCCCGCTCGAGGCGCGGGCACATCAGCGCGCGGACGACCTTCGCACACTTACCCTGTGGCTGGAGCGCGATGTCCTGTCGCTGGCCGGGCCCGATCTGCCGACCCGCCAGGAGCTGTTCGACTTTATCGTCGAGCAACTTCGTCAGCGTGAACCTGAAGATCCCTCACGCATCGGCACGATGCGCGTGGCCCTGCAAAACCAGCGCAACGATCTGCTCGCCTTCGCCGGCGTGCTGGACCAGAAGCTCGACGCCATCGCAAGCGATACTGCCGTCGCCGGGCATCTCGTACGGGCAACGTGCCTGTTGCACCGCAAGCCGGAAACCTCCGTCGCATTCTGGCAGGCATGGAACCGGCTGCATGCGGCCATCGGCCGCCGGTTCCACGAAGTCTGGACTGCGGTTTCGCAGGCGCTGCACGACACTCCGCGTAGCAGTTCCCTGGTGGAGAGCCTGAACTCGCGCCTGCGCAACTGCCTGACGCTGCGGCACCATCTGGACGGCGGTCGCGCCTGGCTGGAGCTGCTGAAATTCTTCGTCAATCATCGCCGCTTCACACGCAGCCGTTGCAGCGGGCGGGTCGGCAAAAGTCCGCGCGAAGCGATGACCGGGGAAGCACATTCGCACTGGCTGACGCTGCTCGGACTCGGCCCGCTTCAACCCCGGGAGATCTGATGCCGGGAGGTCGTTGCAGGCCTCCTGTTTGCATCGCATTCCTTACCAATTCTGCATTTTTATGCAGGACGGTTCAGCTCGTCCGTGTAACGCAAAAAAGCGGGCTTTTGAACCACGCCCGCTCCAGGTGCCTCCCCATGTGTAACGCGCCTTTGAACCTCGCCTCAGAACCTTACTGCGCGGGCCAACTTGGCAATGCCGCGTTGACCTTTGCGAAGTTCAGGCTGCCAAAGCCCGTAACGTTGTCCCAGCCAGCCTTCGCAGTGTAGCCGTGGCCACCGTAGCCGTTGTTGCCCGATGTCACGTCGTGGTGCAGCGCCGGATTGCCCGGGAGATTCTGATAGAACTTTGGCGTTGGCAGGCCGAGGCTGTTGTTGTTGGCCGATTCGAGCCGCGCCCAGCCGCCCACGAAGATCGGTGACGAGAGGCTCGTGCCGCCGCTGAGTTCCCGCTGCCCGTTCACGATGATGTACGCGCCCGTGTATTGCCCAGCATCGAACGCCACGTCGGGCAGCGCACGCTTCGTCACCGGGCTGCCGAGCGCCGCCGCGGTCTGCCAGCTGGGCGCGGCTTCGTACTTGCTCACGCCCCCGCCCGTCGCCCAGATCCGTACTGCGTTGCCGACCTGCTCGCCGTTTCTGTCGAACATGGGTTTGACGCCCTCATTCCACGCGGTTTCGCCCGCCCACATCGTGGCGCCGGTCGTCGAGAGGGTCGTACCGCCCACTGCGACGACATACGGCGAGCTCGCGGGATGCCCCACGCTGTATTTAGACAGATCAATCGTCGGGGTGACCGAGTTGCCCTCTAACGTGCCGATGTACCCCTGTCCTCCTCGGTCAGCCCCCGATTCAATATAGGCGCCCGCATCGCCTGAGCTGACGGAGAAGATCTGCCCTTGCGCGTAAGCCTGCTTGAACAGGGCGTCGTCAGCGGCGAGCGAGCCATCCTTATTGGCCGAATCTTCGTCGATCCCTAGCGACACATTGATGATGGTCGCCTTATTGTCGGTCACCGCCTTGTTGTAAGCGGCGGTCAGCGTTGCATCGCTCAGACCGCTGTCGTGGGGGTCGCCGTTCGCGGCCGAATAGAAGATCAGCTGCCTGACGCCGCCGGATGTGCCGATGATGCACTGGCTGTCGAGACGCCACTCCGTATTGCCGTCGTCGGCCAGGGTGCCCAATCCACCCGGTACGACCGCCGTGTTCACCGTCGGCAGGTCTGCGTTCCGCGTGAAAACGTTCAGGTCGGCGATGGTCTTGGTCATGTCGCCCCAGGCGATGATGCCCACCGTCGTGTTGGTCCCGGCGGGCAGGCTGCTCGCGTCATAGATCTTCGCGAAATCGGTCGGCTGGTGGCCGACCTGCTGCGACGCGTCTGTCGTATTCTCCGGAATGGGGTTCGGTTCGATGACCGCTTCCGGCGCGAAGCGGTGTAGCGGGTGCGGCACGGCCGCATTCTGCAGGCCGAGTACCGAATCGACGGTCGAGCCGAGCGATGGCGGGACCTGGGCTGGCAAATCGTTTGCGTAGACCGGCTTGCCGTGGTAGTTAAAGCGCTTCATGCTCGTGCTGAAGGCACTTTCCGCGTTACCTGCGTTGCCGTCGGCGAAGATCAGCATGTTGTTCTCCGATACCGAGACGTTGCGGAAGCCGTTCGCCTTCAGGTGAGCGACCACGGTCGCGACCTGCGCGTCGGAAGGCGAAAAGCGCGCCTTGAACTGCGCCGGCGTGAGGTACTTGTGATAACTTGCACTGCCCGGCTGGTTGAGGTCGCGAAGGAACCTGTCGAGCTCGTCCAAGTTGCGGTTCTTCAGGGCCACGGCGATGTGCAGCGGCTGACTCAGTTCGAGCGGCGTAAAATTCGTATCGGTCAGCGGCGGATTGCTGAGGCTGTTCAGCGAGTAGCGGCGCTCCGCATCAGGTTTGGCCGATGCCGGCGCATTTGGCACGAGGAAGGCTTCGGTGCGGGTCGGGACCCAGTTGGTCGCCGCATGGGCGAGCAGCGGGATCATCGAGGCCGCTAAGCAAAGCGAACGGACCGTTAGTTCAAAGGCTCGTCGGAATTTGCGATTGCCGAAATGAATTGACTGCATTGGAAGCTCCGAAATTTCAACGAAGGTTGGAGTCCAGCGACACACTCGCCAGACTGCCGGAGAAGCATCTGTACTGCCTCGACATGATCCGTGTCGGTTCCATACTTTCAGCTTCAAGCATTGGCGGCCCGTTTATATAGTGATATTGGGCATCGAGACAGGCAGACCTTTTCCCGTACATGTGGCCCCTCGTCAGACAGTGCGCCTTACAGCCGGTCGAAGGGCTTGACTGTCTGATGATGTAAACGCTATGACCCTAGCTGCGGCTTGGACAGAAGGCGGCTGGGGGACGATGTTGCCGTCATCGCTTAAGGCAATGCTGATCAAGCCTTGTAAACGCGACTGATTGCGATTGAGCATGCGTAAACTTTCCGAATATCCAATGAAGACGGTCATTCCACTTCCTTTCATCGTGCAGCAGGCGTTCTGCACGGGCTTTTCGCCCGTGTTTCGCCCATTACGGGCGCACCTGTGGCGTTAATCGGCCTCGCGACAGGTAAAGGTTCGCCAGCGCGAGCGAAACGAAGGCGCGATTGACGTTCTTCGCCAGGCCGCGATAGCGCACCTTCGTGAAATCCCACAACCGTTTGACCACGGCGAACACATGCTCGACGCGGGCGCGAATCTTCGACTTGTTGCGGTTCTTGCGACGCGCCACTAAGAACCGGACGTGCGAGTCGCCCCGCATCCGGCTCAAGCCATTCACCAGCACCAGCGTTGGTACCGGGCAATCAATCATCAGTCGCGGCTCGACGACGGGCGAAGTAGGACGACCACGCGGAGTCAAACGGATTGGCCTGGCCACGTACCTTCACGTGACGAACAATCGGAACCGTCGCAGCCCGAAACAGCCGGGTTACTCCGAAGGCTGGGGACCGGGCAGTAAACGCCCAGGTACGGTTCCCCTCTACGTGGAAGTATTTGTTTTTCACCCAGCCCGCGCCTTTCGTGGGGTGCCGACGCATCGCCCATTTCCACAAGAGGCGCCAGATGTGAGCATCTACCGACGTAAAATGAGATTTTGAGACCACATGACGGTGATACATGGCCCAACCCCGAATCACCGGGTTGAGCTGTACGATCAGATTCCGCTGTGTGGCGCTCTTGTGCTGCCTCACGATTTCCCTGACCTTTTCCAGAAGTGCCTTCACACTCTTGTCGGCCGGTTTGATGAGCAGCTTACCCGCGTACTTGCGGACGCGATCTCCCGCTGGCAGCCCATCGCGTCGATCGTCACGATCGCACCCTTGAGCAGCAAGGCATCCAGCAATGCCGGGATCGCGGTGATTTCGTTGCTTTTGTCGGCAGTCCTGACCTGGCCCAAAGTCGCCCCCAACGCGCCGCAATAGGCCGATACCAGATGGATCGCGTTACGCCCCATCCCGTGCGAGCGCCGTACCGTCTTGCCGTCAATTGCCACCACCTGGCCCGCGACTGCCGGACAAATGCCGCTTACCCATCGCACAAAGCATGCCTCGAACTGCCGCGCATCAAGCGCCGCGAATACGCGCCCGAACGTGTCATGCGAGGCAATCCCATTTTGCAGCGGCAAGTACCGGTGCAGCCACTCCAGTTGCCCTTGCCCCCACAAAGCGATCCCCACCCAGCTGTCGGCACCCGACAGGATCGCTGCCAGTGCAACCACCAGCATCTCCGTCAGATCATGCCCTAGAGTGCGTACACGCGGGTCCTTCAGGTCCCCAAACGCGTCTTGCAAACTCAACGGCTCGTATTCGTCGTCCACACCACTCTCGGCTCTTGGCAAAACCAAGAGTAAACGCGCCTTCGTGGCAGTTTACAACCCCTATTCGTAACCCACTGTGTGTAAACAATTTTTCATGCAATTGCCCTGGCATGACACCCATGAGTGGTGGACTTGATCAGCATTGCCTTAACTGGGCCGCGACCTCTTTGAGAGCTGCGGCGACGCCTGTCACGTTGCAAGGAGCGTGAAAGCCCAAATTTGGACGGCATTTTCGGGGCATTGCGTTAATGATCACAAGTTTTGCCATGATTGAATTCGACGCGAATGTCCGCGGCTCAGGATAGATCGCAGATTATTAGTAACGGTAGTACTCCATATAAAATCCGGCACTAAGCTGTTGATCCAGCTCGGTCGCGAGCAATTGACCTAAATACCTGCATCCTACGCTTCCAATGCGGAGAGATCGTTCTAATTATGTCGCGAGCTCCTGTCAAAACGCAAGCAAACTGGAATCAATAAAAATGATGCCGTGGTTTATGATGAGGCATTGTCACGTTGGCAAGGGCGGTCAAGCTAAAACGACCAGATGACAAAGACCAAATCGCTCTATCACGGTCACCGGTTCCCTGCGGCGGTCATTCGCCCGTCCTGAACAATCCATAGAGCCTTGAGTGACAGGGCTTACCAGTGGAAATGGTGTTGTTGGAATTGCGGGGACTTGACATATTGCTGCGTGTAGCCTGCAAATTCTGACGAGGTCTGGATGGGTCCAAAGGCACCTGTAAAGCTACTGGTTGCAGGTTTTTCTCAGGTTAAAAACAGGCGGAGAGTGAGCTGGGTAAAGGGATTCGAGCGGTTGTCGTCGAAGCGGCTAGAATCCATCGCTTTGATGATGGAAAATGGCCCAACGCCAAGCCCGACAAGGGATTCCGGTGGAATTGAGCGAAGCGCAATTCAACGAATTTGTCTTGCCTCATTTACCACGGGGTCGTCGTGGCCCGCTGCCGCGACTGCCACTGTACAGGATCTTCAACTACATCCTGAAGGCGCTGTACCTTGGATGCCAGTGGCACATGCTGCCGATCGACAGGAATCAGCAGGGTCGACGCGAAATTCATCCGACCAGCATTTACCGGATCTTTCGTCGCTGGCACGCGAGCGGATGTTTCGACGCGATATTTCTCGCGTCAGTGCGCCGGCTTCAGCAGGACCAGTTGCTCGATCTGTCGATCATTCACGGCGACGGCACAACGACTGCGGCAAAGAAAGGCGGCGACAATCTCGGTTTTAGCGGTCACAAAAGACTCAAGGGCTGCAAGATCGTGGCTTTCTGTGATCGGCGCTGCAACGTCATCGCACCGTTCCTGGTCGCACCCGCCAATCACCAGGGCTGTTAACTTCTGCTGCGCCGTGTTAACGTCGCCCCTTCGAAACAAGGGGCAAAACGTAGATGATGTTCGGTGGCGTATTTTCGGAATTGCGGGACGTTCGGCGGGCGCAGGGCAAGCGCTATGCGCTGGAACCGTTGCTTTGTGCGATCGTAATGTCGATGCTGGCCGGATCGCAATCGCTTCGGACAATTGAAGCGTTTATCGAGGAGCAACTGGCCAACCTGAACCGGCTGTTCGGGACAGGATGGCGCAAGGCGCCGTGCTGGGTGGCGATCCGGGATTTTCTGCTGGGTCTGGACGAGCAGGAGCTTGAGCGCGCGTTTCGGGAGCACGCACACCGGCAGGTATCGCCGCCACCCGGTCGGCAATTCATTGCCATCGATGGCAAGGCATTGCGGGGAAGTGCAGATCGAGTGAAGGACATCGCAGCGGCTCTGGTGCAAATAGCGCGGGGGCGAATCGGTTAAGGTGTCGGGCTGAACTATTGAGAACCGACGATGAGCAAGCTGAAGAGCCTGGACGAACTGTTTGCAGGCCGTCACTTTGACCGCGATGTGATCATTCTGTGTGTTCGCTGGTAACTGAGGAGCGTTCCCATTGTTTGTCGTGCCCTGCGCCATCGAATTCTGCCTGATGATGCATGTGGTCAAGGTTTGCCAGCGCAAGAAGGTAGCCAATCGGGAAATGCCCAGCGGCTTGAGTAGACCACATTAACAGCGCCCCCGCAGTCCGGCGCCGCAATCGGGAGCAGCCAAGCTCACGGCTCACGCAACGCGCTCGGGCTTCGATGAAACCTGCTGCTCAAGGCGTCCCATAGACTTGTAGATTGAGGTCCAACTGTTCAACGCGACGTCAGAAGCCAACAGGCGACGCTGATCATTAGAAAGGTCCTTGAGCTTCGCATTTTTGAGCGTCTCATCGACCACATCAGTCAGCGCCATCATGCGCTTCTTCTCGCGGTTGCGGAGGAAAATGCCCTGTGCAATCAGCGCCATCAACGCGACAGCGATCGTTGCGATCATGGCCAACCGCGCACCGTACCGCTGGAAAAACGTGCGCTCTGCGAGTTGCATTTCGAACAGGTGCGAGGAATCCCATGCTCGCCATCCAAAATTCGGCGCGCTCGCAGAAACCGCAAGGTTCGGGGCGACCTTTCCGACGAAGTAGAGCTGGAACGAGTGACTTCCGTTGCCGTTGGTTGACCGGAGCACCTGTGGCACCTTGAAAGAAAAGGCCACGGTGCGGCCATGAACAACAGGCTTGATGCTCTCAGCGACCGAGAAGTCCTCGATACCGCCATCCATAGCGCGCGCACCGAGGAACTCCGGGAGCGAGCCATCGGCGTTGTTGGCCGCAATGGTGATCTGGGTCTCGGCGGCGTCCCGATCCGTGTAGTTGTAGAGCACAATTTCAGTGTCGGCTACCTGGTCGATTTTCGCGTTCGTCTGCGTGTTCTGAAGGATGAACCGTGCGTTCGGGACGGGGGATAGCGTGCCCCATGAAAGCTGGGGAACCTTCTGGATATCAATCTGGCGTGGGCGGTTTTGTGCCTCGTCCGCGCCGATAGTGGCATACAGCTGCCCAAGATAGGCTGAGACAGCAAGAAACAACGAACCGGCAAGCCATTTGGCAAAAGATGCAATTTTGGTTTGAGCCATATAGTCAGATCAGTTTGTCCGTTTACTTCGCGAAACGCCTCGAAGGGCAAATCACGGTTGGATACCCACGTTTTGGTGATCGGACAAAATGGCTCTAAATAAAGGGGGGATCGCGAATATTTTTTACGCCCGCGTAGCGACTTGCGTTTGCCTAGCGAGAACCGCCCAACGTACTCGTGGCGCCTCTGCCTCGCGCCGACCCAAGTAACCTTCCCTGTTCGGCAGGGCCGCTTTGCGAGCAGAACCGCGGTCTAGAAGGTAAAAAGGGTGGGCCAGTTTGGCGTCCGGTACCCGAGGCGGCCGCGCGTTTTTGGCGGCCTACGCCTAGCCGACCGACACCCCCTGCGGCGTTGGCGACCGTCAGTTCGTAACTTCCATGGGGCAACACCCTCACCGTTAGGCCGCGCCGGAAGCATCAGCGCTGCAATGTTCGGCGGCAGCCGACGGACGTGTGATCCGACGTGATCGTCTGCGCGATGCTGGCCTGCCACGCCACCTTTGTGGCGCCGGCTTTCCGTGCGGGAAAATGCCGATCGCGTACCTTTCGCTGGCGAGATGCGCATCGAAGAGCGCTGGAGACGTCCCTCCGGCTCTGATACGCCGCTCGACAAGCGCTTTCACCGTTTCCTTGTTCTCGGCCGAACATCTTGCACCAAAAATGATCCCCGTCAGCGCACGCCGCTCAAACGGCAGGAGGGTTTTTGCACCGTGCGTGCGCAGGATCCGGCTTTCCTGCTCGTAGGACCACTCGGTACTCTTTGTCAGAAGAGACCTCAGCGCGTCGGTCCTGTCAGGATTGGTCCACTCCATCGATGGATAGGTGTCACCGTATTCGACCGGCAACGCGTACGTGAAGACATCGGGGTCGGCGGGAACATAGAAGACGAGGCAAACACCACGATGGTTGTGCGCGTAGTGCGCCCACATCAGCAAACTACGGGGCGTTTCCGCCATTGAGTAGATCCCGTAGGCGTTTGCATTCAGGTCATACGCTCTCTGCGCCCGTATCTTCGCACGGCCGTGCGTCAGCATATCGCCATGCAGCGCTTCCCGTTGTTTCATGTTGAGGCCGGCAGGCTGCCCTGCCCGCCTACCCTTCGCGCTCGACTTGAGCTGCTCGAGCCTGGCTCTGCGCGCCTGCAAGTCTGCGCTGACGCGGACAACGCATTGGGCATCGAAGGGATCGTTGAACTGCTCGCGCGACGACAGATAAAACGTGGAGCTGAGCAAAAGCGGCTCGAGATGCTGCGCCGAAACGTGACGGTACTTGTAGAGCAGCCGCGGATACCTGCTTTGCTGGTTCAACACACGCCGAACATCCCAGCACGGATCCGGAAACAGTTCACTTTTCTTCATGTTGATAACAGGTAGACGGCAAGCTAAAGGAGGACCCTAGCGCCTCGCCATTCGTTGCTGGTGATCGCTGCAACGATAACCGCGCGGCTGACTTCTCCGGCGCGTTTTAAGAAACAGCCCGGCACAGCAGCTGTTAAATTGCCATAAGGCCAAGTGCCACGGGGTCGGCCGAAGAACCGCCGCCGCGCGCCGCCAACA
This sequence comes from Paraburkholderia sp. CNPSo 3281, assembly GCF_024206515.1. Taxonomy (NCBI): domain Bacteria; kingdom Pseudomonadati; phylum Pseudomonadota; class Betaproteobacteria; order Burkholderiales; family Burkholderiaceae; genus Paraburkholderia; species Paraburkholderia sp. CNPSo 3281. The sequence continues at coordinate 92,923 of NZ_JAMBPS010000028.1, read as the reverse complement.
AAAACGCCACCCGAAGGTGTAATGCCGTTCAGTTAAGGTCCCGTTTCAGGTACCGAACGGTGTAGCGGAAAGGTCTGGACTTGACGGCCCGTGCGCAAGAGCGCCCGGGCCGTTTTTCGTTGGCAAGCTGCTTGAGCCGCTCGCGCAGGCGCACGAGCAGCGCAGGAAGTTTGCCGTACGAGCGGGTCACGGCTGCCCATGACATCTCATACTGAATCGTGTGAAACGCGCGGATGAAGCTCAGGTCCTCGGGGGCGCGTCCGGCCTCAAGCGCGGCCTTCGCCACCTCCAGCCGGATCAGGTTGTAGGCAATCAGGGCGCCCCAGAACTCCTGGTAGACGCCGTCAACGGTCTGGCTGCGCAGGGTCAACTCCATGCCCAGCATCGACTGCTTCAATTCCCGGTAACTGGTCTCGATCTGCCAGCGACGTGCGTAGCAGGACACGATGTCCGTTGCCTTGAACCGCTCTCGATCACACAGGGAGCTGAGCAATACCCGCTGCCGGCCACGCGCATCGACGGCAAGCACGGCACGGGCTTGCCAGAACTCAGGCAGTTCCGGACAGGCCTTTCGCGCCTGGGGCGATACACGCATGCGCACCATCTGGTCGCCGGGTTCGCCGCTGAGCACCTCCCAGCGCGTATTGGACTTGGCTGGAATGATGAAATGCCGGTTCGCGCCACCCGAGACCAGGTTGCACAACAACTGGGCCGACAGAAACCCTTTGTCAAACACCGTAATGGAGTTCTCCGGCACGCGCGGAACAAGCTGGCGCGCCGAGATCATCTCGTTGACGTCGTAAGGGCCGAATTCGGCGTCGCGCACCAGGTGCGTGGGAATGGCAGTCAGCGTGACTGCGCGCAACTGGGGGTAGCTGCCCACCCGGTCATGTGCGGCCACGGACGCCCCGTAGTGCCTGCGGTTGGCGGGACTGTCGGCCGTGCGCAGCGTGGTGCCGTCCATGGCGAACAGCGAGAATCCCTTGAAGAGGTAGTGTGCCTGATCCTGGGTAGTCCAGTTCCTGGCGCATTCGTGAAAGAGCCACGCCAGCGGCGCGGCGCCAGTGCGCTGTCGTGCCTGGGCGATGGCACTCTTGCTGACAAACGACGCATCGGGTGCGGGAAGAGCAAGCTCCAGGGCGTCAACGACCTCACTGACCGACTGATGCCGGTACAGCGCCAGCGCGATCACCAGCCACACCACCTGCTGCGCTGGCAGGCGGCGCCGCCGGATGCTGGCGCTGCCGCTGGCCTGAACTGCCTGTTCAATCCATTCATATGGCAGATGCTGGCCCAGCCGATCCCATTCGAACGGCGGGTGCGCATCGACAAGAAGAGGAAGGTCGTCAACCAGCATGGCGACGAAAGTTAACACCGTCGCGCCCTGTTTACAACAGGCGCTCGCCACAAACAAAAATGCCGTTCAGTTGCTTAACTGAACGGCATTACACCCGAAGGTGGCGTTGTCGGTGCCCGGGCGGAATCAGTCCTGCCGGGATTCGGCGGTGCGCCGTGCGCGCACGCGCAGCGTCGCGCGATAGATCGGCCGGGCAGGCTGCTTCGGCAGCGTGCCATTCGCCATCGCGGCCTCGGTGTGTTCTAGGACCACGGCAAAGCCGCGCTTCTGCATCGCGACCACTTTCGGGCGCAACCTGCTAGATGCGTTCAAAGCCATAGAATCCTCCTTCGTCAGTGGCGGGCCGCGTCACACACCGGAACGACGCCCCGAATTCGCCCCGGCCAAACCGGCGCGACATCCTATTATAGAGCGAGTCGAGCTTGCCGTTCTGCGGCGCATAGAAATACTGGCGCACGGCCGGAAACGCTAGGGCATGCCCTTCGACGGCCACAGCGAGCACCTCCATGAACTGCCAGATCATGCCGGGGTCCGGCAGCGGCCACGCGCCCGGGTCGAACATGGTGTCCCGGTCGGCGCCGGCACGCAGGAACTTGACGATGCGCGAACCCGTCGCCGGAATGAAACCATTGTTCCATGCAGTGGCTGTGTCGCGAACGAAATCGGGGTCGTTTCCCGCGTACGCCATGACGTCGGCGAAGAAAACGAGAAACCGCGTACCGGCAAAGTCGATGCCGACCGCTTCCACGGTTAGGTCAATGGGCAGGGGCTCGGTCACGACGATGGCGTCGTCGGGCGGGTCCGGAAACAGGCGGGCGATCAGCGGCGGGGTCACATAGTCGATCATTCGTCGGTCGGGCTTTTTCGCTCCATTGTATCCACACACGGGCTCTCAGGCCCCGCCGCGCGATTCGCGCCGCCAGGCCCGTTGCCGGGTAGACAGCTCTAATTTTACAGGTTTGCCAACATCGTCAAGTCTGATAGCGGGATTATCAGACATGCGGTTTCATTCGCCGGGCCGGGGTCAATTGCGCCAATTCGGACGGGCCGTCTTCGAGGTGAATTAACCCGACGGAGTTGCCGTAACTTGAGGCTGGAATTCGCGGTTCGGAACTGGGCAGACTGGCCGGCGCCACGCTCCTCGTACGATTAAGTCCGCCAAACACCGGGCTTGAGACGCTTGCGACTTGCTACAAATTACGTATCGTTCGATACATGCATGCCTCAAAGACGAGGCCTCCGATGATTGGCCGGTCTTCCCAGTGAAATTTGCTGACCCTCGATCTCGGATTCCGTGAAACAAAACCTTGCGGAACGTCCGAAAGTCCCATCATATATGGTTCTCAGGTCGGATAGCCTGCTCATTCGAATGTTTCACGATTTTGCACCGAGCGCTCCGATTCCATTAAAGCCGCCCGGGGCTTTGCGCCCGGGTTAGGTTAGGTAGGAGCGCGCCCGACGGTCCGCGAGACTGCTCATCGTGTCTCGCTCGCGCTTTCAACTGCCGCGAAATGAGTGTCTGGCGGCGACGACATTGCCACTTTTTGCCTTGCCTGCCGTCGCGCGTCCGAGCGGACACTGCTCCGCGCCGCAGGCGTTTTCTTTGCATTCGAGTCGGTGACGGTTAGTTGTGAAACTCCGCGCGTTGCAGAGATCATGTCGGCTGGACGACAGATCCCCAGGGACTGCGCTCGACGTGGTCGCCACGCTGCGCGCATTTCGCGTTGCTCATAGACTGATGCGGCCCTTATCCCCAGCGTGACTTTATCGACACGGCGGTTGCGTTGATATTGCTGGCGATTGAGCGCGGCGATGCCCCACTCCATGGACCGGGTTCGGAGAAACCAATAGGGATTTGCCGTGAGACCTTTGCGCCAGTCGCCAGCAGCCGACTCAGCGCCGAGATTCTTCCCTGGCCGCTATCCGTACGGGGTCCCGAGAGCGGAAAGCGTAGTCGAGCGCGGCAATTGTCACATCATCGGATGCGTACGAGAGACCCGTGAAACCGAAAACACCCTACTCCCCCGTTCGTTTTTGCGCTGAGAATCGCGACCACACTCGGCGCAGTCCCTTATCAAAACAGACCTGCTTACCGCGCTCCCGCCGGTGATTTATCGTCACGCGAGAAGGGGTGACCACCTAAAGCGTCACTCGATCGTTCCCTCGCCCGCTGCTGGCACTCTTTCAGCGTGGCAGCAGCGAATAACCAAGGGGGCTTCGACGTCGTAGAGAAGATTCTCGATCAACATCCGGCGCGGATCGAGTCGAGCAACGTCTAGCGGAGAAGCCTCCGGGGGAGAACGTCGGAGATAAACTCCGGCTCTATCCCGGAGAACGGATCGTGCGCAGAGCCAAACTGCGACCTTATCCAGGAGTCAGTGACGCCTACTGCCCCGGGCCCCGTGGGATACGTCCGCCTCAACAAGGGGGACTCGCCCGTCTTGTGGGTGGAGAAGGCGAGGCTGCCCGTACGTTTCGTCATCGGGAAACGTGGTGCTTTTCCCGCGCGCACACTGTCCCGACCCGTTTACCAATCATTGCCTAGATACTGCGTACCTGACTTGCCGGTTTCTACGTAGAAACTCGTTTGTGCCGGCCTCGCGCTAAGACGATCGCAGATGGAACGGGGCGCTCACAGTCGCCGGTTTCTACGTAGAAACTGGCCGGCCCCCAGTTAGCATCAAGCTCTCAGTCGGTACGTCAAAGGCTCAGTTTCTACGTTGAAACTGCGATCTCCTTCGCCGCAGGGTGTAACGCAACTACGGGACGATGCGCCCCGAGAATTAAATTTAAATGCCACTGATGACCGTTGCCGTACAGAGGGCTAGCGTCAGCCAACCTTCACGGACTCCCGGCTTTTAATAGAAATCTGCGTGGACGCCGGGTCGGAGCGGAAAGGCCATTCGCTTCTACGTCTGGTTGCCATCTCGGTAATGGGAAGTTTCTACGTAGAAACTCGTTTGTGCCGGCCTCGTGCTAAACCGATTGGAACGGGGCGCTCACAGTCGCCAGTTTCTACGTAGAAACTGGCCGGCGCCCGGCCAGCATCGAACGCTCGGTCGATACGTCGAAGCCTCAGTTTCTACGTGGAAACTGTGCTTTCCTCCCCTGCGGTGGTGCAACGGAACTAATGGGACGATGCGCTCGGTAATCGACTTTTTAAATGTCACCGTTGATCGTTGCCGTACAGAGGAGCTAGCTTCAGCCACCCGTCACGGACTCGCCGGCTTTTACGGAAAGCTACGTGAACGCCGGGTCGGAGCGAAAAGGCCGTTCGTTTCTATGTCCGGTTGCCATCTCGGTAATTGGAAGTTTCTACGTAGAAACTCTTTCGTTGCGGGCTGTACCACGTCACGCTATTCGCTAAAGCGCGGGGTGTGCCTGTCGCTCCCGAAGATCTACACATTTTGCGGCGTGTGGCTCCGGGGAGAACTCCAACTCAAATCTAATCTCCAAATGACTTCCGTAGCGCTGATCCAAAACCTCCGTTGTTGAACATCTTCTCTCCCGAACTTCCTTCGACACGAGATAACGAAGGCTTCAGGCTCGATTCCCACAAAATTTCATTGAAATCGGCAAATTTCCTTGAAATATTTTGCCGCGCTGCCTAACATTCTGCGAACCTTATATCTGCCGGTTTCTACGTAGAAACCGCAAGTGATGAGTGTCCTGAGCGGAACAACGAATGGAGCCCGCATGGCAGCAAAAATAATTACTGTCTTTAATCAGAAAGGTGGGTCCGGGAAGACGACAACCTCCTGCAACCTCGCCGGCGTTCTCGGCTTAAGGGGACATAAGACGCTGCTCGTAGACTTGGACGAACAAGGCACGGCAACTCTTTCAGTTGGCGCAGCGTCTGATGATCGGCCGTTCCCGGCTGCATTAACGAGCCTGTCTAGAAGTCCACGGCCGGATCGTGAAATCGCAAAATTCGTTGATGACTATGACTTCATAATCATCGACTGCCCGCCGGCGATTCGGTCCAGTGCCCCGTCCGTTGCGCTGCTGATCTCCGATCTTGGTTTAATCCCGGTTGGCGCCTCGGGCGGTAACCTCTGGGCGGTTCAAGAAGCGAAAAAGCTTGGGGTTACCGCTCAGGTGACAAATCCCGACCTAAAGCTTCGCTCGCTCGCCAACATGGATCAAAAGGTGACGATTGTTCAACAAATATTTGAAGCCGCTGAGCAAGATGAAGATATTCCGATGCTAAAGACGCGTCTGGGCTTCCGGACTGCGTACAAGGAGGCGGAGGTCTCCGGGAGCACCGTTTTGCAGATCCGCGGTGCCAAAGCAGCGCACAAGGAGATCAACGCATTCGTCGACGAAGTACTGAAGGTCCTAGGGGAGTAACGATGGCGAAGAAGAACTTCTCAGCGGCACTGAACGCCGGCGTGCAACGCGATAAGGAACTGCGGGACACGAGCATCGCTTCTCGCTTTGAGCGCGTTGAAGCCGCCCTCGACGGTCGCGCGACGCTTCTGGAAACCGCCCCGGACGAGTCCCCGATCCGGGCGGTGGCTCCCAATACCTACGTAGAGACGCTGGAGCGCGACGGCAAGATTACAGCGATCTACGCTATGTGGCCTATCGACAAGATTGACGATAATCCGCTGAACAGCCGGACCATCTATCAAGAGGAAAAGATTTCGGCCCGTGCCGCTTCAATGGCAAAGGACGGGCAGCTTGTGCCCGCGCTTGCAGCGAGACACCCTAGCGATAATACGCGAACGATACTGATCGACGGACACTATCGAAAGCAAGGGGCACTGCGGAATCGCGGCACCACGTTAGACCTCAAGATCCTGGATGGCCTCGCGCCGATCGATTTCTACAGACTCGCGCGGGCCGCGAACAATGAGCGCGAACAAGAGACGGTCCTTGACGTGGCACTCGGATACAAAAAACTGCTCGACGAGGGCTATGCGAAAACGAACGACGAACTCGCACTCTTGGTTGAGGAGGGAAAGTCCAAGGTCAGTAAGACCCTGGCTGTGCTGGAGCTGCCGACGTCGGTGCAAGAGTTCATCGCTCTGTATCCAGAGCAATTCGGTCTCAACATTTCGTACGAACTCTCGCAATTTTTGAAGGCAACTGACGAACCGAAGACGCGCGAGCTTGCTCAGAAAATCGTCGATGAAGGCTTGTCATTCCTGAAGGTGAAGGCGATACGCGAGGGGCTTTCGCAGGGCCGCGCTCCACGAAAGACGTTCACAAGGCAATACAAAATCTCGAGCTCTGAAGGCGCTTCGATTGGAGCAATCAAGGAGTGGGGTAACGGCAATATTCAGGTTAGTTTGGCCTTGGAAAATCCAGAACGCGCCGCGGTCTATATCGAAGCACTCAAAAAGCTTCTCGACGAAGACGGCCACAAGGCACATTGAACTTCGTTGACGATGTACCCGTGGTGGGCGCCGCTATCCCGCGCGCGCTCCCGCATCCGCCTTCGGGAAAGCTGATGGCCCCCCGCCCGCGGACGGCGGGACTCGAAAGGTGACGTTTTCCGGGCCACGGATGCGATGTATCGCATTGGCAGAGTCGACATCACAGCGTTAGCCCGGGAAACGTCACCTTTCTGTTCAGCTATTCATCCCGTTCCTGTTGAAAGACCGCCCGACACAGAGGGGTTTCGCGCCGCGGGTCGGAAAGCGTCACCTTTCGCGCTTTTGACCTCAAGGACGAGTGCAAGCGCTCACTTCAAGGCACACGTCGGTGATTCTGGGTCGGAAAGCGTCACCTTTCAACCTGCCCATCGGCAAAAGCGGGTCGCCAAACGTCACTTTTCGCTGGGGCGGGGTCGTGCGGGTCGGAATACGTCACCGAGAACTGGACTAAGTTTGGGGGCGCGGGTCGGGAAACGTCACTTTTCGGATTTTGCGCAACTGCACTGGCTCGTCACTTTGCTCGTGACTCAGGTTTCCGGGTCGGGAAACGTCATCTTTTAGCCGCGAAAGCAGCCCGGAATGAGTCACCTTTCGGAGACGGTATCGTCAAAAGCAGGCCGGAATAGGTCACCTTTCCGTCTAGGGCCTCGATTGGGTCGGATAATGTCACCTATGTTCGGAAGGCTGACGGAAAAGTTGTTTGGAATCTGCGAGTTAGTGCCGCCAACACTCAGCGATTGCGCCCAGGTCTTGCCAGCTAACAGAGTGCTTGTGGAGCACTCGTCTCATGGGTGACATTTTCCGACCTGGATTGGCGCTCCTAAGATCGTTTGTCGCGGCGCATCAAAAGTGACGTATTCCGACCTTTGATAGGCTCCGAAGCCCGTTCGAAACCTCTTACGCTCCGCGCTTTGGGCCTTTTGTTGTTTCGCAGCGACTTTATCTAGGCTTCTTTTGTAAGATAGTTAGTAAACTCGTTTGTAAAACCTTTTGTAAACGGTCGGCGAATCTTCGCAACTATTTGTTTATTCGAGATTTTTGGCGTCTACTTTTACTTTTGAGGTGACGCATTCCGACCTCGACGTGACGCAATCCGACCCCAAGTTGACTTATTCCGGTCTGGAGTGGACGCATTCCGACCGTTATCCACAATGGTGACTTGATTAGTGCCGATGTCACCTTATAATTGTGACGTCCATGGTGAGGAGTCACTTTTGTGCCGCGAAAGAAAAAACAACCCGAAGAGCAACCGCAGGTAGAGATTGTAGAAGTTGAACCGATCACAATCGAGAGTTCGGACGAGCCCGCAACGGACGGCGACGGTCGGATCAGGGGCACTGTCGCCATGAGTCGGGCGCTGGTGAATGCTCAGCAAGGACTCTCGCTAAACGAGAAGCGCGTGATGATGGCGGCGCTCCGTTGCGTCGACAGCAAAAAATCTCCTTTCTTGCACGGGCGCTCGAACGGCTATGTCTCGGTTCGTGTGAGAGCGGACGAATTCGCTGCGTTGGCAGCGCTGGCTCCTAGAACTGGCGAGAAGCAGGCAACGGCAGCGTACGAGGGTTTGCGGGATGGTTGCGCGAGCCTCCAAAAGAGAACGCTGACCTACATGGATGGTCCACGGAAGGTATCTCTCAATTGGGTCTGGAAAGCCGTGTACCACGAAGGCGAGGGCTGGGCAGAGATTTCATTCTCGCCGGACCTGACGCCACACATCTTCTTGCTGCAGCGACGGTTTGTGTCGTATCAGATCGAGTTTGCGCGAGGCCTTCAATCACTCTATTCGTGGCGCCTCCTCGAGTTGTTAATGCGCGAGCGAGATCGAGGTCGTTTGCTGATCACCTTGGAGGATTTTCGCAACGTGCTTGAGATACCGGACACATATCGATTCGCGGACATCAAGCGCAGAGTGATTGAGATGGCTGTGAATGAACTGAACTCGAAGGCCGATCTCGTGATCAGTTGGAAGCCCGTAAAGCTCGGGCGCGCCGTAAATTCTCTGGACTTTCAGTTCATCCAGCATCCACAGAGTCGTCTTGACCTAGGCGACGCGGCTTGACGTTTCACCGGGTCCTGGTTTTTGGGCCCGGCGATTTCGTTCTCAGCCGGCGTTGAGCTTTCTCGGCATTGGCGGCGATGTCCGCGTCGAGCGCCGCTTTAAACATTACGAACGCCGTTGAAATAAACGTCTCCACTCGTGGAAGATGCGGTAGCAGCTCATCGAGATCAGGAATATCTACGCGTAGTGACTTTTTGTCGCGCGCCAAGTGAACTTGAATCTTGTTCGGCGCGCGCTGCGGGATTCTATCGAACACGGCGAACTCCAAGATGTCATCCACCGCGGCGTAACCTACACGTACAGCCTCGCGCGCTCTTCGGATGAAAACGGCCTCGCCAATCTTGTCGATCGCGTCCAACAAGAGTGGACCAATGCGAAAGCTGATGTGCTCCGCGCCACCGATAGCGTCGACGACTCCTGATGGAATGCGCGCTAACGCGATCGCTTTCGATACGTTCGGTCTGGAAACGCCAAATGATTCCGCTAGATCACGGTGTGAAGACCATAGGCGCCTCTTAAGCATAGCTTGATAAAACAGGCCAAGTTCGTAATGCGAGGCGGAGTTAGCGCGCATGCGCGCATGGACAGCTATGGCCGTCACTCTGTTGGGAATAGGTTTCGGGCTGGTTTTCGGTTCCATGATCGTCAACGTTGTCGGATCTCCAAAGCTTAATTGCCCTGAGTTAGTGTCAAGTGTGGGAGCCCGGAAGTCGTGTTTTTGGGTTGATTGCTTGTATTGGTTGCAATAATTGAATTTTAGAATCTAAAAATGTCATATATTGACATGAAATTTGCAATAATCCCGTTTAGGCGCCTAAACGGAAAAGCCTCGCTTCTCGTCGTAACTTAATGTTTTTAAAGGATTTTGGCTGAGAGCGAAAGTGTGAACCGTTTGAACCGAAGGCTACTACCTCTGCGCAATCGGATTCCGGTCAAAAGCTACCGAAAAACTGCACCATTCCGGGTTTAAGCGTTTAGGCGCCTAAACGAAACGGCTTCCAAAATGCTGCTGCCGCAATCGTATGCAAAATAGCTTGTCTTTTGCTCCGGGGACCGACGCCCTGGACTGATTCAATTGACGCGAGCCCACAGTCTGCGCGCGTCATGCCCCTCTTTCGTAGTCGTTCCCGTAAAGAAATTGCCCTTTCCACCGCACCGGGAGGGTATTCCGAAGAAGATCCGGAAGGGATCATCTTCGATCGTGGCACGCGCCTGCGCGTCAGTCTCAACCACTCGAAGATCCTGAACTTCGTTCTGGCCTTCGTCGCGGCCGGCGCCGTGTGGACGCGCCAGCCGCCTCCGTCCGTCGTGAAGTCTTACGGCATTTCCGCCGACGCCGGCGGCCGCCCGCTCGTCCGGCAACTCGCAGCCTACAAGCCAGACGATCAGGCGCTGCGTTCGTCCGTCACCGAGTCGGTGCAGCGCTGGTTCACGATTGAGCCGGTGCTGTCTCCGACCATCGAAACCTCGCGCCTTGCCCGCAATATCAATTCGGTGAAGTCGCAGATGGTCGACAACGGCAAGAACCAGTTCGCGGCCTGGCTCAAGGACGATGCGCCGTTCCAGGAGATCACGCGTAATCCGAAGCTCGTTCGCGAGGTCAAGGTCAGCAGCGTCTCGGTGCTGGACGATTCGACCGTCGTGGTCGAGTTCACGACCTCTACGACCCAGTTTCCCGCCGACAAACCGGTCGACAAACGCTACGCACTCACGCTGCGCTACCAGATCCTCCCGGCCAGTTCGGACGATGCGGTCGGCACAAACCCCTTCGGGATCTACTTCCCGTTCTTCACGCTCCAGAAAACCGCATGACGATCCCGGCATCCCGCTCACTGCTGCCGCTCGCCGCGCTCGCCTGCGCGCTGGCGATTTCCCATCCCGCGATTGCCGCGCGCAAAGTTACGTCGGCTGCCGGTTCGCTCGACGTCGGCGCTATCCTGGGCGACCCGATGAGTCCGGTGAATCCGTACAACTCCGGCACGGATCCGGTCACGATGCCCAACGACGCGCGCATCGTAGTTTTCAACTACAGCCGCGACCAGATCTTCCGCATCATGGCTGCGCCGCTGAAGCTCACGACCATCGAACTTGCGACCGGCGAGAAGCTGATCACCGACCCAGCGATGGGTGACTCCGTCCAGTGGATCATCGACACGGATGGCGCGAACCACGTCTATATCAAGCCGGTAAAGCCGGGGCTTGTGAATACGCTCCACCTCACGACCAACATGCGCGAGTACGACATGACGCTCGTCTCGTCGCCGGTGGGCGGGCTCTTCTACCAGAGCGTGCGCTTTCACTATGCCGAGTCGCTTATGGCCAAGGTCCGCGCTCGCGACAACGCTGATGGGAGTGCCATGGCAACTGGTGCGGGTGGACCGAACGACACTGGCCCGCTCGGTGTCTCGCCCGACAAGCTCAACTTTGACTACAAGATAGACGGGTCTGCGCCCTTCAAGCCGGAGACGGTGTTCGACGACGGTAAGGCCGTATGGCTGCGCCTGCCCGCGGACGCGCCGTTCGCCGTGCCGATCGTCAAGGATCACGGCGATGACGTGAGCCCGAACTTCATCCGTCGCGGGCAGTACATCGTGGTCCAGCAGATGGCCGACAAGATTGTGCTGCGCGCCGCCAACGACGAGGTGACGATCACGCGCCGTCGCCCGGGCCTCTTCGGGTTCTGAACGCATGTCGACGCAGAACTCCTCCCCGACCTCCGACCAGGACCGCGTCGTCAAGGGCAAGTCGCCCCGCAACGCGCTCGTGGCTGTTGGCGCGATCTTCGCCGTGCTCATCGGCGCAATGGGCTACTACTACCAGTCGAAGGCAAGCGACAAGGCCGAACAGCAGGCGAAAGATGACAAGGCAGCAAAGGCCGCCGCCTCCGTCGATCACGGGCCCAGCGGGAACGACATCGACCGGATCATCAGCGATCAGCAGGCCGCAGCGCGTCGCGACGAAGAGCGCGCGCGCAAGGCCGCGGCTGCCGGGGCGTCTGCGCCTCAGACCGCCAGTTCGAAGCCGGCGTTGTCACTCGACCAGTTTGAAGCTGGCTCGCGTACCGCAGACCTGTCGGCTGGCGCAAAGGAAGACAACGTCTACGCCTCGCCGATCTTCATCCCCGGTGTAAAGGTGAAGGCGCCGGCCGACGCGCAGAACGCGGGCGGCGTGAACGGCATCCTGACGCCCCAACAGATGGCGTTGCAGCAAATCGCCGCGCAGCAAGCCGCGGCTGGCAGTGCAGACGCGCAGGCAAAGGTGCTTGCGGCTGCAATGGGTCAGGGCAACACCAAAACCTCGTCGGCAGACCGCGATCTCGATTTCCTCAAAGACGCAAAGGCGCAGTCCGCGTCGGGTGAGGGTTTCCTGAGTGCCGGCTTCGTGGGCCAGTCGGGTTCGTGCACGCTCTCGCCGCCGCACCACATTCCGGTGCTGGTGATGGAAGGGGAGAACTCGGATCGGCCTGGAACCGCCGCGCTCATGGTCGAACAGGACGTCTACGACAGCGTCACGGGCACCTGCCTGATGATTCCCAAGGGGGCCATGATCACCGCGCCGTACCAGAGCGACATCAAGGTTGGCCAGGAGAGCATTCTCGTCGCTGCTACCGAGATGCGCCTGCCCAACGGCAAGCAGGTTCCGCTCTATGGTTCCGAGGGCGCGGACCAGAACGGCTACGCCGGTTTCTCCGGCGACGTGAACAACCACTTCCTGAAGATCTTCGGTGCGTCGTTTTTGACCGCGATCCTGCTGAACCACTTCACCAGCGACACGAGTTCCACCACGACCGGTCCATTGGGCGTCACGCAAGTGGGTAACACGGCTGGGCAGGTCGCGGCGCAGACGTCGCAGTCCATCCTGAACCGCTACCAGAATATTCCACCGACGATCACGATCAAGCCGGGCCAACGCTTCATGATCAAGGTGAACCGCGATATCCATCTGGAGCCGTATCGTGGTTAAGCGCGCCCTCAGTTCTCTCGCGATATCTGCGCTCCTGTCCGGCACGGCGCACGCGGCCTCGATTGCGCAACTCATCAGCCCGGTTTCGCTCGTGCTGTCCTCGAGCGGCGCTCGCGAAGTTGCGGCACTGGACGGAAAGCCTGTGCTGTATTGCGGCCTGGCCGCGTTCGACTCATGGGCGTCGCCTCTCGTTGGGCAGTCCGTGCGTAGCACGCCGGAGCAGGGAATGACTGTCTCTGTCGACGCGCGCGACGTCTCGCTCGCGGGGCTCATGATTCGCAGCGGCTGGCTGCAGCCGGACGAACTCGACGACGAAGCGCAGGCCGCGATCACGGAAGGCCGCGGAGGATGGGCGTGCGCAAGGGCGGAGACGCCCTTCGTGCTGCTGCATACGAGCGTCGATCCGAAGGTGCTTGCGGGCATCGCCCTGAACGAGTCGGCCTACAACGGCCGCGCATGGCCGTGGACGCTCAACGTTGCAGGCCGGGGCTTCTTCTTTCGCTCGCGCTCCGACGCCTATGGCGCGATCCGCGCGCTCATCGCGGCGGGCCGGTGCGACTTCGATGTCGGAATCATGCAGATCAACTACTGCTACCACCGGTGGCGCTTTGCCTCGCCGTGGGATGCCCTTGCGCCCGCAACGAACATCCATGTTGCGGAAGCGATCCTCAACGAGAACTACAGCCGCACGCATTCCATTGCGAAGGCCATTGCCTACTATCACAGCGCCAACCCGGTGCCGGGCAGTGCTTACCTCGCGCGTTTCGTGCGTCATCTCAACCAGATCAACGCGGGCCTTTGACGTCCTCCCCCGCCTAATGGCAGGGGATTCCCACAACCGGCGATGCACGTCCGCATCGGAGAATGTTTAACGCAGCATTGGTATCACGATCATGCACGACACCACAGCTACTGCAGATCCACTCCCTTATTCGCAGTCCCGCGATACCTTTCGGCCGCGTCGTGCTGCTTTTCGAGCCGCACGCCGAACAGGACTGGGTAGAACCGCTTTCGTTCACTTCCTCGAACGTGGCCCCGTGCGCCATCGCTTTATAACGGAGCTTGTCCCGGAAGGACGACCAGGATGCGTCATAGACACTCTTCGCCATCCTGGTTTTGGCGAGTTTTGCGGCCGACACGTTGCCGACCGCGATGTAATCGAAGCGCCGCACCAGATTGAGCGCGAGCTTGTGCTGGAAATCGGCGCGGGCATTCGCAACCTTGGCATGCAGCTTCGCGATATGCCGCTTATGCTTGCGCGCACGCTGTGCCTTCGCCAGCTTGTCAGACGCGCTTCGACCAAACCGGTCATTGGGCAGTTTTTCGCCGGTAGAAAGCGCAGCAAAGTCCTTCAGACCAAGGTCGATGCCCACACCCGCGCGGATCGGACGCGCGGACACGTCAGCGACCTCAATCACGATGTTCAGGAACCAGTTGCCGCGTGCGTCGCGGGCGAAGTTGGTGCCGTCCTTGATCTTGCCTTCGGGCAGCGGGCGGCTGCTGAACACGCGGAACGTATTGCCGGCGAAGCGGAACGAGTCACCCTCGCGTTTGAGATCGCGGCCCTTCAGAGGCAGCCAGCCAAGAGCGTTCCGTCCGCGGTAGCGCAGGTAAGGACGCCGGTGCTGGCTGCGCGACTTCGCGTACTGCTCGCACGTCGCGTTGACCGTGCCGGAATGGATACCAAGTTCCTTGCTCGAGCCTGTTGTCAGCACATTCAGGTCGAAGCCCGTTGGCCACTTCTTGCTCCACTTGAGCGCGTGCTTCTGCGTGTCGTTGCAGAAGTTCCATACGTAGTTCACCGCCCGGCTCTGCGTGTTGAGCAGGCCGTTGAGCGACTTTACGCGGTAGCGGTAGACAAGGATCATGCCGGTCATTTTAACCATGGGATGCCACTGTCAAGCGGCGGCGCTCCGTTCCTCGCCGCCATGAATGACCGGGTTGATCGGAGCCAAATCAGATGACGCGCAGGCTTCTTACTCTCGCGACCTTGTGCGCCATCGGTGCTGCGCAGATTGCCTCTGCGGCAAATACCGACCCGTTCGATTTCGACTACGAGATCGCGGGCGGCATCGCCGAGCGTCCGGCGCTTGTCTTCAATGATGGAACAAAGACCTATATCCAGCCGCGAGCCGGCCAGACGATCTCGGTGGCGGGCAGCCATCGGGAAGGCCCCTATATGGTGGTGGACGGCACACCGGCCACGATCCAGCTCAGCGTCGCGGGCCACGCTGCCGTCGCGACCTGGAACCGCGCGAACGCGTTCATCGGCGGTCACGGCATGGTGCCGGGCGCAGGCGACGATCAGCCGGCGACGTTCGCAGGTTTCAGCGGGCGCCTCGCGCTCATCGGCGAACGTGGCGCGCTCGAGCCGGTGCGTAGCCTTAACGGGACTATGGCAGTGGCCTCGATCGTGAAGGCGCTGGTGCCACAGGGCTGGAGCGGGTCCGCGCAGAAGGATGTGGACCTGACCGCGGCGAACCGCTTCGAGACGCAGCCTGGCGAGAACTGGATGCACGCGCTTGACCGTTTGATGACGCAGACCGGCCTCTATGCAGACGTGGATTTCGACAGTCGCCATGTGCGTCTGCGCCGCGATGTGGAGAAGTCCGGTGCGCTGGCCTATGCGGGGGCAACGGTGACGCATGCCGACCCGGTTTCGGCAGCGTCGGACGCTGTCGCAGCGGTGCCTGCAGCGGAGTCGCTCCTCGCGAAGTACTTCGGTGCGAACGCGATCCGCGATGGCGACGACACGCACACGCAGATCCGTTTTGCCGCAAAACCGAAGGACCTGAAATTCACGCGCGCGGATGGCAGCTCGCTGCATCCGAAGTGGGATGCGGATACCAGCGTGATGACGATCGACCGTGTGGATCGTTTTGTTGTCGCTGATCCGACGAACCGCGTCGAGGTGGCGCGTAGTGCGGGCACCGTCTATGACTTCCCGGCTGGCAACGGCGCGCACCTCGAAGCCGTCTTCGACGAAGGCGGGCAGACGTACTTCAAGTTTGCGCCGACGGTCATCAACGTCACTGTCGCGGACGTGCATCACCTGGGCTCGGGCGAGCAGAAGGGCCGCTTCTACAGGTTCAACGGCACCTCGGAGCAGTTCATCGTCACGGCCGACGGCAATACGGTGAGCGTGCTTCGTCGCCACGACGTGAAGTACTTCGAGCGTGCGGGGGCGGCTTGATGCGCTACGCCGTCCTGCCTGTTATCGCGCTTCTCGCTCTGCCCGCCGTGACTCGGGCCGACTGCATCGACGACGCTGCGGCGTACCGGCATATCAGCCCGCGCCTCGTGCGTGCTATCGCGCAACAGGAGTCCGGCATGCGCGCGAACGCGATCAACATCAACGCGAACGGCAGCGAGGATATCGGCCTCATGCAGATCAACTCCTCGTGGCTTCCGAAGCTCGCACGCTTCGGCATCCAGCGCGAACACCTTTTTAACGCCTGTGTGAATGCTTACGTGGGCACGTGGATTCTCGCCTCGAACTTTCGACAGTTCGGGCCGACCTGGAAAGCCGTCGGTGCGTACAACGCGACGTCGAGCTCACGCCAGCTTGTCTACGCCAATTCGATCTACCGACGCCTGCAGGGTCACTAAAAAATCATGAGCAAACACTTCCCGAAGGATTCCGGCCTTTGTGCCCGGAAGATCACGCAGGCCCTGCTTGCACTCGCGCTCGCTGGCGCCGTGACGATGGCGGTGGCCGCCATGCAACCCGACCAGTCGAAGGTGCCCGCGCCCGCAGGCGACGGCTGGCAGATGCTGGGAAGCGGCGGCACCGCAGCGCCCGAACAGCAACCCGCCCATGCGCCTGTATCCGGCCAGACGCCCGTCGCGCCGACGGTTCTCGCCTCGGCCGCGCCGATCACGCCCGCCACGCCGCAGGCCTCAGCTGGGGTATCCGTTGACGTGAAGACCGTGGTCGTCCCCGGTGCGGCAAGCGGCGAACCGACGGGCATGGTGTCCTTCACGATCACGCCGCAGGACACGAACCTGCGCAATGCGCTCGACCGCTGGCTGCAGACCGAAGGCTGGCAGCTCGCGTGGAAGATCGACGACGACCTGCCGGTCGAATTCAACGCGTCGTTTTCGGGCGACTTCCGCTCGGTGCTCACGCAGGTCATGCAGGCGACCGACCACATGCGCACGCCCGCACGCGTGTGCGAACACACCAACAACGTCATTCGGGTGATCGCCCGCGCGGCCAACTGCAAGGAGTGATCATGCGTCTCTATCCCATCCGTACCCTGATCGCGGCGGCCTGCGCCGTAGCGCTCGCGGGCTGCGCCGTCACGCAAGGCGACGTCAATGGCGCCTACGACCACGCGAATGCGACAGCGGGTGCCGCGCTCGACGGCGCGGGAAATGGCATTCCGCTTGTTGAGATTGTGCAAACCGCGTTCCTCGGCGATCGCCCGGTGCCCCTCGCGTATGAGGCGACGCTGCCCGCCGTGTTCCGCGAGAAGAAGGTGACGTTTCCGCCGAAGCTCGACATGAAGACACTGGCGACGCTGGTGTCGAACGCTTCCGGCTATCCGGTGCGTGTGAGCCCTGACGTGTTCATCGCGCGCGACAGCCTGATTCCACGTGCATCGAGCGATGGAAAGAACGTGCAGGCGAGCTTCGGCGCGAAGGTGTACGACAACCCGGTGTACGACCAGCCCTGCGAATCGTGCGGGATCGGTCGCTATCTGCACGACGTGACGGAGAACCTCGGCCTTGACTGGTCCTTCGATGGCTCGACCATCAACATCAACCGGTTCGTCACGCGCATGTACCAGATCGCCGCGATTCCCGGCAAGGTGTCGATCGAATCGCGGATGTCCAAGGGCACGGACACGTCGACAGGCAACCAGTCGACCGGCTCAACGGGCGGTGCAAGCACGGATACCGGGTCGTTCTCGGCCATGACTTCGAGCGGGCGCAAGGGCGATTTCGACCAGATCCAGTCGATCGAGAATACGCTCAACCAGTTGAAGTCCCCGATGGGCCGTATCACGGTGAATCCGCAGAGCCGCCTCGTGATCGTGTACGACACGAAGGAAGCGGCGGACCGCATGGGCGACATGCTCAAGCGCGAGAACGCCATCTCCACACGCCAGGTGATGCTGCGCGTGCGCACCATCCAGATTGCGCTGAACCGGGGCACCCAGTCGGGGGTGAACGCCGACATCGTCTACAACAGCATTCAGGGAGGGCTGGCCAAGTGGGCGGTGACCTTTGCATCGCCGACGTCGCTCTCCTCGGGCGGTGGCACGGTTGGCCTCTCGGTCCTGCAGCCGAACGCGCCGTTCTCGGGCACGAACGCGGTCATCAACGCCCTGAACCAGTATGGCCGCACGGTTTCCGACAACACCGTCTCGAAGCTCACGCTCAACGGCCTGCCGGTGTCGGTAGCGAACTTCCAGTCGGACGATTACCTGCGCACGACCTCACCGTCGTCCGGCAGCATTACCGGTACGTCGAGCGGTGTCGTGGGCCTCACGCCTGGCACCCTCACGACCGGCGACTTTCTGCACATCCTGCCAGCGGTCAACGATCACAACCAGATCCTGCTCGCGTACTGGCGTGACAGCTCGAAGCAGAACGGACCGTTCACTACCGCGGGCGCAGGCTCGGGCCAGACGGCGCAGGCCATCCAGCTCGCACACACGATCGGCAGCAAGGATGACGAGACCATTGCGCTGTCGGACGGTCAGACCGTTGTCCTGTATGGCGCTGTCACGGACACCGCCGACAGCACGACCAACGGGGGCCTCGCCGGTATCACGGGTACGTGGAACAAGTCGCGCACGTTCCAGATAGTGATGCTGACGGCCACTGTCGTGCCTTCGATGTGAGCGCGACGATGCATATCACCGAATCGCTGCCCGGAGAGAAGCGCGCGCGTCTGGCGTTCGGCCTCGACTGGAGTGCCTATTCCGAGAAGGGCGCGAAGGAAAGCCGCACACGCTACGCGGGCGACTTCTCCGCGACGCACTACGTCGAAATGAAGGTCGGTGCGGAACTGATCGGCGGCTTCTGCGCGCCGGACATGGGCGAGCTGCGTCGTGTAAAGCTCTTCTCGGGCGCCGCACGCGTCGCGATGCTCGAGCGCGTGCGCGCAAAGCCCGCCGTGCTTGTGCTCATGCAGGACGGCGCACAGGCGCATCTTGTGCACGTCGTACGCGGCGCGGTACGCCACGACGAGGTGGTGACGTTGGCCGCCGCGGCGAAGCGGCGCAGCGAGATCGCGCAGCAGAGTGCGAAGTTTGGACTGCCGCTCACGGTGCTGGCCTCGGGCGATGCGATCACGCCGGGCGATGAGCCCTTCAGCCCCGCGGAGCTGCTGCAGCAGAAGAAAGCTGGCCGCATCGCGCGCGTGCCTGCGGGCATTCCGAACTCCATCGTCGTGCTGCTCGCGCTTGCGATCGCCGGATTCGGGGCCAAGCAGATGTGGGGGGCGCTCAACCCGCCCCCGATCGTGAACACCGCGCCCAGCTGGAGCCAGCTATACGAGAAGGCGATGCATCAGGTCTTTGCGGGCCGCACGCCACTCGCATCGCAACTGGCGCCCGACGCGCTGGCGTTGCTGGACTACATCGACACCAATCGCAAGGGCTGGCAGTTCGAGAAGGCCAAATGCCCGTCAACGGGTTTCTGCTCGCTGACCTATCAGCGTGCGGGCGGCTCGTTCGAGGACTTCGCGCGCACTGCGCCAGCGGCCATGCAGCCCGTCACGTTCGCGCCGGACGGACGGCACCTGTATGCGCGCGGTCCAGCGCTTCCACGGGCAGCCACGCTGGGCGTGACCGGCATGAAGGCCTGGCCCGATGAGCAGCGCCTCATCGAGATGCTGCAGACGCCGCCGCAACGCATGTCCGTCCAGCCGTTCGATATCAAGAGCTTTGGCTACGAGGTGAAGCTCGAACCGAGCCATCCGCTGCTCGCGTCGCCACCACCAGCTGGCGAGCGGCATAGCGCGTTGCTGCGCGAAGGGCGCTGGGAGATCGACGGCTACCGGTGGCAGGCGCCGCTGCTCGCGGCGCTGCCGCCAAACATGACCCTCGAATCACTGAACGTGAAACTCGACACCGCCGCACCCGAGGAACTGGGCAAGGTCGGCATCCATTTCGTTGCGAAGGGCAAATACTATGTCGTCCAATAAATCACTTCGCGTGGCGGTGGTCGCTGCTGTCGTGGCTGCGCACACCGCGTCTGCGGCGACACCGTCTTTCGAGTCGGCTATAGCGCACGCTCCGGCACCCGCCTCCGTCGCAGCGTCGCCGGCATCGCATCCCGCAGTTGCGCCCGCTACCACCGCAACGACGGCAGTGCAGGTATCGCCGCAGACATCCGCGAGCGGAGCCGCAGCATCGACATCCGGTCCGGCCAGCGTGCCCGGAGCAACCGGCGACACGCACCTTACCCTTCGCGATATCGACGACCTCGCACGCAGCAAGCTCACGCGCGCGCTTCGCGGTGACGGTGATGCGCCCGCGAGCAGTGCGGCCGTCACGCTCAAGACGCCCGCGCCGGTGGAGAGCGCTCCGGCGGTTGTCGTGCGACCGTATGTGCCCCGCGCGCGTACCTCTCCCGTCACGTTTGTCGGTGCATTCGCCGACGGCAGTGGGCAGCACGTCCTGTACGACTACAACGGTGCGGTCTATCCGGCGCGCCTTGGCGAGAAGCTCCTCAATGGCTGGATCGCGCGCCGGGTCGACGGCCTTTCGGTCACGGTTGCCGACGGTAAGCGCACATGGAGCGTGCCGATGAGCGGCAACTCACAGGAATCCTCAGCTTCAACGTTCGTGACCGGCGCGGCACTCGGTGACCTGTCGTCACCGTTGCCACCAGGCGTGAACATGGCTCAACCGGTCTCAAGCTTCGGGAGGCACTAATGTCGCTCTTTGGAAATCTGGAAGGCAACGAAAAGCCCCGTAGCGGGATGATGGCGCGCCTTCGCGCCTGGCGCGGCAGCTTCGTGGAGGAGTCGGAATCGGCCGCGCCTGTGGAGCCCGCGTTCGGCGCGACGCGTCCGGTGCGCAGGGGGCCCGGTGCGCCGGCAGGCTCTCTCGGCGCGTATCTGCGCGATGCGGACGTGACCGATGTGGAGGCGTTTGAAAAGGCTGGTGAGGGGGGCGCTCCCGATCTGCATGCCACGGCAGCGGCCACACCCCCGGTTGTGGAGGATGTCGAAGCACGCAGTGCTGAGCCGTCCGTTGTGGAGGCTGTGAACGTCGCCGTTGAAGCGACGGGCGATGCACAGCGCGGTACCGAGGAAGGCGTCCGCGTTGCGGTGCCGGCCGAAGCAGCTCGCGCGCACGCAAGCGACGCGTCACACGTCGAGGAGGGCCAGGAGTCAGGCGAGCCACCTGAGGCGACCGACACTCCCGAACCTGCCGCCGCAGCGGGCCACGCGCTCGCGATTCCGGACATCGAGTACACGCCGGTCGGCATGCCGCGGCTGAATTCGGCCCAGGCGCTCGTCGACTTCAAGCGGATCCTCTGCGACACGACGCCCGAGGCGACGCTGCGCATCACGCCGGAGGCACGCCGCGAGTTCGTGGCAGTGGACATGCAGGCTGGCCTGGCCGTCGTGATCGCAACGCGCGAGTTTCATGAAACCGCTCTGTATGCGACCTATCTGAACGACCTCAAGCGCGTGCATATCACGGTGCGTGAGGAAATGGTGGCGACGGCCGCCGTCATCGCCGACGTTTACGACCGGGCGCGCATCCGGGTATCGAACCACGTTCCCGAAGGCTCGCGCGCGCTTGCGCTCTTCAGGGACGTTAATGACGCCGCACACGGATACGGTTCGAGCGACGTGCACTGGGAATCACGCGATTACCAGTCCGATGCGGAACTCCGGTTTCGCGTTGACGGCGACCTTTATACCTATCGCCGGATGCCGAAGGCGACCGTTCTCCGCGCGCTGTCGGCTGCCTACCAGGATCTCGTCCAGAGCAACACGAACAGTGGCAACGCATTCCAGCCTACCGCGCCGCAGTCGGCCATGATCCCGCTCGCGCTCGCGACTGCCACGCTGAACCTGCGCTGGCAGAGCGCCCCGCAGATGGGTGGTTTCGACGTGGCGATGCGCATCCTGGACGGCAACTTCCGCAACTACACCGTGCGCATGCCCGACACGATGGGGATCGAGACCAGCCAGCTCGCGATCATTGAATCGCTGGGGCACGTCAGCGGTGGTGCCGTGCTTATCTCCGGCGAGACCGGCTCCGCCAAAAGCACATTGCTGCGGGCGCTCTCGTACATGGTCGATGGGCGCGAGCTCAAAAAGCAGTACGCCGTGAGCATGCCTTCGGAGTACCCGTTGCCGTGGCTCTCGGACCAGTCCGTGCCGCGCGGGCTGGACGAAACCGAAGAAGATTTCCGGCGCAAGGTGGCGACAATCATCCGCACGCTCATGCGAATGGACCCGGACGATCTGACCGTCGCGGAAATCCTCGACTCGACCATTGCAGGTCTCGTTGTCGAGCTTGCGCTGACCGGCCACCCGGTGCGCACCACGATCCACGCGGACAGCATCATCGGCGTCTTCATGCGCCTGCTGGGTGATCGCCTGCGGCTGGCAGCGGACGAAGTGGCATCCGACAAGTTCATCAACGCGGTGGGCAACCAGAAGCTGATTCCGATGCTTTGCCCGCACTGCAAGAAGCCTGCGGCCGACGTCATGAGCCCAGCCGAGCTTGAGCTGCTGCGCACGAAGTTTGGCCTTGATACGTCGAAAATGGCATGCCGCAACGACGATGGCTGTGAGCATTGCCGCAAGAAGGGGCTCTTCACGCGTGACGGCAAGGTGGCGGGGGGTACGAAGGGCCAGACACTTGCGATGGAGCTCTACCGGCCCACGCCCGAGTTCCTCGAACACATCGTTGTACGCGACTGGCGTGGGGCCGAGGCGGCGTGGCGCAAGGAACGGGTCTCAGGCTTCGATTCGGCCGACATGACGGGCAAGACGATCTATGAGCACGCGCTCTACAAGGCTTCGCAGGGGTTGATTGATCCTCGTTTCATCGACCGCTCGATGAAACCGTTCCGCGTCTACACGGTGCTGCCGGATCGTGACGGGAGGATGCCATCGTGATTGGCCGTGTCTTCTATGGCATCTGCATGCGCCTGCCGCGTGCGGAGCGACTCAAGATCGCTAGGTGGCGCTTCCAGAAGGCGCGCGAGGGCTTTTATCGCGAATCACGCCTCGACATCGAGCAGGCCACGGGACTGCGGAACCGCGAGACGCTGATCGAGCGCCTCCAGGTGCTCAAAAAGCGTGCGCGCGATCGCCGGCAGATCGTCTGGCTCGCCTACGACGAGATGGAAGAGCGCATGCGCAAGGGCGATGGGCTCGCGCTCGCGATCAAGCCGTTCGTGCCCGTCGACGAGTATTCGCTGCTGGATCTGGCGTTCGCTTCCGACAAGGATGACGCGGCACGCCGCGGTTTCGACCTGTGCGAGATGGCGGCTTCAGCCAAGCGCGTGCTGTCGAGCACGACGGCCATGCAGATGGCCTATCCGATGGTGCTGCTCTGCTACATGTACGGCCTGAGCATGCTCTTTGGCGGGATGGTCTATCCGCAGGTCCTCGAGGTGCGGCCGCTCGAACAGTGGATGCCCGCAGGCAAGGTGCTGTATGCGATCGACACGTACTGCTACGACTACTGGATGCTGAACGTGTGCCTGCTCGCAGCGGGTGTGTTTTCGTACTACTACGGCCTCAAGCGCTGGACGGGAACATTGCGTAACCGCATCGATGCGACGCCGCTGATGTGGCGAAACCGCCGCGACCTGCGCGCCGCATTGCTGATCGTCTCGTTGTCGGGCCTGCTCGACTCGGGGCTCACGCTCGCGGGGGCGCTTGGGCGCCTGCGCCGGCACGCCGACCCGTGGCTGCGCTGGCACATTTCGACGATGGAACGACGCCTGAAGGCCTCGCCCGAGCTACCCATGCGCGCGTTCGCGACAGGCATCTTCTCGGAAGAGCTCGTCGACCGCATCGCCGACGCAGAGCGTCGCGACAACTTCGTGGATGCGATCAAGTCGCTCGGGCGCAGTTCGCTCGATCGCGTCGTTGAGGCGGTACGCCGCAACGCCCGGATTACCCATTACGTGCTGCTCGGCATCGCCGCAGCGGCGTTCATCGGCATCGGTGTCGGCTCATACGTCGTCACCGGCGTCACGAGTATGCAGAACGCACTCGGCGCCGCGACCGGCAACACCTCCAATTAAGGACCTCCATGAAAACCAACGTCTCCCAACGCACGCCCGAACAGAAGGAATTCCATCGTCGTCTCGGCCGCCTGAAGAAGCAGAGCGGCGAACTGTCGCTGATCGAGGCGGGTGCGGTGCTCGGTGCTGCGGCGCTGCTGTCGCTCGCGCTCTTCTACGGTGTGCCGTTCGTGCGCAACATGGTGCAGTCCTCCACCTTCAAGAGTGAGGCAGGCATGTTTCACACCGGCATCCAGAACGCCACCGCGAACGACTCCGACTTCTCGGCGGAGACGCTGGCGACGCTCGCGCAGAATCACGCGTTCGATGCGGCTGGCGCTCGCGTGGCAAGCGACTACTCGACGGTGACCGGGATTTTTGGTGGCCAGGTGACGGCCGAGCCTGGCACGGTCACGTCGTCGAACGACGCGATTGTGACGAGCTATCCGGTGCCGAAGGCGGTCTGCTCGATGTCGATCAGTGCGGTCGCCAATATCTTCACTGAGGTCACGGTGAATGGCACGGTGGTGGCGAGCCCGTCGACGAAGTTCAGCAGTGCGACGGCAGGCAATGCGTGTGCCTCTGGCGGCGACGTGGCCACGGTGGCGATGTACACGACGCGCAGCTAAGGACCGGGCATGGGCAGCATTATCGAGATGGCGGTTTTCCTGGCGGCGTCTGCGATCCTGACGGTGTACTCGATTCGCGAGGACATCCAGAAGCATCTGGCATCGTTGCTCGCTACTGAAGGCCAGAACGAGGCGGTGATCACGGACGCTCTGGGCCGTTGGGCCAACGAGAACTTCTCGACGCTGCTCACCCAGTACACGCAGTCGGGCAACTCGCCGCTCACCGCGCCGACGATCGCCGACCTGCAGACTGCTGGCAACCTCAAGCAGACGTACCGCGCGGGGCCGTTCTGGGGCGGGAGCTACACAATCCAGATGAACATGCTTCCGGCTGGCTGTACGGAAACGGCAGGCAACTGCCACGTGTCCTGGATCTTCTACCCGTCGCTCCCGTACACGCGCAACGGCAAACCGGACGTGTCGGGCGCGGCGCAGATCGCCGTCGCGGCGAACTCACAGGACGTGCAGTTCGGCTACTCGTCGACCCGCAATGCCGCAACGATCTCGGGACTCAACGGCGCGTGGACCGCGAACAACCCACTTACGGGGACGCCCGCAGCCGCGATTCTGGCGACCAACGGCCAGAACTCCGACGGCAACTCGCTATACATCCGGCGTGACGGCAGCCTGACGTGGACCGGCGACCAGAACGTCAACGGCGTGAGCCTGCACAACGTCAATAGCATTGACGCCACAGGGACCATCGCCGCGCCTGCAGTGTCGGCGTCGAACGTCGATGTGTCGAACGCGGTGCGCACGCCCTCGACGCTGTATGTGCAGAACTCTGCCGGCACGGCTCCCGCGCCGATCGACGCGGGTGCGGCCGCGGTGCACGGCAACGCGACGGTCTACGGGGCGCTGGAGGTAGCGAACATCGCGACGCCTCGCGCGAGCTGCACCTCGACCGCAGGCACTACGCGCGTCGCAGCCAATGCAGACGGGTCTGGCCAGTTGCTGTCCTGCCTCTATAACCAGTGGGTCCCGGTCAGCGGCCCCGCTCCGCGCTACCAGTACTACACGGTCGGGTATGGGAGCTACGTTCCGGCGCCGCAATGCTCGGCCGGTGGATCGCCGCAGATCCTCCTTGTGCCCCAAAGCTTCTACGTCAACACGACCGCCCAGATTAACGCCTATTCGAGCGGGACCGGGCCGTGGACTGTGTATTTGACCGACGGCTCGAACGCGAACATTGGTGCGCAAGGTGTCGTCGAGACCTATTGCGCTTACTAGGAAAACACAACGATGAAAAATGGCATGTCGCGCTGGCAGCGCGTTGCAGTTGGACTGATTCTGTTGCTCGGCGCGGCGAGCGCGAAAGCAGAGGCGCCAGCGCACTGCGCCTACGGATATCAGGACTCGAGCTGCCTTGGGCCGCAATACCGCGCGGCGCAGACGCCACCAACATGCTCGACCGGCGCGGGTTGGACGACGCTCACGCCGGCGAAGTGGATGGGCTCGGGATTTACGCAGCCGCAGTGCAATTACCAAGCGCCTCCATCATGTCAGACCGGCTGGCAGGAGATATCTGGTCCGTCATGGAACGGTAGTGCTTGGGTCGGTCTGTCATGCCAGATACCCCCGGCACCGGGTCCAAATACCTGTCAGTACGGCTTTGCGAGCGGTCCCACATGGAACGGTAGTTCGTGGGTTTATTCCTGCAACGCGCAGCCGCAGAATCCAGCCGCGATTTGTACCGCTGCTGCCGCAAACGGGACGGTCATCTCTGGCGGCGTTGGTTACACTAGGCAGGCTGTGGCCGGTTCGCAGTTTACCCAGTACACGAATTTTACCCAAACAGTTTGGGGTCAAAATACCGACCACTACTTTAATTGGCCGTCGTATTCGCTCGATGATCCATTTGGGAACATCGATATAAGCAATGCACAGGCAGTTTTGGGACTACCGCAATCAACCCTAACGGTGGACTCCTGGTATTTCGCCTCCTATACAGGTCCAGGGTTTGGAGGTGCCGCTGGAGGGACCTATAACACTTACGTTGCTGCCTGTGCGTTAAACCCGAGCGGACGTGTTGATGGAGTGCAGATGTCACAATATTATCCAGCAGTTTACGACGCAAACTGAGAAACGCCCCACGCGCGCAAAGCGAGTGGGGCATCTTTCGGGCGGTCGCGCGAGCGACCAAAGGGATTTTCGCCAAAGAAAGATTTTGTTGACGGCGGAACAAAGAAAAAAGCCCCACAAACTCTGTGGGGCATTTTCGTTGGCGGGATGATCGCTTTCGTTATCCGACCATGTTCCCGGTCGTGAACGTGAAAGGCGGCTTGGTGAAGGTGTTGCCGTTCACCGTGCCGGTCACGTTTACCGTGTACGTGGTGTTCGGAGCCAAAGGCGTAGCCGGGTAAGCCACGGCCTCATACGGTTGAATCAGCTTGTTCGGGTCGTTGGCCGAATCGAGCAGTTGCAGGTTGATGACGTTGCCCGAGGGGTCCGTCATCGTGCCCGTTTGCAGCACAATCGTATCGGTAGCGTTGCCCATTACAACGACAGGCGTGCCAAATGCGCCCGATGTATTCGGCGGCGTCGGCGATTCGGCAGTTTCCTTGTACGGAACGCCGGTTGTGCCCTGGCACGGGAACGTCAGAGGCGCGCTTGTGGTGATTTGCTGCATCGACGGATTCAGAAGGCTCAACGATCCCCATGCAGCCGGGAAGCCGCTGATCGCCGTCTCATATTCGCCAACGCCCATCGTCGTAACCGGGGTCAACAGAACCGGCGCGTGGTACACGCCCGCAATCCATGCGTACATCAGATTCTGGCCGTACTCCGTTTCCGTGAGTGTCGATGTGGTGTAGTAGTTCGCGCTCACGCCACCGCCAATCGCGCCGGACGGAAATCCGAAATGAACAGCACGATCAAGGTAGGTGACACCCGTGAAGCCTTGCTGTCCCGACGTTTCCGTATCCGATACGACACTGTTCAGACCGAGATACATCGCGTGCGCCTGCGCAGCTTGATCGAGAACCGTGTTTTCCTGAACTGCCGGGAAACCGCATTGCTGCCGGTAGGCGTTCACCTGGTTAAACATCGCAAGTTGCGCGGTGTTAGCTGCGTATTGCGGCGTCGTTTGCGTGCCTGTGACTGTTTGGCTGCCCGAACTCGACGTACCACCGGACGACGAAGTGCCGCCGCTGTTGCTGCTGCTACCGCTGTTGCTGCCGCTGTTGCCGCCACCGCCACCGCCGCCGCAAGCGGCAAGAGTCAATGCGGCTGCGAAAGAGATCGCGGTGAGCGCGGTGATTTTCATCGATTTCATGTTATTCAGGTCCTTGGTGGTTTGTAGCTGCGCCCCTCGCGCGAGCCTGATACCAGTTTGCCAGGCCGGAACGGAAGTCAAGTTCCCGTGGCGGAAGCGGGGCACACTCTAGGGGTAAACGGAAAGAATCCGAAAGTTCTTTAAGCGAAAACTGAAGAAGCCCGCCGGTGAAGCGGGCTTCTATGCGAATTGCGTCAATTTCCGCGCTTGCGGCGCTTTCGATGGAAGACGCGCAGCCCGATGAATGCGGCGACCAGAAGGGCACCGGTTGACTTCGGCGCGATGCCAGCGAGATGGGGAACCGCCTGCCCGCCGATCCAGACCGCCGTAAAGGCGATAAGTGCGTGTGCGACCACTGGACGGTTAAGCAGTGAAAGCATCCTGCTCGGTCGCCCTTCGATCCATCGAGTATATTCCTCGTTGATCTGTTCGAGGTCGCTTGGTGCACCGTGCACTGTGAGCGCCTTGCGATAGAAGCTCTCGTACTGGTCGAAGCGCAGGTCTCCGTATCCGCGAAGCCAAGCCGACGTGCTGTCGCGAACCATCCACGCGAGGTCATTCATCGCAGCGCTCCCGTTAGTGCATCGAGCCTGCGTGCCACGGCACGCCGCCGACTGCGTCAACGATGCAGTGCCCGTCATCTTCGGCGTAGTACGCGCCGGTTTCGGGGTTCTGCCAGCCGAACTGCGCCTTGCCATCGGCGCTGAAGACTACGAGGCCGGCGGGAAGCTCGTGACTTTGCATTTAGACGGCTCCCTTCGCGAGTCGCACTCGGCCCACAAGGGTGTCGCTGCATGCCGGGCAGGTGAAGCTGTTGCGCATTTCGATCTTCGACTCGTTGTTCGAGACGATGTAGTGCGTGCTGCATTCGCGGCATGGCGCGATTGAAAGCCGTGCATCTGCGGCCATCGCTCGGGTGAGGTTGTAGCCACGATCGGTGGCAAGTAATGCGCGTCCTGAGGGGAACAGATGGTTGTACAGATCCGCGGCGGCGATCAGCGCCTGGGGCGTATTGGCGCCCATATTCAGCGCAGAACGATAGAGCCATATGAACACCGTCGAGTGCAGGCGTTGTTGGGGCCTCTCAACGAACCACTGCAGCGAGTTGGGCAGGTTGCCGCACGGGGAGGGTTTGCCGTGAATTGCCATGTACATCTGGCGAGTCTTGCTTTGGGGCAGGCGAAAGAGGGTCGCAGCCGT
This sequence comes from Paraburkholderia sp. CNPSo 3281, assembly GCF_024206515.1. Classification (NCBI taxonomy): domain Bacteria; kingdom Pseudomonadati; phylum Pseudomonadota; class Betaproteobacteria; order Burkholderiales; family Burkholderiaceae; genus Paraburkholderia; species Paraburkholderia sp. CNPSo 3281. Next base: position 63,840 of record NZ_JAMBPS010000028.1, on the reverse strand, counting down.
GCTGGCACGGCATCCGTGCGCCATGAGGGCGGCCGCGTACATTTCGTGAGTTTCCCGACCCAGGCGCAGGTCGGCCCAGTTCGCGGTGTGGGGCAGCTCGCCTGCGCGAAAGGGCGTCGTGGACATGATGTGGTGGGCGACCTGGTCGTAAAGGAGATCGTTCGCGGTGAACTCGAACCAGAATGCCGGAGAAGTGAAGCGCCACTGGAAAAGTGGCAGGTCGCGGATGCGTTCGAGCGCTGTGCGCAGTTTGTATCCGGGCAGTTCGCCAAGGTATCGAGCGAGGTCCGGGGTCATCCCGAGCAGCGGAGCACTCAGGACGCTTGTGTTTGCCACTGCCTGGATCACGTCGAGGAACTGGCGGTTGTGATGCAGGATCGCCTGCGTCGTAAGCGCGTCACGCACCGGCGGCATCTTGCGGCGCAGTTCGTCAACCGCGCGCGTCGTGGGCGTCGCATCGACGAAGCAGCGCCAGTCCTCAATGGTCGGCAGCGATGGCGAGAGCATGAGAAATGGTGCACCGAGGAGGCTTCGCAGCGAACTCTCGTTGCGACGCAGGTGAACGATCTCCTTGACCTCGACGCGATAGATCGCGTTGAACGCTGGGTTCGAGATCAGGACATCCTTGATGTGATCGACCAGATCGTAGTTGATGCCCCGGATTCGTTCGGCGATCCATCGGGGAAGGTAGAGCCGCTCGATGGCCTTGTAGTCATCCACGGACTTGACGTGATTCGGTTCTGTACTCATTTTTTCCAATTCTTATATTTTTCGGTGTCTCTCGCGCGGCCATTCGGTGTGGCCACAATCGCGGAACTCGTTACAGGTTATGCAGCCTTCACTGCGGCGGTGATCTCGAGATGGAACTTGCCGACGAGGTCGCCGAGAGCCTGAAACAGCGGCTTGAAGCGGCCGGGATTGCCGTCTGCGGTGCAAAGAAGCTGTGCGCTGCTGTAGCGCTGTGCGAAAGTGCTGAAGTCTTTCACGAGCGCATTCATTTCTTCGTCCAGCCGTCGTGCAGCTTCGACGGCAGCCGTGCCTTCTTCGAGTTCCGCTTCGAGCTGCGCGCGCCGCTCCGACTTTTCCTCGAGCTCGGCGTCGAGTTCGCGCTTTTTCTCTCGCAGTTCGTCATAGAGATCCTCTAGGCGCTTGAGGTCTTCCTTCACCTGTGGGTCTTGCATGTCGGGCTTGCGCGCACTCAGAGCGAGATTCTCACGGCGCACGGTGTCAAGCTTTTCCTGCGTGTCATGAAGCTGCTGGTGGAGCGCGCTGGAGCTCTGGCTGCTCAGAGTGAGTTCGTTACGCAAGCGGTCCGTGGCGTCCTGCGCGCTCTTCTGCTGAGAACGCAGCCGCTCGATCTCCTGCTTCAGGCGATTGGTTTCGCTCGATGCAGAGTTGAATTGCTCCATGAGGCCGGCGTACTCGTCGTTTACCGATTCCAGTTCTTCTTTGTCTGCGGCGATACGGTCCCGCTGCTGCCGAAGAATTGCGATCAACTGCTGGACGGTCCGTGTGGACATTTCCGGATCTTGCTTCTTCTTCGCAATGATTTCCTCGACGATGTCGTCGGTGATATCGCTGGCAAGGAGGTACTGCATGTCGGTCAGCCGCAGAAATTCAACGGCGTCGCTGTTCTCGTTGAATCGAGCGTAGGCTTTCAGATGCAGAAGGATCTTGCCTTTCGAGATCCGGTGAAGCTTTTCAAGATAAGCGACTGCTTCCCTGCTCGCCCGTTCTCGGGTTTTCTCGGTGTTTCCATAGGTGGTGGCGTAGTTGGTCTGCACGCGGCGGATCACCTCGCCAAACTTGAACCCGAGATGCATGTGCTCGTGCATGATGCGGCGCACCGATTCGTTGATCTCGGCACTGGTCTGCATCAGGTCCTGGAGCGCCTCTTCCGGAAGCTTGTCGCCAAACGCCTCGCGAGCCGCGAGGGCGATGTCAGCATCCGAGGGCAGGTGGCGGTCGTAGAGGTCTTCGCCGATGCCGGTATCGTCGTTCGGGAGCGTCACGCCGTCTTCCGGGATGGACGGATCGAACAGGGAATCGCTAGATGACTTCTTGTTGCGGTGGTCCTCCGGGATGCTCGGATCGAACGAGGGATCGACAGGTGGCTTCTTGTTGCTCATGGTTATTTTTTCCGTGCGTGTTTATGGAGCGCTATTGGTTCGCGCCGCCATGGACTCTTTGTGCGCGCGCAGGTACAGGCCTAGCGTACGCGTCCATTCCGGCGTAGGTCCGGCGAAAGATGATGAAAAACATGCAGCTTTTGCTTAGTCGCGCGACTATTCATACGGCATTTCCGAAAACAACTTTAGGGTTAACCCGTACACGTTCGTAGTGTTCCTCTAGATCTTTCTCGTCAATTGATGCGTTGAGCATAATTGCTTTCCAGGCAGTACTAACATTGACCGGTTTCTGGCCAGAAAGCCTGAAATTGTGGCGTTTTAGTCGCAGGCAATGCGACAGCTCGTTGCTGTGAATGAGCGTAGGAGGCAGGTCCGGATGAAGCGTGCAATCCGGTGCGGCGAACACACCCAGCCCCTCAATCGTCCACACTTTGGGAAGTTTTGCGTAAAGGAACGCGACCTTCGTCCTGTTCTGGGCAAGGGGCGAGCGGCGCGTTTCGCGCTCGCCGTTGATGGCGACACGCACCAACTCATCACAAGTGGCACCGGGTTCGATCAAGCCAGACCAATTCTTTGTTTCGATCACGAAGAGGCCGAACGGCGTGACTGCAAGATGGTCGATCTCCGCAGTCGGAAAGGCGGTACCCGGCGCGTGGCGAAGAAGCACGGCGCCGTCGTGCAGGTAAAAGTCGTTGCCACACAGGGCCGTGAGAACGCGGCGCAGTTCTGCGCGCACTGCCTCCTCGCCTGCTTCTCCGCGCACGAGCGCGCGTGTGGCGGGTGAGCGATCGCCGAAGCGGGCCGTGCGCTTACGTGGGACGCGCCGGATCAATCGCCAGCCGACGAAACCGATAGCAAGAAGAGCGAAGATGCCAGGCATGAGGACCCCCTGTAGTGATGTTGAGTCCAGTCTGCCAGGGTTTGCGGGAAGTCAAGTTGCGGCCCGGGCGTTGAAGGCGGCGCTCGCGCTCAAGCCCGAAAAGCTGCACAAAAAGTGCACCATTCCGGGTTTAAGCGTTTAGGCGCCTAAACGGACAGGTTGAAAACGGGACGGCCGAACGTAAGCCCACCGGAATTCGCGATCATTCGATCGCGCACTACCCCGATCGATCCATTAGCCTGAACGTATCCCCGCGTCTAGCACGCATCGAAATGCAGCACGGTACCCGTGCCGCCCCCTCCTTTTACTTTCCGTTTCGCGAGTCCGTTCGCGGTGTCCCGTCCATGGGTCACGGCGAACGCGCTACGCGCCGGTTTCCCTGCTCGACACGAGCATCGAAATCCCAGGCCATGCCTGGCTATCCCCTGGTGCGTTAATTTTTCTGGAGAGAAAAATGCTGAATCTTTTGATCAAGGATGTGCTCAAGTCCCCGGGCAAAGTGCTCGCCTTGTGCCTCATCGTATATCTGGCTGCGACGTCGTTCTTCGTCAGCCTCTTCCTCGTTGGTCTTGGCGTACGCTGGCTGCAGAAGAAGGCGAAAGCCCTCGAGGCAACCGAGCGTGAAGCTGCACGCGAAGCCGCCGACAAGGCGCGCGAGCAGGCACAACCTGAGGTACAGAAGGCTGCTGCCGCAGTGGCTCCTGCTTCGACTGCAACGCCTGTTCAAACGGCTCCGGCGCGGCAGTACGCCAAGTCGGCAGTTGTCATCCCCCTGAAGAAGACCGGGACCGACTAAGGACCCTGTCATACCCCTCCGCCGCGGCATTGCCGCGGCGGCCCCTTGCCCAAGCCGGGAATCCATTCCCGGCCAAGGGTATGCGATTGCCCGGCTTCACCGGAGCAATCGATGAAAGCAGAAGTCGCTGCATGGCAGCTCGACATCTTCGGCGAGGCCTCTCCGGTACTCGTCGTCCCCCCTAAACCCGAACCACTCCCGGATCCGCAGTACTGGAGTCCCGCCGTTCGCGAGGCGCTGGTCGACGCGTTGATTTCACTCGCGCTTGACAGCAGACACGGCGAAACGCTGCCCGAATCACTCATGGACTGCGCATCGTTGATCAATGCGCGGTTGCGCAACGTCAGGGTGGACCGCTCCGCGTACTTCACTGCGCTTGGCTGGATCATGAACTACTGGCCAACTGCGATCCCATATGAGTTCGTCTGTCGCGTGGGCGGCGTCGATCCCGAGACGCTGCAGGAAGTGATACTGGAAAGGCCGTTGCTCAAGCGTGATCTCGAGGAGCTGCGTGATGCCTGTTTCGGCACGTTGCTGTAGGAGGCACCGTGGGCACACATCATCTTTTTCGCGTACTCGCGGACTTCCTTCCCGGACGGTCTCCCAGTGTCCAGGCATCGCCTATGCCTAGCGCACCGCCAACACGCTGCGAACCGCAATCTCCGACGAAGCCGCGCGAAGTCGGGCAGGGCGCATCCAACGAGACGTTCGTCACGATCGGAGGCGTGTTGCATCTTTTCGTTGACGAGGGCGACTGTATTGCACAGTTCCGGCCCGCGTTTGAGGAGACGCCGCGCGAGACTCCGTTCGGGACGAAGATTCTTCCCGAGGTCGCACCGCACTGGTCACTCCTTCGGGAGCATCGCGTTCCGCTCAAGGACGCAATCTCGGTGGCAATTCGTGCGAACGGCGTGCCGACTGCGACCCCTCCGGACCAGCCGCAAGTTCCGATATCTCAGGGCGCTGCAGGCGAAGATGAAACGCAGCATGCGCCCGTGCGGCGGCGGGCGGCGCGAGAGCACGTCGAACGCGGCGACGATAGCCGCGCTGCGACGACCGGCAAGGTCCTTGGCTGGGGTGAGGAGAAATTTCCGAACCGCAGACCGACGGGCAAGCCGTTTTACACCTCGTTCGCCATGCATATCGAAACCGCGATGGGCGAGCGCACGCTCCAGGGTGAAGGCCTGAAGGATGCGATCGCGCAAAGTGGCTGCCGCGTTGGTGATTCCGTTTCGGTTCGTCGTCTCGAAAAGATCAAGGTACCGGCGTTCACCGATGGCGGACGCCCGATCATGAAAAATGGCCAGCAGGTTCTTTGGGACAAGTGGCTCTGGTCAATTACACGTAAATAGGAGCGTTACTCCATGGCATCTGTAAACAAGGTCATCCTCGTCGGCAATCTCGGCGCGGATCCTGAAGTCCGTTATTTGCCCAGCGGCGACGCTGTGGCCAACATCCGTCTCGCGACCATCGACCGCTACAAGGACAAGGCGTCGGGCGAGTTCAAGGAAATGACTGAATGGCACCGAGTCTCGTTTTTCGGACGCCTGGCTGAAATCGTGAACGAGTATCTTAAGAAGGGCTCGTCGGTCTACATCGAAGGGCGCATCCGCACACGCAAGTGGCAGGCGCAGGACGGTACCGATCGATATTCGACGGAGATCGTTGCAGACCAGATGCAGATGCTCGGCGGCCGCAGCGGTGGCGAGCATCGTGAGCCTGGCGGTGATGACGAGGGGTTCGAATCGCGTGAAACCGCGCGACCCCAACGCAATGGAGGCAACGCTGGCTCCGGCTCACCGCGTGCAGCTTCCAGCGTCCCGCCCCGGGCAAGGCCTCCCCAGTCCTCGGCTGGTGGCGGTGCAGGTATGCGTGCGCCCGCCGGCGGTGGCTTTGATGAAATGGACGACATTCCGTTTCGAGGCCTCTATCCGAGTGCGGCATGGGCTGCTATCTAATCCCGTAAGGGCTCACCATAGCGATCTGCGACTCCCGCAGATCCTCACCTGACGTTTCGTGGCGCGCCTTCGGGTGCGCTGCGCAACGCCTACCCACTGTCGACGGCGCATATCGCGCGCCTCGCTTCCTCGCCTACCTGAAAACTGTTCAAAAGAGCCGCTCGCTTCGCGTGGGCCGCTCCTTTGAGCAAGCGTTTTCACGCCTGTCTCAGGCACCGACCCAACCCACTTCCAAAAATCGGAGAGTGACTAATGAGTACATCTGGACGCGGGCTGCCACCCGAGAAGTACGAGTGGCTGCAACGCAAACTGAAGGAATTCACACTCTCCCCGGAAGCGTGGATTTCGACCTTGATGAGTTACGGCATTTCCGCCGACTGCCTGACCGGTAACGCAAGTTCCTGTCCGGTGTGCGGCGGCGATGACCGCTTTACCTATGACAACAAGAGCGGCCGCGGCGACTGGATTTGCCGAAAGTGCAATGACGGTTATCCGATGGCAGGTGACGGACTTCAGCTGATCGCCCGTGCAAACCGCATGGCGCTGTATCGACTGATGTGCGAGCTCGATGGTGGCTCACCGCCGACGTCACGCGCGCCGCTCAACTCGACGGCGCCCGCGCCCAGGCGCAAGGCCGATCCGGCGTTTGTCGCAAGACGACTGGATGCCATGTGGAGTAGCGCGCAGCCTCAGGCTGTGGGCGATCTGTCGATGCGCTATCTGCAGGATCGTGTGCCTGGCCTCACGGCCGGACCGTCGCCGGCGCTGCGTCTTGGCTTGCTTGAGTATCGCCACGACAAGAAGGTGCTCGGCGAGTGGCCGGGCATCGTGGCGCGATTCGAATTGCCCGATGGGTGTCTTGGCACGCTGCATCGCACCTTCCTCGATCCGGTCAAGCCTGCGAAGGCGACGATTGTGTCGCGGGACGGCGAGATTCTCGATGCGAAGCTCAACGACATGACGCTCAACCCGCTTGCGGGCGGCGCAGTGCGATTGATGTCCCCCATCGACGGGGAGATCGGTGTGGGCGAAGGGCTGGAAACAGTCTATGGCGCACACATGGAGTTTGGTGTGCCGGTGTGGAATTGCCTGAACCGCATCCTGCTCTCGAAGTTCGTTGTCCCGGAAGGTCTCGGGATCAAGGTCGTGCACATCTTCATGGACTTCGATGACATCGATCCGAGGACGCGCCAGTCGCCGGGCGTGAGTGCCGGCCTGGTCCTCGCGAAACGATTGCGTGCTGAAGGCTATACGGTCGTGCCGCACCGACCGAAGTTACGTGGGACTGACTTCGCGGATCAATGGAAGTCGCGCTGGATCGCAGCACATGGAACTGCCCCCCTGGGGCGTCCAGCATCTCACGCATCACGCGTGGCACTGGCCATTTGATTGACGCCGGCCAGTCCGGCATTTTCTTGAACCAGCCCGGTGGGGATTCGTCCCCGCCGGGGATGGACCGTCGGGCTCTTTTCTTTTGAGGTTGAAATGAGCTTTTTCCAGATGAAGGTGGGCAACATGTTCACGATCGTGGCCACCAACGGTGCAGCAAACGGGCACCAGCCAGTGCTCAAATCGGACGCGACTGGCTACGACGTGTTCGATCGGAGCAGTTGCAAGATGGTCTTTCGCGATCAACCCTTCGACGCTGCGTTCGACTTCTGTACGAGACGGCTCTCGTTCGTATCGGCGAAGCCTGTTCAATGATTCCAACGCTAGAAGCAACGGCGGCTCCCACATCGGGAGCCGCCGTTTTTTTTCGTCCATACGAAACGCCTCATCTACAAAAACATGCGGCGACACGTGAAAAGCAGTGAGATCGCGGTGCGCACGGCGTACAGAAATCCCACTGCCCAGGCGAAGCCGACGCTGCCTGCAGTGAAGAGCAGCCTGCCCGAGTCCTGGAGTCCTGCGGCGTAGAGGGCTACGCCGAGCATTGCCACGACATAGCAGGCGAGGGCGACAGCCGCGCGTCGCGCGAGCCAGTGCCAATGCATGAAAGTTGTCCATGCGCTTTCAATCCTGTCCATTACTGTTCCCCAACGTTGTGGGCGCCGTCAAAGAGCACGCCGCCAAACATCCAGCCAGCGATTGCGACCGCGACTAGCGCGCCGATATAGACCCAGGTGAGGGGCTCGTCCAGGCGTTGACCGTGGAGGATGGCGAAGAGACGTTCGTATTCCATGTTGACTGCTCCTTTGAAGTTTATGTACCGGTGCAGGAGGTTGCACCGGCATCTGATTTGATGATGACATGCCCACACTGAAGTCAAGTCGCGCGGCGCTGCTCACCCTTCCACCGTCCCCTCGGTCCTAATAGGCGGCACGCTCGCGGACACGTAGGGAAAGGGAGAAAAGGGGCAGCGCCTGTTCAATCAAACTGAGCAAACTCATTGCTGAGCGCGTCGCCGAATGCCGATCCGGAGTCGTCGGAGTCGGCAACCCGAACAGTCTGGAACGCGTCTGACGATGCTCCCATTTCGGCTCTCGTTGTAGATGGGGCAATTGGGCCGCGCGACACCACCGCGGAGGTGCCCGTCGCGGCATTCTGCGATGGCGCGACGTCTAGAGGGACCGGGGTCGCCTGCCGAATGTACACCGGTACGGCGGTCGCCTCTCGACGGTCCGGGGCGCCGCGCTCGACCGGGTGAGCATTGCCCATGGTCTCGTCCCATAGCCTGGCTTCAGCGAGCGCGCGGAACACGATTGCGCGCTCGCGCGGCGAGCTGCATGCACGCAGTCGCTGGTAGAGCTTCGGCGAGACAAGTGGATTGACCGTGACGGTCATCTCGATCTTGTCGCTCATGCTACGCGGCGCTCGCTCGCAAGGCGTTCGCCAACAAGCAGGAAACCTCTCGCGTTGGCCGTGCATGGGGAATCGATCACCTCGATCACAATGCGAGGGAACGCATGCCGGATCACGGATGCATAGAGTCCCGCGCCACCGCCGGAGAGGATGATCGATCGCACGTTCCGCAAATGACCGACGCTGTTCTGCATTTCCTTCACGACGTCGGTAACGATCGGACTGGCCTTCTCGAGATAGGGCGAGAGATCGACGTCCTTTCCGTAGAGAAGGAAAGGCTTGTATTCGCGCAGCGCCTTGTCGATAAGCTCAATCTCAGTCACGTTATCGTCTTCGTCCACGGAGATCAGACGCGCGATGCGCTGATAGATCTGTGACGCGCCACCAAGCATACCGCCGCTGCGCGTGTCGTCCATTGCGAAACCGTTCGCATAGACCCAATCGGTCGTGAAATAGCCAACGTCGATGACGAGATGCGCGTCGTCGCGATTGAAGCTGTCGCCACGCGTACTGGCAGCAAATACGAGTGAGCCTAGCGGCTGGGGGATCACGACGACGCGCTCGACGACCACTCGACCGGGGCCGAAATCGTGTGCACCAACAAAGCGGTCCTTGAGCGCGGCCGAATACTTCTTCATGTTGTGCACGGGCAGGCCAAGTACCAGACGGTCAATCTGCGTGATGCCAGCAAAATGGATAGCGCCGAAAAGTAGCGCGGCATAGTTGTCGGTCATCACGTAGTCGTCGGCGAGAGCGCGGCCTGTCTTGCCATAGGCAGCACTCAGCGAGACGTCGGGTCCAACTTCATAGTTAATCCCGTCAATCTTGATAGTGACCACCTTTCGCGATGCGAGAACGCCTTCACCGAATCCAGAGAGCGAGTGGGTTGCAGCGAGCGGGGCGAGTGAGGGAAACATGCCCGTCGCGACCGTGCCGCTCGCTGCGCGGTGAGCGTATTTGGTGTTGCCGTAGCCAACGTCGATAGCGAAGACTGCAGTTTTCATGGTGTCTATGTTCCCTGGTTAGAACGAATCGGGTGAACGGCAAAGTTAGACGTGAAGTCCGACTTCATCCGGGATCTCAAAAGGCTGTGGAGCCCAGTTTGAAATGGCATGTTGCTGAGTCCAGTCTATCGAGCGTAGTGGGAAGTCAAGTTTCCAAAAGCGCGCTGGAACAGGTCATCTTTTGCTCGCGGGCGATTGCAGCGAGCGCCTATTCTTGTCAGTACCTGTCGCGCCCCTGGCGCATCGACCTGAAGTGCATGGCACTTCGCGCGTCCTGTTTCTGGCCAAATCGGCCAACGCCCCCCCGCCCGCAAGGGCAAACTTCCCAAGACTGTCCGCGTGCCACCGTGACGCGGCTTTTTTTCAATCAGATCAAGTCCACCCTGTCCCACTCTGAGGACCACTGGACAGTGCGATATCCATACGATCGGCGGGTGTCCGCCGGAATGCGGCGCAATGAGACAAAGTGGGTGCGGATAGTTGGACAGTTCGCGCCCTCGGTCTCATACGCCTTACACACGTTCCTTCAGCCCACAGCGCTGGGTGCGTTCACGAAGCCCGATACACCGCGGCGGAGATGAACGTGCTTCGGAACGGGGGAGAGTCTGCACGCTGGCCACGCCAGTGTTTCGCGCCTCCCTGTACGGAAGATAGAACGGTCCGCGCAGCCGTCACCAAAAATGCGCAACAGGAATTGCCCGGCAGTTGGCCCGGGCACCCACAGGCCGGACGGCGCTGTGTGGTGTCCAGATGCGGAAACGCGTCCGGGGGCCGGTCGGGTAGCCACAGCAGGCGGCAAGGCAGCACAGGCAGTAACCGCGGGAAGCGGTTTGCGCGAAGCGCGATCCGGCCCGTGCCGCAGCAAGGTGGACAGTCGGAACGCATCTCTTCCGTGCGTCGGGCTGATCGGATGGAATCGCTAAAGGCAAGGAAGGCAACAAACCCCGCGCCGGGGAATCGGCGAAGCCGCTCAGGCGGCCAGTAACAGCGGTCAGGTCGGTGCGGCCGCAACGATGTCAGGCAGGGACATCGGGCATCACCGACCTGGCCACAGCAATCTGCGCAACTTCGCGCGGAGCGCAACGGCAACGGAGGAAAAAAGTGGCGGCGATACTGAACGTTCGAGCGGTGGTGCGCGGCTACCGGCTGACGCCCGCGATTGCACAGGAGTTGATAGACCTGTTCGATGAGCACGTGGCGACGGTTCACAGCAGGACGCGAGTCAGCGGGAGGTCATTGTCGATCAAGACACAGGAACATCGTGTGCGTGCGATATGCGTCGCTCTGGTCGAACTGCGTGGAGGCGGCTTCGCAGTGACGAGCCCGTGGAACCTGCGGCAGAAGCATATTGAGTGGCTGGTGCGGCGCTGGGTGGATGCGAAGCAAAGCGGCGGGACGATCGAGAACAAGCTCACATATCTGCGCACGCTCGCCGGGTGGATGAAGAAGGAACACCTGGTCGGCACGCTCGCGAACTATGCGGATCGCAAGGCTAACGGGCTCGAGCGTTCCTACGTGGCCGAAGCAGACAAGTCATGGTCGGGCAACGGTATCAACGCGACGGAAAAAATTGCGGAGATTGCGACAACGTGCCCACGGGTGGCGGTGCAATTGAAGCTTCAGGCAGCTTTCGGACTGCGGATCAGCGAGAGTTTCCTGCTGAGACCGGCCGAGGCCGTGAAGGATATCGAGAACCTTGGCGTCACTCGTGGCACGAAGGGCGGCCGCGAGCGCAAGGTGCGGATCGAAGACCAACTCGCGGTGCTCGAGGAGGCAGCGCAGCTGGCTAACCCGATGACCGGTTCGACGATTCCCGCGGATCGCACGTTGAAGCAATGGGTCGACCGGTACAAGACGGTGCTGCGGAAGCACGGCGTCAACAAGAAGGGGCTGGGTGTCACAAGCCACGGGCTGCGTCATCAGTATCTGCAGGAGCTGTATGAGCGGGCGAGCGGTGTCCCTGCGCCCGTGAAGCTCGCTGGAACTCGGCCAGATCCCGAAGTGCACAAGGAGGCAATGCGTCGCGTTGTCGAGGCTGCCGGCCATAGTCGGGTGACGAAGGCCAACGCGTATCTCTCGACGTTCGCGCGCCAGGAGCGATTGGCGAAACCGTCCCCGACCGTCGAGGAGGCGGCGAAGGCGCTGGAGGCGGCGGGAGGAAACAAGACGCACGCGGCGCGGTCACTTGGGATTTCCAGGCAAGCGCTCTATCGGCTGCTTGGCAACGCGTAGGCGCTATTTGTCTGGAGAAATGTTCGGCGCACTGATGGGAAAAACGCGCTGGCTATCATGGCAGTGCCTTGACGCGGCCCGGGGGAGCATCGAATGAGCACTTAAGAACCAACGATACGGGGAAAAGAGGGCATGGCCGCGAGGCACAATGAAGGCGTGTCTCTCAGGTTCTGGTCCCCTCGAAACCAACACCCAGAACCCATTCAACCGGCCCTAGCGGCCGGTTATTTTTGTGCGCCGAGCATGCGCAACAGCTTGGGGGTGCGAGTCCCCTGCCCAGCCAGATGGGGCGAAGGGCTAGTGAAACGCAAGGGCGTCGTCGCGAGGCGGGGTCTGAAGGAAGCGTGTAGCAAAGCCGCGACCTGACGAACAGAAACCAGATATGAGGCCCACCAGGTCGGACGAGCGAGCAAATGATCGCGAAGTCCACAACCATCAAGGACCGGGGAGGTAGATCTGGCAGGTGTGCGGTGAAGGCGGTTGAGCTTACCTCGGGAGGCCTGCGTGGTGTCCAGTAGGACTGAACATCTCGCAAGGGATGTTGATCGCCACGCTGGAGTCAGCAGCGGGCATAGTAGGGTGGCGACGCCTGAAGGCCCAAACGGAAAGGAGTGGCAAGTAAGCCGGAGAACTCGACATGGGAGCGCAGCGGAAAACGCGTCGCGTCCTTGGAATCGAAGATAGGGGTGAAGCCCCAAAGATCGATGTCCGAGGGGCTGAACCTATGGCGGCGAACCCCGGGCCTGAAAGCCCGTCGGCTAGTGGCCGACTGATGGAAGAAGTCTGTGAACGGGAGAACCTGAAACAGGCGCTGAAGCGTGTGCAAGCAAACAAAGGGGCGCCCGGCGTGGACGGCATGACAGTCCAGGCGTTACGGCTGCACCTGCGTGAGCACTGGCCGTCGATACGGTCGTCATTGCTGGGCGGAACCTACCAACCCCAACCTGTGAGACGGGTCGAGATACCCAAGCCGGACGGAGGCGTGCGCAAGCTCGGCATCCCGTGCGCGCTAGATCGCTTCGTTCAGCAGGCGGTGTTGCAGGTGCTGCAAAGGCGGTGGGACCCGACGTTCTCGGAGTCCAGCTACGGATTCCGTCCGGGGCGCTCGGCACATCAGGCCGTGGAACGTGCCCAAAGCTACATTCAGGCGGGACACCGCTGGGTTGTAGATTTGGATCTCGAGAAATTCTTCGATCGCGTGAACCACGACATTCTGATGTCTCGGATAGCCCGGCGGATCAGCGACAAGCGGATGCTCAAGCTGATTCGTTCGTTCCTGACGGCGGGCGTGCTGGAAAACGGGCTGGTTGGTGCGACGGATGAAGGTACGCCGCAGGGCGGTCCGCTGTCGCCGTTGTTATCCAATCTGATACTCGACGATCTTGACCGGGAGCTTGCCCGACGCGACCTAAGTTTCGTGAGATACGCAGACGATTGTAACGTCTACGTGCGCAGCGAACGCGCGGGGCTTCGGGTGATGGCAGGGCTGAAGGTCTTCCTCACTAGCAAGCTGAAATTGCAGGTCAATGAATCGAAGAGTGCCGTTGCGCGGCCACACACGCGGAAGTTTCTAGGATTTACCTTCTCGGATCGGGAACAGACCCGGCGGCTCATAGCGCCCAAGGCCCTGTCCCGGTTCAAGGAGCGAATTCGAGAACTGACTCAGCGCACGCGCGGCATCAGCGTCGACCAGATGATCGGCTCGCTGAAGCGGTATCTGACGGGTTGGCGTGGATACTTTGGTTTCTGCGAAACGCCATGGGTACTTCGGGACCTGGATAAATGGATTCGTCGCCGCATTCGTTGCTACTTCTGGAAGCAATGGAAACGTGGCCGGACTCGATTCGAGGAACTCATTGCCCGTGGCGTGAAACGCAATCTTGCCGCCCAAACCGCCGGAGCACCGCACAGCGCGTGGCGGCTCAGTCACAGCCCTGCAGTGAACCTCGCCCTGTCAAACGGGTACTTACGTTCTCTCGGGCTCCCATTGCTTGGTCCCTAGCCGATCAACCGATCCGAACCGCCGTGTACGGACCCGTACGCACGGTGGTGTGGGAGGGGTCGGGCCGCGAGGCCTGCCCCTATCCCGATTTTGCTTGTCCGAGCGATTACCAGCGGTCGCGGTCGGGCAGCGAATCGACGGCGGCGGCGATCCGGTCTTCGAATAGCATCTCGTCGTGCTCGGCGGGCGAATAGATTTTGGGGAACTGGGCGTACGACTCGCCGTCAATCTCAACCCATTTCGCGAGCTGGATCAGTTTCCTCCAGCGTGCCGCGTCGTTGAGCACCGGGTCGATTGGCCATGAGTCAAACGTGACAACGGTGGCATCCACGAGGCGGCGAGCGAGCATCGCAAACATCGGCCCCATCTCTTCCCAGTTGCCGGCGGTACGCGATAGCAGATCGAGGACAGCGGGTATGTCGGCGGCCCCAATTTCGCGCTCGACGAGCCGCTGCACGTCGCTCTTCTCGGCTTCGGGGCGCATCAGCCGTCTGTTCCATACGGCGCCACAGCGGTCCATCGCGGCTTTTTCGTCGCGACCAGTAGCTTCCCATGGCGTTTGCATTCCGCAGTCCGCGCAGTAGATACAGACCAGGGGTGCTGTCTTCGGGACCTCAGGCGGACGCGGCAGCCGGTCGCCGATCCGAGGAGGCCCTGACATGCGGCCCCACTCGGTGTAGTCGTACTGTGGATTCGGGAGTTTGGAGACCAGGCGCTGTGAGCGGCCAACTGTCGGTCGACCGCCGCAGTGGTCGCAAGGTATGAGCTGCTCGTACATGGCGAGTAGTTAGTGGAATGGTAGGCCGCCATTATCCATGCTTCGCCAGTTTTCAATACCGCAAGGTGAGCGGTGCAAGGGGCGTATCTCGACGCTCTGCGGGTGTTTTGCCCGCAAACTCAGCACCCCTGCGGGTCAAGCCGGAGACGGCACCAGCGGCACGCGAGGGTTGGGGAAATCGTTGTGCATCCGGCCGTCGAGCAGGCGGCCAGCCGCTTTCTTACCGACGCGCTGCATCCATGTGCCATCCTCGAAGCGATAAAAGAGCGGGCCGCCGGCATCGACGACTTCAGGCGCTGGAGCCCACTCCCCCCACTGCTTGAAGTGATATGCAGTGCCAGATGTCGCGCACTGGTCGCGCAGCGCTCGCGGCCTCGTCGGATGAGTCGGACGTGCGTGTGGGCCGCTCTCGCCGCCGCAGATGACCCAGTCGACGAAGTCGTGCATGCCAGGTCGATGAATCGGATCGCTTTTGTTGCCCGCACAATGGGCACAGTAGCCGTCCCCCATGCTCCCGCCTTGCTCGAAGCCCGCGCAATGCGGAAAGCCCGGTGCGAGCCAGTCGCTTATATCGACAGACCCAAGCAGCGGCTCCATGCTCAGGAACTTGATGCGCGCTGGAACCTCGAGCAGCTTTGGTATGTCGCGGTCCGCCTCTGTCTGATTGACGATGGTGGCACCGAGCCAGACGTTATCGGGCAGACGTGGTTCTTGCAGGCACTCGAGGTCGAAGCGGCGGGCTGCCGTCTCGTTGATCATCGACATCACGTTGCCGATTCGTTTCGTGAGCAACAGCCAGTCGAGATTCGGTGTGCGTTCGATGAGGTCGAAGAGGTCGGCGCGCCACGCCGGATCGACTGCGTTGTCGAACACATCTGCGAGCGACGCACAGAAAACTCGCTGCCGGCGTCCGTGCATGGCGAAGAAGTCGTCATGTCGCGTGTTCCAGGTCAGCGGCTTACGCCAATTGGCAGGGCTGGTCCGAAGACGTGGCTGGCCAGAGCCCCATGCGACTTTATGCAACCGTTTGTCCAGCAACTGTTCGGCGTAGTAGTGGTCGCACCCGGGCGAGACCTTCGTGCAGCCGAGAAACGGATTGAAAGTGTGGTCGGCCCATTCGATGGTTGTGTTTTCCATCCTCAACCTCCGGACGTTTTGCTGCCGAGAACATAGCCCCGGATGACTTTCATGCAATGTGCGTCGGCCTGCGCGGTTGCGCCGGAAAGCCACGACTTATCCAGTGGCGTGCACATGCGCTCGAGCGCTGCTCGCACGGAATCCGGAACCGGATTGTCGATCACTTCGCGAGCGAGGAGTTCGGCATCGTCCAGCGCGATCGAAACTCCAGTTCGTTCGTTGCTGGGAGGCAGTTTCAGCAGATCGAGCCGCGCAGCCGCGATCGTCGCCAGCAATCGTGCCGCTCGTTGTCGGGATGGTTTAGGTGTGCATTCGCAGACCGCGTCCGCTTCCAACGTTGCTTCATTCGCGTGGAGCAGGGCAATCTGCGCTGGTGCAGCCGCCTCGTCTTCGTAGGCTTTATCGCACAGCGGATGATGGAAACCTCTCCAATCTCCAAGTCGTCGGCATTTGCATGTCTCGTCGGGCTGCGCTGTCGTAGCAGGCGCGATGGTGCCGACGTGGGCGACGCTGCCGTCCCCGTGATTTCTTTGGTGGGCGAATTTACGGCCGTCGCTGCCTTCTGTTTGGATTGTGTCGTTCACTTTCGCTGTTACTCGCGTCGGATAGAGAGATCGAGGTTGGGTCTGGCGACCGGGCTGAACCGGGCCGGATCGAATCCAGCCTAACCGAGCGTGGACGAAGTCAAGTGCGCTGGACCGGTGAAGGCAGCCTGGCCTGTCTGACTGTTTGGCGATCGACATTCCACTCTACGGTCGGTATGCCGCGAGCCAATCGCATTGCGCGTTTTTTCGCCTTGCGCTCCTCATAGCTCGCGAGTCCGTTCATGCCGTAGACCTCAATGTGCGTCGCGGGCTCGTTATCGAGCAGCACAAAATCGGGCAGCATTTGATCGCCCTCGGCCATGCGGATGGGCTTTTCGAAGACTCGCCTCAGGCCGACGAGCCGGTTGGCCATTGCGACCTCGTGGATCGAGTCACATGGAATGAATGCGGCTGAACAGAGCATCGCGGCGAGATCGATGATGATCAGGTGCCCTTTGGTCGTGCGTTCGATGAGCAGAAGGCCAATGACGCGGGCCGTGGATTCGGCGATTGCGCGCCATGCGTGGCCATACTTCTTTGTGGTCTGCTCGATGAGCGCGTTTGACGCGTAGTAGCGCAACTTGCGCTGACGTAGCGTTATCGATGCGCCGTATTTGGTTTCGCCGACTGCGCCAATTTCACCGAGCACAAGGGCGCGGCGCGATACCTTTCCGTCGGTGGTTATTGTCGCGAGAAACCTTTCAAATTCCGCGTTGATCGCGTCGCGCTCGCTCTCCTCGTAACGCCTCATGACGTGTAGGACATCCTGAGCTGACGCGCCGTTAATCCGCGCATTTTCACCAAGTCCGCCGAGTAGCATCGAATTCACCGCGCCCCAGCCGCGGTGATCGTTGGTACCCGTCCATGAATTGAGGCCGGCGCTGACCCATAAGGTTTGCATGAAGGCCAGCAGGGGCGCGGCGCGGCGCGATGTGCCGTTGGATGTCGTGTGGCTGCGCGCTCGGGGTCCCGACGCGACTTCGCGCTGGAGCAGTGAGGCATCCAGTCGCACATTCAGACCGTCCGCGTCAATGACGATGGCGGCGGTGCTATCGCTCCCATCGCCCGCAGCGGCCCCCGGAGTCTTGCGGAATTCGCATCCCTCTGCGTGATGCACGCCGTCGTCGGGCCAGCCGGCGAGATGAAAGAGTGAGCCATACCGGCGGATCACGAGCTTGCGAGGCGCGTCCGTGCGGCAGTGGCACTGCGCGAAGCCGGGGACAATCTTGGCGCGCTCAAGTCGGCGTGCGAAACGTGCTGGATTTTCCTGAACTTCGGTGAGCGGCACGCGCTCGCCGTCGAACGATACTTCGAACATGAAGGGGTTCTCCTGGTTGGGGCGCCGCGAGCAGACTAGGCCACGACTTCGACTAGCCGCTGGGGACAGTGCCAGAAGGAACCATCGTTGGTGTTGAGCACGGTCACCATCTCGTTGTCCGCGTCGTGCTGCGTGACGACGCCTTCGCAGGGGGTTACGGCGTCCATCGGGTAACGGACGCGGCGCAGGCGAAGCGAGGCAACACCGAAAGTGAAGGCGGTCGGGGACATCGGTCCATCTTCGCGCCTTGAGGGCGAGATGAAGGGGGAAAAGCCAGCGAATTTCACGCCCGTTTCGACCGACCGACAGCGGGAAAGCTGCACAAAAACTGCACCATTCCGGGTTTAAGCGTTTAGGCGCCTAAACGGAGAGGCTGACCGCGACCGCCCGGACGCGACGAAGCGACGTCGCGCCGACGGCGTGGCCCTGTTGCCCGCTGCTGTTCATTCTCGGGCGCGCCTCGGGTCTCTGGCGGCTGGAAAGCCAACCGATATGGGCGCGATAGCGGGCTGGTCTTGTTGTCGCGAAAACTGTTCTCCACAGGCTTGTCCACGGAAATTGTGGATAACGAGGGCGCCCCAAAGGCGAAAGCCCATGCGTAGCGGCCTTCTTTGTGCGGAAACCGATCGGTGGTTTCCACTTACGATTGCACGATCAACCGCGTCTTCGACGCATCGAACCATACCGGCGCTGCCGGTTTTTTTTTCCCTGTGGGGCATCGCGCCCGCAGGGGCCGTGCCCCTCTCTCACGGAGTGGGCATATGAGCAAGAATGCACAACGAAAGCATGAGCAGACGGCTGACGAACATCAGCGCAACCTCGTTGCTCTCATTAACCAGTTTTCCTACGGCCATCATCTCGACACGGTATTCCGCGACTTTGTCGAACTGGCGGCGCTCGCGATCAGCAACAGCGTCGATCGCGCGCAGTTCGATGGGCGAGAAAAGCGCTATATGGAGATCGTCGGGAAGTACAAGCCGGAGGAGGTCGCGAGATTCCCGAAGATGCTTTCGGAACTGACGATGTCATTCGAGGTGCGCGTCGCGACGATGACAGCAGCCCGCGGCCTCGGGGTTCGAGGAAGTGGCCTCACCGATGTACTCGGCGAGACCTACATGATGCTCGACCTTGGCAACGCACGAAGCGGGCAGTTCTTCACGCCGTACCACGTGTCGAAGCTGATGGCCGGGATGATCGGCGGTGACACCGTGGCGAGAGCCGACGCGCAGGGATTCGCACGCGTGCACGAACCAGCATGCGGCGCGGGCGGCATGGTCATCGCAACAGCCGAGGCATTTCACGATGCCGGCCTGAACTACCAGAAGGCAATGCACGCAACCTGTATTGACATCGATCCATGCTGTGTCCATATGGCCTACCTGCAACTGTCGTTGCTCCACATTCCCGCCATCGTCGTGCACGGCAATGCGCTCTCAATGGAGGTCTGGGGGCACTGGTTCACGCCGGCGCACGTGCTCGGCGGCTGGGGTCACCGCCTGCGTGCACGCAAGGCGTTCGATGCGATGCGCGAGTTGCTGGCACCCGATGCCGGGACGTCTGAAGTCGAGGCGGACGCGAAGCCTGCCCTCGTCGCCGCGCCGCCGGCAAGCGAGGTGCTTGAGGTCGAAGTGGGCGGAGCCGCGGTGCTTGAACAACCGCGCGCCGAGGGCCTCGACATCGCGGACATGTTCGAGGAGGCGATCGCAACGCTCCCTGCGGCGCCTGCCTCCATCTTCGAGGTCGTTGATCAGTTGACGTTGTTTTGAAAGAAGGGCCCGGATTTTTGTCCGGGCCCTTTTCCTTTTCCTGAAAGCCATCCCGTATTCGCGATCTTTCCGGCCATGCGCGATGCGCCGGCAGGCTATCGTTCCCATATCTACCGCGCTTCATGCGCATCGACACAGGCCCATGTGGCCTTTCTTTTTGTACCCTTCGGGAATCCTCCTCCCGATTGGGGCGCGGGTTCCCTCTCTGGAGACCCGCAATGCAAGAGCATATTCAGCAACCCACACTTCCGCTGTCCCGCATCAAGCTCGGTCGTAACCCGAGAACGTACTTTGACGACGCAGAGATGCAGGAGATGCGTGCGTCGGTGCGTGCGCGCGGCGTTGATACGCCGATTCTCGTTCGCCCGATCGACGATGGGTTCTACGAACTCATCGCTGGCGGGCGTCGTTACAAAGCTGCGATGGAAGAACGTGGCGAGAGCTACGAGATGCCCGTTGCTGTGAAGTACGTCGACGAGTTCGAAGCCGAGGAAATGGCGCTCATCGAGAACATCCAGCGTTCGGATATGTCGCCTGGCGAGGAGGCAGTCGACGCGGCGAAGCTCGTCGGTCGCTGTCAGGGTGATCGGGAGGAGGCGGCACGCCGTCTCGGCTGGAGCGTCCACACGCTCGACAGTCGCCTCGCGCTCATGAACTGCAGTGCGTCCGTTCTGGAAGCGCTCAACACCCGCAGCATCAAGCTCGGCCACGCCGAACTGTTCGCGGCTTTCACGAAGGAGCAGCAGGACAAGCTCCTGCCCGTCGTTGTGAAAGAACGGCACAGTGTCGCCGACCTGAAGAAAGTACTGGAGCGCGCAGCATGCTCGCTCTCTGCCGCGATCTTCGACAAGGTGGACTGCGCCGGATGCCAGCACAACTCGGCCGCTCAGGCTGAGATGTTCGGCGAGTCGATCGGCACCGGCAGTTGTACGAACCGTGCCTGCTACAGCGAAAAAACGGAAAAGCAGCTCGAAGCAACGGCCGCAGGCCTGCGCGACGAGTACCAGACCGTTCGCATCGTTCGGCCCGGCGACAACCACACGCGCATCCAGCTCGTGGCGGATGGTCCGAAGGGCGTTGGCGCTGAACAGGCGAAGGCGTGCTATGCGTGCCAGAACTTCGGCGCGGCGGTGAGCGGTCTGCCCGACTCGCTGGGCAACGTCTACAAAGGCCAGTGCTTCGACACCGTCTGCAACATGAAGAAGGTTGCTGCACGCATCAAGAGCGAAAAGCCATCGGCACCGGCCACGGCGAAAGCTGCACCGGCAGCGGGCGCATCGAAGGCCGTGAACGCTGCAAAGGGCGACAAGCCCGCTGCAGCTGCACCTGAAGCGACGACGGTGTCTGAATCCGACCGGGTGAAGGCATACCGGGTCGCGCTCTGGCGCAAGGCGCTGCGTCGCGAGGTCAGTACGGACGTTGCGCTTGCGCGTCAGTATCTGATCGCAATCGTGGCGACTGGCCAGGCACGGTGCATCGACGGCGGTCCGGTTACGACCGTGTGGGAGCGCCTGATTGACGACAAGCCGGCCGTGGGTGACTTCGGCAAGGCCGCGTCGGCAGCGTCGCAGGTCCAGTCGGATCAGCAGGTGAAGCTCGTCGTGGCCATGACGCTCTCCGCAATCCAGGGTGTCGATGTTACGTACCTCACGCAGATGTGCCGTCACCACAAGCTCGACCTCACGAAGCACTGGAAGCTCGACAAGGAGTTTCTGGAGCTGATCACGAAGTCGGAGATGAAGGTGGTAGCCGACGAACTCGGTCTGCGCGCAGCGATGGGCGCAGATCACTTCAAGAAAGTGTTCGCGAAATCGAAAGCTGAAGTGATCGAGGCAATGCTGACCGTCGAGGGTTTCGACTACGTCGGCAAGGTGCTGAAGGTCCTGAAGTTCTGACAACTGCCGTGGGGTTTCCCCGGCACATTCCCTGATACACGCCGCGTTTCTCGCGGCGTTCCTTTTTTCAAGAGGTTTTTATGTTCCAGGAACTCGAAGCATTCGTGCGCGAGACCGGAAAGGTCACGCTCACGATGAAAATGGCAGGCGACCTGATGGCAGTGGTGGTCATGCCGTGCGGCGACTCGAAAGAGGTGGCGCTGCGGCAACCGCTGGTGCTCACGGCGTCGCCGGCCGATCTCGATGAGGGCTTCGTCGAAGCCCTGCAATCGTTCCACGGCGTGCACCGCTCACTCGCGGAGCAGGTAAGCGCCACGAACGAGATCCTGCAGGCGGCTGAAAAGTCGCAGGCGGGCAAGGCGCAGAAGGCGTTGTCGAAGGGATCGAAGCCGGCGCTTCCCGCGCCCGCATCACAGCCCGACGGCAACGACGAAGACGAGTCGCCGGACGCCGAAAACGCCACTGCGGCGCAGTCGCCGACGGTCGATGCAACTTCGGCGTCGGCAGCACCTGCTGACGGTAAGTCCGATCTGTTTGCTCTTCTGTGAGGGTTCGCACCATGGCAATCAACGTAGCCACACTCGTTCGCGAATTTATCTACAACGGCATGCACTTCGTGGATCCCGGTCCGGCGTTCTCGCCCGATCAGGTTCGCGATCTCTACGCGGCGCAGTATCCGGAACTCACGACCGCCACGGTCGACGGGCCGGAAGTCGCGGGCGAGGTCGCCAGCTACAAGTTCGTCCGCGCAGCCGGTGCCAAAGGCTCCCATGCGTAAGGACGCTCTGCTCAAGGCCCTGTCCGATCCGGACAAGGGCTTCAACCAACAGGAACCGCCCGAAAGGGCGGTTTTTCTTTACGACGACGAGATGAACAAATGTTGCTCGATCCTTCATACGCTGATCGATCGATCGTTGACGGCGCGTGCGAAGCCTGGCAACCGCCACGCCTTGCCGCTCCCCGACATCGATCTTCCCCTTGTGTTCTGACGCTGCCGGACATTGCAGACGATGTGCCGTCCGGCATCACGCTCAGATGGCGCGCCGAACTCGCCATCAACGACATCGTGCTCGAGCAGTTCCGGCACGGCCCGTTGCGTGCGACGGACGTGCAAGCGCCGACAAGTGCGGCGGACGCATTCCAGCAGGCGTTTTTCATCTGGATGCAAAGGCAGATTCGTCAGCCCTTGCGGTTCCTCTCGGTCACGTTCGAGCTCTGCGACACCAACGCCGTTGAGGATCGCATCGCCTACCAGGACAGCGATGAGTTCAAGCCGAAGGGTCCGCTTCATCTGGGCGTCAAGCTGACCGATGAGTGGGTGCATGAGATTGGCCCGCTCGCTGAACCGCTCAGGGCGTGTCATCCGCTGCTGCTTCACACGCTTTTCTCGCTCGTTGACCGGGTTTCCGGCAAAACCGTCCTTATTCGCACGCCCGGCTGGTTCCTCCAGGAATTCGCCTGCATGCACTGGGAGGGCGACGAGAGCGCGAAAGACGAAGACGTGCGTGAGCTGCTCGTCGCGTATCACGGCGCGGACGAAGAGACGGTGGAGCGTTACCTGCCGTCGAACGTTCTCCCGGAGATCTATCCCGATGAGATCCGGAGGCCATCGAAACCGGATGGGCGCCGCAGCAGGCGGCTCGCGCTTTCCGAGCGCGAGCTGCTTGAACTGCAGGCGCGTTGTTCCGGCATGCCATCAAAGGTGTGTGCTGAGCTGGCCGCGCTTCATCGGCTGCTCAGGCGCGCGGGCAAGCGTCCACTGCTGAACACGGGCTACGACTCGCGGCCGATTTATTCGGGCTGCACGTTGATGCTCGCGACCAACGAGCGATCCATCGAGATTCTCGACGACTACATGAACGGTGAGTACCAGGCCGGAGAAGCGACCGAGTACAGCTGCTTCATTGAATTTTCCAGAACGAAACGGGGCATCCGCGAGCAGTACGCGCAATGGAGCCTTGCCTTCCAGATGCTTCACCACCTCGACCGGCTGCTGGCGCTGGTGGTGAGCCCCTAATCAGGAGTTTTTCCCATGAGTGATGTTTCGATTGGCCGTACAGGCCATGACGTGTCCCTGTCGTCTGCATTGCTGCTCTATGCTGGCCAGAACGGCGCGCACTACGCGACCGTCCACCGCATCGCCGCCGATCGCGTGTCGGGTCGTCCCGTTATCGGGGCGGGCCGCCCCCTCGATCGCCGCGCGCTCATCACCACGCTCATGCAGCTGGAGAAGAGCGCGGCGCCCAAGTGCGAGTTTCTGCCCGCCAACCTGTTGGGCGTGTCTTCCGCCGCGGTCACGTGGTGGTGTCCGCCGGCGCCGCGCCGCGTGTTCTTTGACTGCAAGGAACTCGGCAAACGCAGTCGCGTTGTTTCGCATCCGGGGCTGGTGTTTCAGGCCTCGTTGACGGGGTTCCGTGTGTTCGCGCTGAAGGAGAGCGGACGCCCGACTCCGGATACGCCGCTGTTCGAGCCGCCGTACTTCAACACGTGGGACCTCGGCGAGATCTGCATCGGTTCGGCGCAGGTCCCCCGGCGCATCGAGGTTGATGCGATTGGCGGCTGGGAAGATGGCTTTTTCAACTCCGCCTTCACGCATTCGAATCACGGTGGCAAGCGCGTGACGTACGAGGACGGGTTCTATGCGTTCTGGCGCGACATGCTCGACGGCAAGTTCGAGGTGTTTCCGCTCGACGTGCTGGTACCGATAAAAGGTGCAACGGCGGGCAAGCTCGTCGCTGGCGCGATCGGAGGGAAGGCATGAATCCCATCGATTTCGCTCTTCAGCACTCGTTCCCCTCGGTGATGGTGCCCACGCGTGAGCCGGTGGCGCCCATGACCGTGCCGGGCGAGCGGTTGCTCATCGCGTCGAATGGCGTGTTCCTCGAGATCAATCGCCCATGGATCCGTCTGGTTCGTCGGCTGGGGGTGTTTGAGTGGCGCACGTCGGTGCCCTATGGCGAGGCGGCCGAGCTGACCGAACTGGCGTGCGGCTCCGTGCCGGCCGAACTGGTCGCGGGGTTTGCACACATGGCGCGTGCGGCTCTTCCCAACGAGGCGGGCGCATGGATTGTGTGGGACGCGGCAACGGGGGAATTTCGCGTCGTACCGCTTCCCTCGTTGTCGCACAGTCCTGCTCACCTGAGCTACGAACGCCCGGAATTGCGCAGCGGTGAATGGCTGGTCGTGGATTGCCATTCGCACGGCAGCGGAAGTGCGTACTTCTCGACGACCGATGATCGCGACGATCAGCACGACGTGAAGTTTGCGCTCGTGCTCGGTCATTGCCATCGCGTACCGTCAGTCGCGCTGCGTCTTTGTGCGAAAGGACGGTTCGAACCCGCGCAGGCGGTTCCGCAGAAGTGGATGACGGCACTGGAAGGAGAGGTCGCATGAACGGACCCATTCTTCACAAGACGCCGCCCCACATGCTCAACGGACCGTGGAAGGTGGTTGTGGTTGGCGCGGGTGGTACTGGCAGTGCGCTGCTCCCGTCGCTCGCGCGACTGCACCACGCAATGATCGAGCTGGGGCACCCGGGCGGTATCGAGTGCACGGTCTACGACGATGACACGGTCAGCGAATTCAACGTTGGCAGGCAGGGTTTCTATCCCAACGACGTCGGCCAGTACAAGGCGACGTTGCTGGTGAACCGGCTCAATCTGCTGATGGGGACGAACTGGGTGGCTGAACCGCGTCGCATCGATTCGCGGATCAACCTGCACACTGACATCGTCATCGGTTGCGTCGATTCGCGACGTGCGCGTCACGCGATCGTGCAGGCCGCGAAACGGGGAAAGTGCCTCTACTACCTCGATTGCGGCAACGAGACGGACCGTGGTCAGGTCATTCTCGGCGAGTTCGGCAAGCCCCGGCACGACCGGTTGCCCCATGTGGGCGATCTGTTCCCGGACATGCTGAATGCCAAGAACGACAAGGGTGACGATTCCCCGTCGTGTTCGATGGCGGATGCACTGCGCAAGCAGTCGCTCGTCATCAACCAGGCGATTTCGGTGCAGGCTTTCAACCTGCTCTGGTCGCTGTTTCGAAATGGCGGTCTTACGTTTTCGAGTGTGTTCGTGAATCTCGCAACGGGACGCACGAATCCGATTCCGATTGACCCCGCTGCATGGGCGCGTTTCGGTTACGAAGCGCCGCCCATGAAAAAGCCCGCACGCCGTCGCAAGGCAGCGTGAGGGGCACCTCCCGCGAGTCACACAGCGTTTTACGCCGCTGTGTGACTCATACCCCTCCGTAATTATTTCGGCCCTCAGCCCGAGGGCCGACCGTTACCTATTCCTGCAAGGAGCTTCAAATGCATATGTTTTTTTCAAGTACTGTTCAGGCGCGTTTCGGCCGCGCGGCGACGGAACGCACCAGGGCCATGCTATTCGCGGTGGCGTTGTTCGCTGCGACCGGCCTCCACCGGCTGTGGGGCTTCGCGAAGCCTCACCATGCGTGGTTGCGTGTGCTGGAGGTGCGATGGCTTGGACACTGGGCGCCCAGCAGTATCGAACATCTTGCGGCGGCATTCGCCGGCTGCGTGCTGTTCGTGATGCTGTGGTCGAGCTTCGTGTCTCAGACCACCCGTAACCGCGCCCTTCTGGGGCTCGTGTTTGCGGTGCTGTACGGCATCACGTCCACGTGGAAGTACGACGGTCGCGAGTATCTTGCGACCGGAGATGTCAACCAGTTGGCGCAGATGGTTGCCGACGTGTTCGGTCTGTTGCTGGCGCTCGCGTGGCTGACCTGGCCGGAACGCTCGAACCGCCTGCAGTACGTCCCCGGACGTGGCTACCGTGCGTGATTCAACGCGTCGCCGGAATTCCTGAAACCAACGCAGTCCCGCGAAAGCGGGCTGCGTTTTTTTTCGTCCGGAGCTTCCTAGGTCCGGCAGCACGAACTTCGTGCGCGCACCGCGCGTGGTGCGGGCCGATAAAACATAGGTCGTTTCGGCGAGCATTCCGGCTCGGCACTGGGCGCGCGCGCCTTAGACTGTCCCTATTCCCCGCGCTTTCTGCGCATCGACCTGACCACAGCGGCGTGCTGCTGTGCTTCTTTTTGTCTCACCGGCCGGACCTTCGTCCTGCCGCCAATGCATACCCCGTTGGGAGCCCACTCCCTTCGGGATGCGGCTCCCTTTTTTGTTCAAAGGAGCTGCACCATGCTGAATGTTTCCGCTGCCTCGCAACCCGCCGTGAAGGTTCTCGAACTCAACGGCTTTCGCGAAAAGCAACGCATCACCGCGCAGGATGTCCAGGCAAGTCCCCCGCAGCTTCATGCCGGTACGATCGTTTCCGTCTGGAGCGATCGCACGGCAACGGTGCAGTGGGACTACGATCTGCCGTTCGCTGTTGAACGTCGGCTCGTGAATGCTGGCCACGTCGAACTGCACAATCTGGCACGTCATTCGTAACGGCGTGGGCGTTTAGCCCCGCCTTCAACGCTTCACCCGCGCTGGGAGTCACCTCCCAGCCAATTCCCATACCCGTTCGGGCAACCACTGCCCGAAGGGGCTCCGGTTGCCCTCACTACCTTGAGGCAGCCGCCATGATCCGCATTTTTCTCGCCGTCGTTGTTCTTTCCGTTCTCTCCGGTTGCGCAAGCACCGACTTCGGCTCGCCCGACGTCTACCAACGCTCGGATGTCCAGCGCGCCGGTACGCTCGAACAGGTGACCGTCGTTCGCGTTCGCCGCATCACGATTCAGGTGCCGGGCAACAACTCGGGTCTCACGAGCCTCGTGAGCGCAGGTCTCGGCGCCTTTCTCGGCTCCAAAACGATCGGAAATGGCAACGGTCGCTATGTCGCGGCAGCGATGTCCGGTGCCGTAACGGGCTTCGTCGCCCAGCACGTGAGCGACGCGCTCTCGCGCACCGCCGGTCTCGAAATTGTGGTGCGCAAGGCGGATGGCTCGCTTCGCGTCATTACTCAACCCGACGACCAGTTGTTCTCGCCTGGCGATCGCGTGCTCTTCATGGACACAAGCTCGGGCGTTCGCGTCACGCACTGACGTATTCCCTTTGCCGGCCAAAGCCGGCCCTCTTACCTGCAAGGCGGGGTGACTCCTTTCGGAGCACCTCGCCGTTTTTTTTCGAGGCATTTATGAACCACAGCAGCAAGGTTTTCCACGCGTCCCGCGCAAGCGCGGGTGCCGCGCGGGAGTCGGGCGTCAAGCATCATGCGCAGCGTTTCCTTCGCCGTGTTGCCGGCGACCTTCGCCTACGCACTAGCGAACACGAGATCGTGGCAGAACCCGCTGAACGCGGTCGCGGCTGCCGTGTAACGCTTCGCACCGACAGGCTGATGCTCGAGGTCGCCGATGCACCCGAACGCGGTACCGTGGCGGTTTCGTTCCGTACCCGCCGGGGTCGAAAGGACCTGTCTGGCGGCGGGGACAACGTCGTGAGCCAGGAACAGCTTGGATCGCATGCAGGCTACGAGGCCTTTCTAGGCGCTCTCCGTCTTACCAACGGGCTCGACTCGGATCGTCGGTAGGGGGCGGACATGGATATCGTTACCGTGGTCGTCCAGTACGCGGGCGGACTGGAAATCTCGGAAGGCGCCACGCTTGATCCCGTGACCGGGGTCGTGCACGTCTCCGAACGCCTTCAGCAGCTGCTTCGCGAATGCGATACGACAGAGTCGCCGCCTAGACTTACCGTGCTCGTCGGCGGTGCCCGTCATCTGCTGATTCGCGACCGGGCGGAGTTCAAACTTGGCGAAGCTGTCTCAACCACGATCCCACGTACGGTAATCCCGTTCAGTCGGTTTGGGCATACGTGGAACAAGGAACAGCTCCAGCAGTTTGGACGGTTTGTCCATACTCTGTCGGCAGCCTCGATCGTGGGCGCAATCGGTTACTGGCACTCGACGACGAACTGGACCCTAGCCGCCGTGCTGAGTGAGGCAGTTCTGGTTTTCGCCTTTGTGGTACTCTTTTTGAGAGGCATGGATTCCATGAACGGAGAATGAACATGGGTTTCGCACTTTTTACTCTGGTCGTCACGTTAGCTATCTACTTTTACGGTGGCTACATGGCGAACAAGAGCCGCGCGGCGGATCGTGAGCGTCGCTCGCATTCGCACTGAACATTCACTGTAGCGCCAGCTTTCGCTGGCAAATCCCAATCAAGGGCCGCACCTTCGGGTGTGGCCTTTTGCATTTCTGGACCACTTTTCATGCAATCAACTCTTGAGCTTCTCGATGCGCCGGGTGTGCTGGACGCGGCGCCGTTCGATACCACTGGCAAGACGGTAGGGCAGGTCGTCGACCAGATCTGCCGGAAACTGCGAAAGACCGAGCTCGAGCCCGAGTGGGTCGTCGTCGCAAACTACGCAGAGAACGCGAACGATGCGACGTTTGGCGCGAAGCCCGATGCGCCGTGGCCGGAAACGGATGGGCGGCGAAGCCGTCTGTGTCTCTCGGTTTCGATCGGCCGTTCCGAGGGATGGCTCGTGCAGATCGACCACGTTCACTTCGTTGAAGAGGGCGGCGGCAGTCACTGGCTCAGCCAGCCGCTTGTGCGCGCGAAGGTGCTGAACCGCTCGCTCGCCTGGTCGATTGCGGCTGTCGTCTCGCGGCTGCTGGACATCGACTGATCCTCGTATCACCACTCATTCTTTCCCTTGCGGGGCCTTCGCCCCGATGGGTGTTGGCCCCTGCTCACCGGAGCTTTCATCCATGTACACGCTTTCCGTACCCAATGCAGTTCTGACGTCGCCCACGCTCGCCGGTCTCTTCCCGCTGTTCCAGGACGATCGTGTGCGCGAAGTCGATACCTGCTTTATCCGTCTGGCCGGCGCCGAAGCGGGCGAGCGCATCACGCGCTACAACGGCGCGCTGGCGCTGCGTATGCCGGGCACGGCGCGCAGCATCATCAACGAGGCGCTTCACGAGATCCGGCGTGCGGGTTCGTTTGTGCGACCCGACGGCTCACACCGCGAACCGTGGGAAATCCACGCAAGCGACTGGGATGGCCTGTTCGAGTTCGTGGAACTGTGCCGCAATCCGAATCTGCTGCTTTCCTCGGACCAGATCGAGGCTGCAACTGCCGAGGCGCGTGCAGCCGGCAAACGCTTCGTGCTGTCGGACATCTGCATCGAGGCAATGGAGCGGCTGTTCGGGTTCGGCTATTGCGGGCCGCGCCTCCCCGGGACGCGCGACGCACAAAGTCGCCACTCGCTGCACGTCGCGTACGCGCTGCTCGCCAATCTGCCGGTACCGGAATCGGTGCTGCAGGCGTACCGCAACGATGCGGAGGCTTTCCGTTACTCGGAGTGGGCCGACGTGCTCCTCAAGGTTCCCAGCCTGCGAGGCGCAATTTCCGGTGCAAGGCTTCGTAACATTGCTTCCGTGATGCGTCACAACGGCAAGTCCATCAACGAGCAGAACGCCGACATCCTCACGATGCTCGCGCGCCTGCTGCCGGACGAGCCGACGTATCCGCACGTCGAGGACGTCCTGCACGCGCACGGACTCATCGATGACCTGCCGCTGCCGGATACGTTCAGCAAGCCGGTCGACGTTGGCCAGCCTGTCTCGCCGTTGGCCAGTCGCGTTCGAGAACTGGTTGCTGCAAGCGTCTGCCGGCGTGCCGTGGAATTCGCCGACAAGGAGCTGAAGGCCGGTCGCATCAGCCACCGCATGCACCGCCACCGCTGCAACATTGCCCGTCTGGATGAGGGACGGCACACGTTCGAGTACGGGAACCGGATGGCGCGCGCTCTCGCCGAACGCAACGTAGAGTCACTGCTGAAGGTGCTGGACACTTCCGACGAACACAACCGCGCCAGCAAGACGGCGTTCGAGGAAGTGCTCGGCGTAAAGCTGCTACGTCTGCGCCCGGCGGCACGTCATCGCGCGGTGTTCCTGCTGTGCGGCTACAACGAGGCGCAGCAGGCCCAGTGGGAATCGCTGGCTGCACAGCGCAGGGCGGAATCGGAAGCGGAACGCGGACTGCAGGACGCTCGGGAGGCTGCCACCCAGGCCCGCTACAAGGACACTGAGGACGCAGTCATCACGGGTGTGGAGCATGTCGATCGGGCGATCCGCGAGGGCTATTCGACCATCCGTAGCTATCCCCGCGGCGCAAGCGTCAGGTATGTCCTCGCACGCGGCGAAGAGCGCACGGCGCGCCGGCTCAGTGCGAAAGACGGCACGCTCGCGTATGCGCGCGCTGTCCTTGGCACCCTCGCATCATAGGAGGTTGCCATGCGATTCGAACGTGAGCCGCGAACGGAGGGGTACAACTGGACCGCCCGCAAGGAGGCACTGTTCGTGCGCCGGGAAGCGCGTGAGGCAGAGAAGATCGCGCGCGACTATCCGCTGTTCGTCGGGCAGTTCCAACCGCGACCAACGCTGCCAGTTGATGACGAGCGCAAGCGGCGGGAACGCATGCTGCTGGAAAGCGAGCAGCGCTGGCGTGACCTGCAGGCGCGCTTCTGGCGTCAGGCGCGACGCGCGTATTTTGCGTGCGTTCCTGACATGCGCGCGGCGATCATGGCCGAGTGGGACCAGTGGCGCGGACCTGCAAGGCCGCTCTACTTTACCTACGTCGTCGAGAAGCACAACGGCGTCGGCGAAGAGCGAACGCGTCGACTTCGCCAGGAGGAAGCCGCAATTGTCGTCCGTATCCGGGAGCGTGAGAATTCTCAGGCCCGGCTCTCGCTTGCCTGAAACCTTGACCGAACCGGCGCTTGCGCCGGTTTTTTTTACGTCCGCGCGCGGCACGTCGCGCGCGAAAGCTACCTCGAATTGCCCAGCATTGGCCCGTAGCTGATGCGTGCGCGAGCCTAAACTGGCCTCTATCACCCGCGTCCCTGACGCATCGAACCCGCCGGCGCCGCCGGCAATGCAACCCGCCTGGTAGGGACCCCGTCCCGGCTTGGGCGCGGCGTCTCCCGGGCCTTCCGTCAAAGGAACAGCCCATGTATCCGCAACCTTTTGCAGTGACGATCGCCCAGATTGAGTCGGCGATTAATCACTGGCGTGAGCGTCGACCGGCAGCCGCTGAGGACCAGCCGGTACTTTGCGCGGAAGCTCGCGCACTGGCAGACGTCTACGGTCTTCTCATCTATAGCGGCGCCACAAGCGTGGAGTATTCGACGCTCAACGCCGGGCAGCGCGATGCCCTTGCGGCCACTCTGCGCTAACAGCTTTCTCGCGCCTTAGGCGTATCGACCGCCGCGCACGCGGCAAACCAAATCACCCTGTCAGGACAACGTTCCCGACGGGGAAGTTGTCTGCACAGGGTTTTCTTCTTTCAAGGAACCCAAATGCAAGTCAACGCTTCCCAGCTCAATGCACTGCTCACCGCCTACGTTCCGAAGCGCCTTCCGGTGCTCATTACGGGGCGCCCAGGCATCGGCAAGAGCGATATCGTGGCCCAGGTCGCCGACCAGGTCGACCACGATCTGATGATCAGCCATCCCGTCGTCGAAGATCCGACCGACTCGAAGGGCTTGCCGTTCGCGGCGGCCGACGGCCAGTCCGCACGCTTCCTGCCTTTTGGCGATCTGGAACGCGCGCTGCAGCCTCGCAAGCGCCCGTTGATCTGGTTTCTCGACGATCTCGGGCAGGCCTCGCCGGCCGTGCAGGCCGCGAAAATGCAGCTGCTGCTCGCGCGCCGGATCGGCGAGCACAAGCTGCCCGAGAACGTCACGTTCCTCGCGGCTACCAACCGACGTAACGACAACGCGGGCGTGAGCGGCATTCTCGACCCGTTGATCTCGCGCTTTGCCACCGTGGTGGAGCTCGAGGCGACGATCGAGGAGTGGAGCGCCTGGGCCGTCGCGAACGATATCGCGCCGGAACTGTTTGCGTTTCTGCGCTTCCGGCCGGACCTGCTGTCGGTCCAGAAGACCTCGCGCGACATTGAAGCGACGCCAAGCCCGCGCAGTTGGGGTTTCGTCGCGAAAACGATGGGAGTCGTGCCGAAGGAACTGGAACTGATCTCCCACGCCGGTTCTGTGGGCGAGGGTCCGGCAACCGAGTTGCTGGCGTTCATCCAGATCTACCGGCAGTTGCCGTCGCCGGCAGCGGTTCTCGCCACGCCCGATGTTGCTCCGATTCCCGAGGCGCCGTCGGCGCTTTACGCCATCAGTGCGGCGTTGGCGATGTACGCGAACGAGAGCAATTTCGAACGTGTCGTCATCTACACCGAGCGTTTGATCGCGGCGGGGCTGGGCGAGTTCGCCGCGTTGCTGGTAACAGACGCGCTGCGCAAGACGCCGGATCTCGCGAACACCCACGCCTTCATCAAGGCGCAGGGCGGTCCGATCGGCAAGCTGATTCACGGGTGACGTTTCGCTTCATTCCCTCTCCTCGTTGTTCCGGGCCGCGCACGACGTGCGCGCCCGCGTCGCTTTTCCCTTTCCCGATTCATTCCACTTTCTGTCTCTTCAGGAGTCTCTCCATGAACATTACCGATATTCAATCGCGCGTCATGCTCTGCTCGGTCACCATCTCGTCGTGGGTCGCACGACGCTTCGATGAGAAGGTCACTGAGGAGGTTGAAACCCGCCACGACACCAAGGGCATCGGGCGCTTCAACAAGCGGCTGCTGCCCGAGAACGCCTCCAGCTTCAAGGAGGTCCTGTCGCTCGCCGGGCGCATCCGCCGCTACTTCTATGACCACACGCTGGAGTACAACCAGCTTTCGGTGCGTCTGCTGCCCACTTCCATCTACATGGAATTCTCGACACAGATGCGCAGGATGAAGGACGAGTTCGATCTCGCCGTGCAGGTTTTCCTCACCGACTACCTGGACCTCAAGGAACAGGCCCGTCAGGAGATGAACGGCCTCTTCAACGAGGCGGACTACCCGACGCTCGCGCAGCTTGGCGAGAAGTTCGGCGTACGCATGGCGGTCCTGCCGTTCCCGGACGCCAGCCAGTTCGGTGTCGATCTGCCCGAGGACGTGCTCACGAGCCTGCGCTCTGAAATCGATCAGCACGTCGAGCGCTCGATCGACCATGCGAACCAGGACATCGTGCGCCGTCTGTACGATGCCGTGTCCGCGATGGCCAACCGGCTGTATGCGGCCGGTGGCGTACGTATCGACGTTGCCGACAACGTGCGTGAGCTGTGCGGGCTGCTGCCGAAGCTGAATTTCAGCAACGATCCGCAGCTGAACCACATCCTCGAGCAGGCCAACCGTCACCTTGCCGTGCACAACGGCGTCGACCTGAAGGAATCCGAGGTGCTTCGTTCCCAGGTGGCCGCCAAGGCAACCGAGATCGAGGAACTGATGGAGGCCTTCATGGGCGGCAAGCCGCAGGCAGCGATGCCCAAACCCGGCCTCGCGCCGCAGCTGCGCATCGCGGCGTGAGGTGCGCATGGATACTCGCATCTCGAAACAGCGTTCGGCGTTGGTGATGGACCAGCCGTTTTTTGGCGCGCTGGCGCTGCGTCTGAAGGTAGTCGAGGATCCGGCTTGCAAGACGTTCTGGGTGGACGGAGAGGCGCTGGGCTACAACCCGGCGTATCTTGACACCCTGAACGATCTGGAATGCCGGGGCGTGCTCGCGCACGAGATCCTGCACGTCGCCAACGGCCACTGCTTCCGGCAGGGGCCGCGCGACGCGAAGCGGTGGAACGATGCGTGCGACTACGCAATCAATCCGATCGTGAAGCAGGCAGGGATGGTTCTGCCAGCAGGACACCTCGACGACGCGCGCTTTCATGGCAAGTCGGCCGAGGAGATTTACGCGGTCCTCACGCAGGAGGCGAGGCAAAAGGAAAAGGAGAAGTCTGGCGGCAAACCTGGTGCGCAAGCACCGGGCGCTCAACAGGCACCCGCGAACGGCGCGAACACACCGTCAGCGGCTCCCGATCCCGATGCACCGCCTTCCTGCGGCGAGGTCCGCCCTTATCCGGGGCCGGACAAACCCGTGAAGGAAGCCGAGTGGAAGGTCGCCACGCTCCAGGCCGCGAAAGCGGCCAGGATGCGCGGCAAGCTTCCCGGCGGCATGCAGGCGATGGTGGAGGCAGCAGCGGAGCCATCTGTGGACTGGCGTTCGATCCTGATGCGCTTTGCGCAGCAGGTGACAAACGACGACTACAGCTTCGCGATGCCCAACCGCCGTTACCTGCATCTCGGGTTCTACCTGCCGTCGCTGCATTCGCCGGCGGTGGGTGACGCGGTGTTTGTACGCGACAGCAGCGGCTCGGTCTTCGACGAGACGCAGGCGCAGTTCGCGGCCGAGATCATTCACGTGGCCGAAGTCGTTCGCCCCGCGCGTCTGATTGTGATGGACTGCGACAAGCGCGTCACGCAGGTGCAGGTCTTCGAACGGGGTGACCCGATCGAGCTTGCGCCGGTTAAGGGTGGGGGCGGCACGGCCTTCACCGATCCGTTCCGTCGTCTGGAAGTGGAGGGCCTCAATCCGGCATTCCTCGTCTATCTGACGGACATGGATGGCGACTTCCCCGACGTGCCTCCGTCGTACCCGGTGTTGTGGGCGTCGACGACGCCGCTGCGTCGGGCACGTCAGGCGCCGTTTGGCGAAGTGGTGGAGGTGATCATCTGATTGCCCGTTTTCTTCAACCCGACCCGGCTCACATCGAGCCGGGTTTTTTTTCGCCCATACGCCGTTGCACGCATTGCCCAGCCCGGTCGCGACCGCCGAAAAGCTGCACAAAAAGTGCACCATTCCGGGTTTAAGCGTTTAGGCGCCTAAACGGGTGCGGGGCGACATTTGGCTGCCAAGTCCAGCGCGCAGGCGTTCGGGAAAGCTGCCGAATATCGCTACCCTTTTGCCCGTTAGCCACGCGGCCGGCCCGGAACAATACCAGCATGTCCGAAGCCGCCGAAAACCCACTGCTCAAATTCAACCGCCTCGAAGAGAGTGCGGTCCGGATGTTCTTCGCCTCGCTTGCGCCGTTGCGCGAGTTTCTCGACGCGCCGGACATCGCGGAAGTGATGGTCAACAACCCGAAAGACGTCTGGATCGAGCGTCGCGGGGTACTCACGCGCGTGCCGATCGAGCTGAATCCGTCAACGCTCTCAGGCGCGATTCACTCGCTCGCTTCCTCGGTGGAGAAGTCGGCGAAGGCGGGCACGGCCCAGGGGATCCTGAACGCGGGGCACGGCAACCTCCGTATCGCGGCCGTCATGCGTCCGACCGCGATCGACGGCGACGCTCTGAGTATCCGAAAACACCGCGACAAACACCTCTCGCTAGACGACTACGTTCAGGCCGGCGCGTTTTCACGCGCGCGCGCGCGCGAAGACGTGGACCAGGAGTTCTTCCGACCGGGCATCGAGAACCACGATCTGCGTCAGGCATTGCGCGAGATCGTACGCGCGAAGAAAAACATCCTCGTTGCAGGCGGCACGTCATCGGGCAAAACGACCCTGCTCAATGCTATGGGCGCCGAGATTCCCGATGAAGATCGGGTGATCACCATCGAGGACACGATGGAACTCAAGCTGCCAGTGCCGAACAAGCTGCGGCTGCTCTCGAATACCGATACCGGGGTGACGACCCAGATGCTCGTTGCACTCTGTCTGCGCTTTCGTCCCGACCGGATCCTCGTCGGCGAAGTTCGCAGTGGCGAGGCCTATGACTTCATCCAGGCGCTGAACACGGGCCACGACGGCGGACTGGGCTCCATTCACTCGAGCACGGCGCGCGGTGGCCTGCGACGGTTTGAGAGTCTCGCGATGCTCGGCGTGCCTTCCGGGACGCGCTGGGACATCTCCGACCTGCGTCAGAACATCGCCAGCTGCTTCAACTACGTCGTGCATTTGAAGCGCACGGGCGAAATGCGGCACCTCTCCGAAATCCTCGAAGTCCGGGGCTATGACAACGGGGACTACATCCTCAAACGCGTTTTCTAAACCACTGGAGTGGACCAACGATGAAGCAGTACCTTGTCTCTTTCCTTCAAAACGCCACCAGCCGGGTGCGCACGGCGTGCTCGCGTCTGTTCAGCCGCCGCGAACTGCGCACAACGCTGATTGCGGCCGCGCTCAGCGCGATCGCCCCCGTCGCGTCCGCCACCTCCACCGATCTGAGCGATCTAGGCCCTGCGACAGACGCGATCTGCCTGATCTCGAACTACATCAGCGGTCCCTGGCTCTTCTGTATCGGTCTGGTCGTCATGATCATCGCTTTCATCGCGATCGCGAACTCGGAAAGCACGCTCGGCAAGGTCCTCGGCAGCGTGTTCGTGGGTGTTGGTCTCGCTGCCTGTGCGATTCCGGTTCTCAAGGACCACTTCAAAATTTCCTATGTCTGTACGTAACCGTGTCAAGGTCAGCCGTGGCCTGTCCCTGCCTCGCCAGATTGGCGGGGCAGACCGGTTGCTCGCGCAGGCGAATGCCTTCATCACGCTCTTGCTCTGCTACGCGTGCGGGTTCGACCTCGTAAGCTCGATCGGCTTCATTGGCCTCGGCATGGGGATGCACTTCTTCCTGCGGTGGATGAGCTCGCGCGACCCCTGGTGGCGCCTGGTCATGCTCGTCTACAACCGCTACCCCGACGTCCATGAGCCGACACCGGGCGGCAAGTCGTCTGCCCGCTTTCGGCGTCCCTATGGTTTCGATCAGGATCTGTCATGCTGAAGCCCGGAAAACGGCGTGCACTTGCGCGCCGGCCCATCCAGGAAATCGCCCCATGGATCACCATGGTCACGCCGGACCTGGTCCTCGACAAGGATGGGTCTCTGCTGACCTCGTTCACATTCGAAGGTGTTGACGCCGATACCCCGAACACGAGCGACATCACAGCGGCGCGAAACAACCTCGACAATGCCTCCAAGAACTTCGACCACCGGGTCACGGCGTGGTGGCGGCTTTCGCACCGCAGGGTGAAAGGGGCGATCGACGGCGAATTCGCTTCGCCGCTCGATACTCGACTGGACGCGATCAACCGGCAGAACATCGGGAGCGGGAAGTTCTTTCGCAACTCGCACTCGTTGTCGCTTGCCTTCACGCCCGAGACCGGCTTCAACAAGTTCTTCGAGAAAGTCGGCTACCACCTGAAGATCGGTGGCAAGTCCATGCCCCTTGCTGCCTTCGAGGCGATCCGTGATCAGGTCCTCACGCGCAACGCGTTCGCTTTCGACATCGACCAGTTGACCGCCGACATACGCCGGTTCGAGGGCCTGCTCGATGCGTTCCGTGGCGGCATGGGTCGGCTCAAGATGAAGCGTCTTGAACTGCAGAACGCACTTGCCCATCTGCACCAGACAGCCAATCCTTCGGTGCCGCCGCGGCGCGTGCGGTATCCGGTCACGATGCTCGACACGCATCTGACCGAATCGTTTGTCACCTACGGCGCTGAACACCTGCTGTTCGAGTCTGCACATGGCAAGCGCTTTGCGAAGATCATTGCTGTCAAGGAATGGCTTGGGTTCCAGGAAGCCGCGCTTGATGTGCTCTGCGACGTGGATGCGGAGCTCGACATCTGCGTGATGTACCGGTTCCTGAGTGCAAGCCGCGCGGAAGCCTTCATCAAGTCCGTGCGCAAGTTCTTCAAGGCGGCGGCAATCAACCCGTGGGCAATCCTGAAGCAATTCTTCGCGAAGGAAGAACAGAAGAACGATAAGGGACGCGAGACTCTTGCCGACGAAGCCGAAGATGCG
Source organism: Paraburkholderia sp. CNPSo 3281 (assembly GCF_024206515.1). NCBI lineage: Bacteria > Pseudomonadati > Pseudomonadota > Betaproteobacteria > Burkholderiales > Burkholderiaceae > Paraburkholderia > Paraburkholderia sp. CNPSo 3281. The sequence continues at coordinate 25,970 of NZ_JAMBPS010000028.1, read as the reverse complement.
CTCAAGAGGCTGACCGTCGAGGGCGCCCAATACGGTTTCGCGAACATTTCCGTCCTCGTCTACGGCGACACGATGGAGGAATGCGACCAGGCAACCTCCGACGTAGTCGGGCGACTGAGCAACGCGGGCTTCGGCCTCGTGCTGGAAAAGGACAACCTCGGCGCCGCCTGGGCTTCGACGCTGCCAGGACGCTGGGACCAACAAAAGCGACTGCAGTTTGTGGAAACGGCCGCTGTGTCGGACGTCGCGCCGGTGCGTGGGGTACCGGAGGGGCCTGAAGTTAATGAGTGGCTGACGCAACAGTTCGGCCGCAAGACTGGCGCCACGACGATCCTGCCTACGCGCCACCGGACGCTGCAGCGGGTCGTTCTCCATCACCCGGGCGGCCGCTCACATTTGCTGGTCGTGGGCCCCAATGGCGCGGGCAAGACGATGCTGCTGAACTTCCTGCTCTCGCAGATGGCACGTCACGACGCGCGCCGTATCCGCTTCGACAAGGAACGATCCACGCGCATCCCGACGGTGCTCTCGGGCGGCAAATTTATCGACGTAACGGGACGTTACGAGGCGGCGACGCCGATCAACCCTCTTTCGTTGCTGTCGGACGAACGACACTACGCGTATGTCGCGACGTGGGTCCAGATGGCGATCGAGGACGACGCATTCAAATGCACTCCGACGCAGGAACGCGAAATCTTCGAGCGGGTCGCGATGCTCGCGACTGGCTACGCCCCTGAGTACTGGACCCTGTCGTTCCTGACCACACTGCTGTCGGCCGAGTTGCGCGAGCGGCTGCGGATCTGGACGAAGGGGGAGAAGAACGGAAACTTCTTCGACCATGTGGACGATGCGTTCGCGCTCTCGGACAACCTTTCGATCGAATGCGGCGATCTGTTCCAGAACAACCCGGAAGCGGCGCTCCTCTTTACCGATTACGCGTTCTACCGCATCTCGCAGTGGCTGGACGGCACGCGCTTCACCGTCATCGAGGTCGAGGAATGCGGCTTCTTCTTCCTGTACCCACGCTTCTATGCACGCCTCGAACTGTGGGCTGTGACGATCCGGCGTCTGAACGGCACGCTCGCGCTGGCCACGCAGTCGCTCAAGCAGCTCGAGCGGGTCGCGAACTTCGAGGTGCTCAAGGAGCAGTTGCAGAACATCTTCTATCTGGCCAACCCGGACGCGCGAAGCAACATGAAGCTCTACGGCGACGTGTTTGGCCTCAGCGAAGGACAGATCGACATGATCGTCAATGCGATTCCAAATCGCGACTACCTGTGGGTGACGCCCACGCAAACCCGCATGCTTCAGGCGAGCTTCGACAAGGAGACGCTCGCGGCTCTGCGCGCAGATGGACGCGCGCAGAGCGTACTCGACCGCCACTTCACGTCGGGCGATGAGAACTGGGCCGACAACTACATGCGCGAAATGCTTCTTTCTGATTGAGGAACCAAGAATGAAAAAGACCCTTTTTCGTGCCGTCGTCGCTACGGCAACGCTCCTTTGCGTGTCCTCGGCGGCGCGCGCCCAACTCGTGGTGTTCGACCCGACCAACTTTGCACAGAACTTCATTACTGCTGCGAAGGCTGTGAAGGGTGAGATCTATCAGGACACCAACATCGCCTATCAGTACCAGATGATGGCCAACCAGCTGCTGCAGGCCACGAATCTGAACCCGACGGCCATGAAGGCACAGTACGACCAGATCACCGGCGATATTTCGAAAGTAAGCAGTCTCACGTCAACGCTTACGCAACTATACGGGAGCCTGCAGCAGGGCTCGTCCTACGTCACTCATGTGCAGAACCTCATCTCGACGTCGGGCAAGTCGCCTACCCAATGGCTCTCGGACATGAGCGAGCTTTACAAGCAGGGCGATGCGACGGCGACCAACCTGTTCCAGATGGGCAACGACGTGATGCAGCACACGCAGACCCTCGCCCAGCGCCGTTCGGACCTGCAGTCGCAACTGTCACTCACGCCGACCCAGCAGGCGACGGCGGAAATCACGACCCACTACCTGGACATCGTCAGCAGCCAGAATTCCGACATGCTTCAGATGATGGCGGCGAAAACCCAGAACGACGCCCAGCAGCAGGCTTCGACCAATGCCGCGGCGAAGGACAGGCTGTCGGCCGCGCAGTCCTACACCGCACAGCAGGCCGCCGAGCGTGCAGCATTCGACGCACTGCCCAACGGAAATTGAGGGGCAAGATGCGCTTTCGACAGTTCTGGGCCTGCCTCGCACTCGTGAGTCTTGGGCTTCTTGCATCGTCCGCATGGGCCGACGACTCCCCGGCGCTCGGGCAACAGATCACCGAGTCAACAGGCACCACGGTCACACAATCGTCGTCGGGCAACGACACCTTCGGCTCAACGATGACCAAGGGCGAGATCGCCGCCGGCGCTACCAAGGCGGCGGCAAAGGCAGCATCGCTCTTTGCGGCGGCGATCCCGGCGGCGGTCACCGTGAGCCAGAGTATCAAGAGCGAAGCCGACAAGTTCGCCGCAGGCCTGGGCGTTATCACGCTGGTCCTGACGTTTATCCGGTACTCCGCGACCCGGGATCCCGTGTCTGCGTGGGTGACGGTGTTCGAGGAGATCGGGACACTCGGCATCTTTGCGTCGATCTACGTGAGCTACCAAACCTTCGCGCCGGGCTTTTACAACTGGTTCCAGACGCTCGCGAACATGATCCAGTCGGGCGCAGGGCAGGGCGTTTCGTCGTCCATGGCCGCAGCAGGCGGCGCGGTCATGGAGGCTGTCGTCAAGGCGTACAACGGCACGTCGTGGACGAACTACGTCGCGCTCACCATCTCGATGTTTCCGCTGCTGCTCGCCTACATCGTTCTGGTGATTACCAGTATCGTTTTTGCCTTCATGAACAACCTCGGTCTCATCCAGGCCGCGGTCGGGATTGTGATGGGCCAGATTGCGGTGGCGCTTGGATTTTCGTCATACACGCGTGGCTACTTTAAGTCCTGGCTTGACTACATGGTCAGCGCGGGCATGTACTGCGTGGTCTCGGCGATCCTGCTCAAGCTCGTTGCGACGTCGCTCAACCAGGCTATCGACGAAGCAACCGCAATGGGTCTCTCGACGGCCGAAGGTGCTTCATACGTCTTTGACCTTTCACTCTTCGTCTTCCTGCTCTCGTTCGAAATTCCCAAGATGGCAGGGATGTTTGGCGGCGGCGCCAACGCATCTGGTTCGATGATGAAGAAGGCGGCGAGCGTAGCCACGGGAGGTATCCTGTGAGCGCCGCGGCCATGCATCAACCGATGGACGCCCCGGCGCTGCTCGCCGCGCACGATCGCCGCGTCGCGCTTATCCGGCAGGCTGCCAACGAGGCAAGTGACGGCGAGTACCGGTCGCGCTGGGGCGACCTGCTCGCGCGTTGTGCCACGTGGTTTTCGAGCCTTCCGTATTCTCCGGATCTGTACCGTGAGCCCGGTGGGGCGTTTCGCTGCACGGTGGAAACGGCGTTCTACGCGATGCGGCTCGCCGGTGGCCAGAAGTTCGGCACGAACCTGTCATCGGAAAAGCGGCGGCACGTCGAGCCACAGTACAACCACGCCGTATTTATCGCGGCTCTTTGCTCGGGGCTCGATGAACCCTACCGCCATTTTGTCGTGCTTCGAAGCCGCGACCAGGCGGAGTGGAGTCCGGCTGGGCATGGGGCACTGGGACCCTGGCTCGGTGGCGACACATACGCGCTCCAGCGCAGGCCAACGCCGCTCCCGGTCGAGCGGATGCGCACGGCGCTGTTTGCGCAGAATCTCATTGGCCACGAACTGCTTGCCGGGTACGAGGCAGGGGTGCTTGCTCATCTCTTTGGCGCGATCAATCCAACGGTCACCGCGCCACCTGGCGAGTCGCTCGTACACAAAGTCGTGCGCCAGGCCGTCGCGGTCGCTGCAGACTTTGACAAAAAAGCGCAACACGCAGTCTTCGAGGCGGTTCAATACCCTGTACCACCCGCAATCAACGTGGCGGCGGCCGTTCAGCCGGTAGTCACGCCGACGCCTGCGCCAACGGCAGCCGCCGGCACCGCACCCATTGCATCTGCGCCTCCCGCGCCGGCCGCGGTTGTGCGGCCGGTTACTGCGGAATCCAGTGCCGGGGCACCTGCCGAAGCGGAACCTAGTGCCGCTGACGTGCCCGCTCGCGCTCCAGCCGCAACCCCCGCAGCAACGGCGGCGCCCGCTCCTGATCGCGAGGAGGCCGGTGAGCCGTCGCGCTCGCCAGCCGCGTCGCCACAGCCGCGCCCGAAAGACGAATCGCAGCTTGGCCTGCCGTTTTCAGGCGAGAAGCAGCCGCAGCCGTCCGTCGATGCTGCTTCTTTTCGTCCGGCTGGACGCCCAGCGCCCGCGGCGGTGCCCGAAGGGTTCGACCAGGTGCTGGAGGGTCAACCGAACATGATCCGCGAGTTCTTCCGTGCGCTCCGGGAGGACGTTGCCGCAGGTCAAGCGAAGGTGAACTGGACTGAGAAGGGGCTCGCGGTGCCCAAGCGTCTCGTTGGAAGTTACGGCGTGCCGAGTGACACGCTCGTTGAACACCTTCGCAAGCGAGGCCTGCTCGTCGCAAATGTGCAGGCAGAGATAGTGTTCGCGCCACGCGCGGGCGAACTGATCCTTCAGCGGGGCGCCGAATGAACGCGACCACAAATTACATCAATCACTTCCGGCCGATCTACGAATTTCGCGCGACGATCTTCTGGCTGGCCGCGTTCGTCGTGCTTCCATTCACGGGTATGCCGTACGGGTGGGCATTCGGACTCGCTGCGCTTCTGCCGTTGCTGCTTCGGGGTCGGCAGGTGTGGAAAGCGCTGCGCTTTCGCATGGCGATCTCGACCAAGTGGCTCACCACGCTTGACGTACCGCGTCTCCTGCGCATCCAGAAGCGCATGCGCGAGGAGAGCGATTCGATGTACCTCGGCATGGGTTTCGAGTGGACGCAGAAGCACTGCCAGATCGCGCACGACATCCTGCGTATGCCGACGACGGACATTCCGGGGCTCCCGAAATGGCTGGGCAAGACTCGGCACGGCCGCCAGATCAAGGAGGCGATCGAGAAGATCTTTGCGCCCGCTGACAGTATCCGGGATCGCATGCCGCAGGGCGCGTCGTGGATCCATGGCATGGAGCCCGACAAGGGGTTCGTTCCATTCCACTACAAGGCTATGGGCGGCCATACGGCAGTGGGTGGAACGACTGGCTCCGGCAAGACCCGCACTTATGAGGTGTTGTCCACGCAGGTCATCCATCTGGGCGACGTGCTCATCATCATCGACCCAAAGAACGACAAGGACTGGAAGGCGCGGGTGGAGCGCGAATGCGCGCGCACCGGGCGCAAGTTCCTTTACTTCAGCCAGGCGAAGCCTTCCGAGTCGATTCGCCTGAACCCCCTCGAGAACTGGTCCCAGCCGTCCGAAATCCCCGGGCGCATCGCGCAGCTTATGGAGGAGGGGCCGTTCCGCGATTTCGCGTTCCTGTTCATCGACCGCGCGGTCAAGGGGGAACTGTACGTCGGCGACAAACCGAACCTGCGCTCGATCCTGAAATACGCGCAGGCGGGCGTCGCCAAGCTCCTGGAGCGCAGTCTTGAGCGCTTCTTCCGCGACGCGGGTCTCGCAAATTGGGAGGAACTCGTCGCGACGACGTTGACCCAGATCGGTGGCAAGCCCGGCAGCGTGTCGAAAGTCGATGCGATGGTGCTGCTCTACAACGAACGATATGCCCACGAGGACCACGGTCACGAGGCAATCGACGGCCTCATCGCGACTCACACGCACGATCGCGACCACTACACTCGGGTGATCGCTTCGGTGATGCCTCTGCTGCAGATGCTCGCTACTGGCGAGACGGGTCTCATGCTCGCGCCGAAGGTCGAGGACTTCGAAGACGAACGGGAAATATGGGACATCGATCGCATCATCAAGCAGAAAGCGGTCCTCTACATGGGCTTCGACTCGCTCTCAAACAGCATCGTGCAGAAGGCAATAGCGTCGCTGGTTCTTGCCGATGTCGCCGCAGTGTGCGGCGCAATCTACAACTTCTATAAAACCAATCCCGATGTCGTTCTGGTTATTGACGAAGTTGCCGAAGCGATCAACGAACAGGTTATCCAGATTCTGAACAAGGGCCGCGGCGCGGGCTTCAAGGCGTTCGTCGCGTTCCAGACACGCTCGGATCTGGAAGCCAAACTCGGAAACGCCGCGAAGATGCTGCAGGTTTTGGGTAACCTCAACAACCAGGTCATCCTTAGACTGGAGGACAGCGACACGGCACAGTGGTTCTCGGACAAGGTCGGCGAGACCGCGATTCGGAACATCCAGATTTCCGGGTCCACGAGCCGTGGGAGTGAAGGCCACATCGGTGAATTCAACGGTGGCATCACACGTTCGCTTCAACTGGAAAAGGCTCCGCTCATACCGACTGCGCTCATCCAGCGGCTGCCCAACCTGCAGTACTTCATGCGCATCTCCGGTGGCGCTGTGTATCAGGGCCGTATTCCAATCTTGCAAGGCTAAATAAAAAAGGCATGACTTCCACCGTGTTTAAGAAAATCATTCGCGACTACAAGCTCTCGGGTCATCTCGTCCCGGTGTTCACGCTTGCACCCGAACTGGAACTCGCATGCTCGCGTCTGGCCGACTTCATTGGCGAGCGGTTTGTCGGCGAGAGTGAACCGCTCATGCGCGAAATGCTTGAGGACGGACTGGCTGCGTACAAGCGCGTACGCAAGACCGGCGAGCCACACGTTGCATTCATGCAGGGCCTCTTTAGTCGGTCGCACCTCCTGTACGCGCGTCGATACGTGGCGCGTCAGGGCGAACGACTTTATGTCTGGTCGCCAATGTTTGAACCTGTAACTGTGTTTGAGGCGCGCTTTCCCGATTGCACCACGGAGATGGTCGACGAAGCGTGTCCCGAACGCATCACGCATAAGACCGCCGCCTTCCAGCTTGCCGCGCGCGCGCTCACAGGCGAAGGTTTCCGGCTCTACTTTGAGGACTACGATGTCGCTCACAGCTACCCTGATAGCGCTGCTGTCGGGGCTTGACCCAGACGACGCGCAACGCGCGCTCACGACAGCCGCAGCGCAGGATGACCCCGCCGCACCCGCACCGCGTGAGTTTGCGCGCGGACGGGGCGCCCGGGCGTATGGCCTCGCCATCGTGATCGTCCGCAATCCAGTCCGCTTCTGGTGCGGTATTGCAGGCCTCATCGCGTTCCCCGCGTATCTCTTTTTCCGCGTCGGAGCGTGGCTCTATGGCTAGCAGCCGATTCGTTCGACATGTGAAGTGGTGGTTCTTTGTTGTTCCGCTGCTGGCCAGCGTCCTTCTACCCATCATCCCGGCAGATAGCCTGTTCGCGATCAGCGATGAGGAGTCGCAGTCGGCAGTCCTGGCCTTGGGTGATGAGCGCGCGTCGAGTTCAGTTGACGCGACAAACGTACTGTTTCGGCGGCTCTTCGTGACCACCGGCGCGGTCCAGGCGACACTGAGCGGCGGTGGCGACGGATTTGACGCGGATGGCACCCGGGACTTTGCGCGTGGCTGGGCACGGCATTTCTGGATGCAGACGTACCGCGCGCTCTATCGCGCCATAGTGATGAAGGCGTGGCTCGCGGGAACAGTTGTGCTGTGCATGGCCGGGTGGGTGGACGGCACAATGCGCCGCCGCATACGCGCGGCCGCCGCGGGCTTCGCCAGCCCGCTGTCTTTCCATCTCGCGATGCACGGCATGCTTGTCGTACTGGGCTGTGCGTTTGTCGTCCTTGTGCTGCCGGTGCCGCTCATCGCGCAGTGGTGGACCATACTGGCAATCTTCCTTCCGTTGCTTCTCTGGATTGTCAGTTCGTCGGCCTGACGCGTCCGGCTTAACACTTTCCACTCCAGAAAAGCTCACGAAAAACGTGAGCTTTTTGCATTTAAGCGTTTAGGCGCCTAAACGAGGGCACGTCGTCGCCAGTCCTGCTGCGGTCTATCGCGCGAAAGCCGCTTTATTTCCACGCGTTTTGCCCGCGAGCCCCGCCTGTCCGCCGCAACAATAAGCAAATGCCGCGCGCTGGTGCGCGTGCAACTTTCACAGGAATTCGAAACCATGAGCACCAACAACGAAGACGCTGTCCTTGTCGAAGCGGCGGCATCCGGCACCGGTATCCCTCTCGCGACGACGTCCGAGGCTGAAAACTCGCGCTCCGATGGCACCGCCGTGGTTGGCGCGCCGGGCGTGACGGCTGCAACGGACGGCGCCGACGACGGCGAGCTGGAGACCGAACTGCAGCAGATGGAAAGCGACGCGGCAACGCTGCAGCGCGAAGGCATGATCAGCGACGCGGAGGCCGACGACAAGCGTCAGCAGGTCGAACGCACGCGTCGCTTCTTTCGCGATCTGCCGCCCGCTGAGCGTGCAGTGATCGTCCGCCGCCGCCGCGAAATCGGCCGTCAGCTGCTGGAAAGGCAGCTCTCGGGCGCCGCGATCGTGCCTGCTGCGGTTCGACTGAACCACACGCGCCTGCGGCCGCTTTTCGAGCAGTGGTGGCCGTACCTCAACCGTATGAGCATCAATATGCAACGTTTCGGCGACGCGACCTTTGGCGAGCGCGACAAGGGAAGCGTGAACGCCTGGTTTGAAAAGCAGGTGGAAGCGCTTGAAGCATACGTGGATGAGCAGTTGCAGGTCGCGGACGGTTTTCGCGAGCGGACCGAACGCGAAATGACCCTGCGCGGCGATATCGTGTTCCGTCCTGCCGTCACGAAGCCGTCGCTCGAGATCGAGGTCGAGGCGTTCTCGCGCTTCGCCATGCGCCTGCTGTCCGTCATCACGCGTTTCGACAAGGTGATGGATCAATTCGATTTTCTGGTCTGGAACGGCGTGCGCGACCAGTCCGACGTCGATGAGGAAACCGCGCGTTTTCTACGCAAGTTCCATCCGGTTGGCGTGCGCGGCTACATGACCCATCTGCGCCTGATGACCTCCGTTCGCGGCCTCTGAGTGACGCGCCATGCTCGACGGCCTTAACCCCCGGCAGCTCGAAGTCGCACAGGCACAGCGGCATTGCCTGGCCGTGGCGTGCCCGGGCGCCGGCAAAACGAAAACGATCGCGTCCAAGGCCGCATCACTGCTCGCCGCGCCCGGCAGCAGGGTTGGGGCTGTCACATTCAGCAAGGATGCGGCGATGGAGTTGCGAGATCGCATTCTCACGCTTGCCGGCGCAAGCGCGAAGGCCCGGCTGATCGCCGGTACGTTCCACTCGTTGGGATTCAGGCAGATCGGACGCCCGGGTGGTAAGCGTCGCGACATCGCGTCGGACGGCGACCGCACCGGCCTGCTGATGCGCGTGCTTGCAGAGACCGGTCTGAACTGGAAGGTCGAGGAAGCGGTACCCGTCATCGAGCAACTCAAAACGGGCATCACGCACGCGATCGAGGGGTCGCCCGAGGCTATCCTGTACGGAGCATATGAGGACGCACTCGCGCGAAACGGCAAGATCGACTTCCAGGACATGCTGCGTCTCGCGATCGCTGGCATGGAGTCGGGCGATATCGAACCCTACGCATTCACCGATCTGCTGGTCGACGAGTTCCAGGACACTGACCCACTGCAATACCGCTGGGTGGAATTACATGCTGCCGCCGGCGCGCGCGTGACCGTCGTGGGCGACGACGATCAGAGCATCTATGGGTTCCGCGCAGCGATGGGGTTTCGTGGCATGGAGGGCTTCGCCACGAAATTCGACGCCCAACGCGTCGTCCTCGGCAGCAACTATCGTTGCCGGTCCGAGATCCTCGCCGCCGCCGACCGGCTCATCCAGCACAACACAGACCGGATCGCGAAGGTGCTGCATGCGGAAAAGGGTGCGGGCGGTACCGTCGTGGCTCGCCGGTTCAACGACGAATACGATGACGCCGCGGCCGCCGTCGAGGCGCTGAAGCCGCTGCTCGCCGCCGGGCAGTCGTGCGCGATTCTCTCCCGCACCAACCGGGTGCTGGACCCGATAGAGTCAGTGTGCCGCTCGTATGGCGTGAAGTATTACCGCGCGTCAGGCCGCTCCGTGCTCGACCAGCCCGAGGGCGCGCTCATGTGCAATCTGCTGCAAATCGTCCAGCGGATAAAGCTCAACGGTCTGGACGCGGTACTTGGCTATGCGGGCATGAGCACGCGCGACCTGACGGCCCTGCACAACGCCATGGGTGCGACGCTCGCGCAGAAGCAGAAAAAGGATCTGATCGCGTTTGGCCTGTCCGAGGACACCGCAACGGCCTATCGTGGTTTCATGAAGCGCCTTGCAGAATGGCAGGCGCTATGCGAGAGGCAGTTCTATTCACTCGCGCTTGAGGGCGTGCGGGAGTGGATGATGCTGTACGTGCGCAAGGAAGCCGCGGAGCGCGCGATCCTCGCGACCTACGACGTGATTTCCCGCCTGAATGGCTCTTTCAGCGAACGCATCGAGTTCCTGAAGCGGGCGAACAACGAGCCGGCGCCGGATGCGCTGGTCTTAACCACGATGCACAGCTCCAAGGGTCTCGAGTGGGACCATGTGTGGATCACGCGGTCGGAGGAGAACGTGGTGCCCGACCAGAAAAGCCCTGAATCGGAGGAGCGGCGACTGTTCTACGTCGCGATGACACGCGCCCGCGAAACACTCACGATCACTTCGATCCGCAAGAATCCACCCACACGTTTCATCCACGAATCGCAGGTGCCCGAGGTCTGAATGTTATGTGTATTACTTCGCCTGCCGTTCGACGCAGGGTAAGGGGGAAAGCGTGACAGAAGCCGGGATCGGGCAGGCGCCTGAGTGGTTTGCAAGCTGGTTCACTTCGAAATTCAATGTGGCGGTGCCTGAGGCGTTCGCCGCCTATCTCGCTAAGCATCCGAACGGCCTCTGCTCGCAAGCAGGCTCGCTGTGGAAAGCGGACGAGATCGTCGACGCGACCGAAGAGCGCGATCTGCAAGACAAAGGCGTCTGCATGATCGGTACGACAGCGTTCGAAGCGATTTTTATTCTTCGCGCCCGTGATGGCCGTGTGTTTGCCGTCGACAAGTTTGACTACGCTCAGGTCGATGCGTGGTTTTCTGATCTCGACTCGTGTATTTGCCTGCTGGATTTTGAGGAGGCGCCGGCTCCACAGGGATGAGAAGCCGGAAGCTGGCTGATGATTTCGCTCGTGCTAGGATTTCCCCCAACACTGGAGGGAAAGCGATGGCTGTGCACGCTATAACGGCGGTTCGGGTGGGTGGGAATCCGGAAAGGGTTACACACGTGCTTTGGGGGCAGGTGTCCGTGAGCGGAGACCAATTTGAGGTCACACCGCACGCATCGCCTGTAATCGAAGTGGTAGACGCACTGGCTAAGGGCGACACCGTCGTAACGGTCTTTCCGCTGGATGGGCAGCGCGTCGCAGGTCCGGAAGTCCGCTCTGTCGTCGACGACGCCGGACGCCAAAGCATCGAGACGGTGGCCACTGATTCCGATGGGGGCCGAAGGCTAACGGACCTGCCACGGCTTGATCACGAATAAGGCGCTCGTCGTGTCGACTTTATCGGTTGGAGTTTACCCCCCCGCCCTCACGACCCGGCGCCGAATCCGTCCCCCAGACTCCCGTCGTCTGAACACATAGGTGGGCCTGTCATGTGTTTCACATTGGAGACAATGACTGCGCCTAACGGTTAATACGACGACGAGATTACGCTGAGCCGGTTGATGCTCGCGGGAGGTGCTGGACGTTCGAGTTCTCGGGCGCGACCGCGCCGTCTATTGTGAGTTCGCGCGCGACGCGTTTCAGCTGACCTTCGAGCGAGGCGCGCTCGCCAAGCCTGATGGTCCCGCAGTAGAAAATGTTCCCTCTCACGCGGCCGTTGATCTCCAGCGAACCGCGTGCGCGCAGGTCGCCCTCGACCGTGCCGTCGATGCGCACGTGCTCGCCCTCGATCTGACCTTTCACCAGCCCGCCTGCGCCGACATGGAGCAGCCCTTCGTTGCTGATCAGGTTTCCGTCGACGATCCCGAATAGGCTAACGCCGTGGTCGAGGATCAAATTTCCCTCGATCGTGGAACCGGGCGCGAGAAGCGTGACATTGAGCGTGTGTTGCGATTTCATGGTCCGGTGTCCTTCAGAAGAGTTGTACGTCGCCGTTGCGCTGCCCCGGTGCTGCCGGAGACTTCGCGGTTTCGACGCTCGGTTGCTGCTCCGTTCGCGCCGGTGAGGTGTGAGGGCGGCCCAAGTGACGCACGACTGGTCGCGGCGCCGGTTGATCTTCCTTGGGCTGGGCAGGAGTTACAGCAGCATTCGGCGCGGCAGCCGGCACCGGTTTGACTGCTGCCGGCGCGCTCGTTTGAGGTTGCGGCACCTGCACGACGTGCTGGCGCAGCGGGGAGGCAAGCGCCTTCTGTTCGTCCGGTGCGCTCGCCGACATCACGGGACTCGTCGGCACGCTTTCACGGGTTTGGGGCGCCTGCCGGAGCACGGTGGCCGGATCAACGGCGGCGCTCCAGTTAGCACGACCAGGCCCCGTGAGCAGGTCCTGCGATGTTAGGGCTGGCGCCGATGCGGCCGGCACGGAAGCCTCGGTCGGAATATCCACTCTCGCCGAGGAAGTGGCGTGCAGGTCCGTTGAAGCTGCAACGTGAGAGCGATCGCCGTGGACTAACGGAATGAGGCGGGCCACGCCCATGCCCAGTAAGCCACAGACGGCAGCGCCGCCCGCAACCATAAGCGCCGTGCGGCCAAGCCGCCAACGCGCATTCCACGCCCGCCGCACGGCCGACGTGCTGGCCGCAGGTTCGTGCGCAAGCAGCAGCGGCGCGGGCAGGGCCTTGACCTGATTTTCCAGGTCGATGACAAAGTGTTCGCGGGCAAAGCGCGCATGCAGCGCGTGAACCTCGCGAAGGTCGATTTCCATGGACGTTCTCCTCACTGGGGTACTGTCGAGCGTAGCCGTCCGGCGTGGAAGTCAAGCCGGAACAATCAGCCGTCTTGCGGGGGTCAGCCTTCGCGGCGCGTGCCGTCGAAGTCGTACTCTTCGTTGTCGGGCACGCACAGCAGCGTGATGCGATTGAGTTTCTTCTCGGCGTTTGCCAGTGTGGCCGTGCATCGCTCCTGGCTAAGCAGGTGCGATGCGTGGGCCGACCATGCGCGGGCGAACAGGCGCTCGTACTGGGTCAGGCACCGGACAAGCTGGCCGGCGAGCGGACGTTTGACTTCGAGTTCAATCGTCTCGTACCGTCGCGGGAGATGGCGAGCGCCGAGCTGCTCGGTCCATACGATCGCCTTCGTGAACCACTCGGTCGTCTCCCGGATAGCGTGGTCGAGCGCGCGCAGCTTGCCGTCTCGAGCGACCGAAATCTTTGAGGCGCAAAAGTTGTAGTCCGAACGGAGAAATGTCCGGACGAAAATGGAGCTGTACTTCAGCGTCGTCACCTGGGCGGAATCCGGGATGATCTTCGCGTAGCGTGTATCGCTCGTCAGGCGCTCGATGGGTTTGAGCCCGGTGCCTGAAGGAACAGCGGTGAGCGGGGCGGGTGCGTCGGGCGCCCCGCCCTGTGCCGCGTTGCCGGGGGTTTCCTCCGGTTGCGGCGCAGTTTCAAGAACGGCGGCCATGATGTTGTTCGGGTGTGGTCTCTCTCACCTGTCATTGTGTTCCTGATTCGTCTGCAGATTTCCGGCAAAAGCTGCACGATATTGGCCACCATTCCAGGCACACACCCACGTTTTTTTGGCGATACTGACTCCATTGCTCGCGTCTCCTGACGCATCGACCTCGACTCCGTAGCCCGGAGTCCATCTTCTGCCTCAAGTCGTGCCTTTACGGCATGCTCCGACCAGCTGGCTGCTGGTGTGGAATATCTCTCGTGCTGAGCGGCTCGCCACCTGCTCCCCTCTCGTCAGTCGTGATACTCGTCGCCGGCCGCATTCATTTGCGCCGCGACATCGTTCGAGCCCGGATATTCGGGTGTCTCTCTCCAGACCCATCTGGGTAGAACGATCGAAGTGGACTGACCCGTGAACCTGCGGCGAAAACTCATGTTTTCGGAAAAGGGCTGTTCGCGCGACGTGATCATGTCGCGCCGGGAACGACCTAACGTTCCCTGCTATGAGCCTCACGGCTCCCTGTGCGCCACGTCCCCGAAAGGGACGTGGCGCATGGGTCATCTTTATCCGAATCCAGAACGCGTTCCTCTTGCCAGGGGAGCGCGTTTTTTTTCGTCCTGTGTTTTTACATTCCCTGTCTGGAGACGCTCCCATGCTTCTTCCCAATGGCCTTGACCAGCGCATCGCCGACACGATCAGCAGCACGATCGAAAGCGAACGCGCGACTACCGACACCACAACGGGCGCCTGACGCGCGCGCTGTGAGGTCGCCCAGATCGCGATGCTTGCCGACGGCGAGCGCCGCGTTTTCCTGTCCCATATCGCCACACGCCGCGGAGAGGCGGCGGCATCGAACCTGGAGCAGTCGGCCAGCGAGATGCGCACCTCGGCGATCTTCTTTCTTGCGAGGAAACCCTCATGAACGCTGTTGTTCCGTTGGGCGCTGCGCCCGTGCGCAGCATCGTCGAGGAGCGTGCACCACGCGCCCCCGTCATCGGCCGGATTCGTCCCGGCATCAAGGTCCTGACGTCTGCCGCGAGGCAAAACGAACAGGCAGTCAAGCTCTACGAGCAACTCGTCGCTGCTGGCGAGTCATTCGAGAAAATCGGCGACGAGATCGAGCGGCGCTGCAAGCTCAGAAACGCGCTCGCACCGCGCAACGTCCCGTACTTCACCTGCCGTCGATCCGACTTCACCAACCCGGATGTGGCCGACGAAATCCTGCGCCTCTATGGCGAGGATCGCGGCGACGGTCGGAAGCTCTATCGTTTCCCCGTTGTCTTCGCCTTCAACGACTGGATGGCCAACATCCCGAACGAGATGGCGACGTGGGGCACGACCGGGCGGAAGTTCTTCTCCGAGTACGGCGCCGATGGCACACGCTTCTGCAAGCAGTACGAAAAGCCGGAACGCGACGTACGGGCCCAGCGGGCGCAACGCAATTTCGGACCCCGTTCGATCATGCTGCGGCAGGACAACGCGATACCCGACGGCGTGTGCAATCCGCAGGGGTGCCCGCAGTATCAGGCGCGGCAATGCAACCTCTCGGCGCGCTTCATCTTCGCGGTCCCCGAGATCAAGGGGCTCGGCCTCATCGAGCTACCGACGAACTCGATCTACGTGCTCCAGAAAGCGTATTCGGCGATGCAAACCGTGGCGCTAGCGCGGGGCAAGCTCACCGGCACGCGGTTCTGGATCTCGAAGCGCGAATTTGAGATCACGCGAATCAACGAGCAAAGCGAGCCAGTGCGTCAGATGCAGATGCTCACCGTGCTCGACGCGGATATCGACATCAGTGCGTTGCTCGACGGCGCGGAAGATCATCCGCCGGCGATCGCTGTTGCGTCGGAGGCTGCGGCGCTGCTTGAGGGGGCGACCAACGTGTACCCGCTCACGCCAGCAGGAGGGCCAGCAGGTGCCGCAAGCGATGCTCATGAGGTTGTCGAGGGACTCGGCTTGCAGCCATCCGGGTCGCCGACAGCGGAAACGCTTGAAGAAAAGCGCGACCGCATGTCGGACTTGCTCAGCCGCCTCGGACTGAGCGTGGAGGACCGGCAGCGCGACTTCCGGGTCTTCGCTCACGCAACTTACGGCAGAGGCTGGGTACAACGCCTCGCCGACGTCGACGGCATGAACGCTCGTCTCGAAGGCGCACTCGAGAATCGCGAAAAGCTTGATCGCGAAATCGAGAGTGCGGTTCGTGCGGCGATGCGTGACTGACCATGGCCGGCCCCTCGCAGGGCTGACTGACTCTTCCTTCGCCGTACGACGGCGTTCATCCCATTGAGGCTGCCATCCGGCGGCCACTTTTCGTTTACGGAGGTGCGTCTTGAAGATCGCACATTTTTCTGACCTGCATTACTCGCCTGAGCGACTCGACGAAGCGGACCGCTGTTTCAGTTCCGCTACTCACGACGCGATCATGCGAGGTGCGCGCGTAGCTGTCGTGTCCGGTGATTCGACTGACCATCGACTCGACGCTCATTCACCGGCGCTCGTCACGCTCGCGCGTCGGATTCACCGTCTCGCGGCCTCGATGCCCGTGATCATGCTGCAGGGCACGTTCTCGCATGAGCCACCCGGTACGCTGGACATTTTTGCGCTCATGGGCTCGACCAACGAGGTGTTCATCGCAAGCCGCATCCAGCAGGTTGCGTTTGCGAATGGACGCTTCCTCGCATCGGCGGGGCCGTTGTTCAACGAACGCGAATTCGCGCAGGTAGTGGCGATGCAACCCGACGCCGTTTTCACCTGTCTGCCGACCGTCAATAAAGGGCAGTTCGCAGCGAGTGTTGGCGCACTCGTCGCGGCGACGGATCTCGGCGACGTACTCTCGACGTATCTGGCAGCGTCGGGGCAGGTGAATGCGCGTCTGCGTGAAGCAGGCATCGCGACTGTGGGCATCTCGCACGGTACGATAGTCGGCTGCGAAACGGAGCACGGTGTCACGATGGCGGGGCTCGATCACGAGTTCTCGCTCTCGGCGCTCTTCGACGCGCAGTGCTCGGCGTTCATGCTCGGTCATATCCACAAGTTCCAGTCATGGGAGCGCGGTGGGTCGTTGATCGCGTATGCGGGATCGATCGGTCGCTTTCACTTCGGCGAGCAGGGCGAGAAGGGTTACCTGCTATGGGAAGTGGATACCCATTCGGCCTCGGCTGAACTGGTCCCAACGCCCGCGCGCCGCATGCTTTGCATCGACTTTGATGGTCCGCCCGACATGGAACGACTCGCGCAGTTTGCGAGCGATGCTGGCGACGCGTTTGTGCGCGTTCGCTGGCAGGTCGATGAGGAGCACCGGCAGTCGGTCGACCGTGCTGCAATTGAAGCAATGTTCGCGAACGCGCAGGGCGTGAAGCTCGAACCCCGCATTCTCCCGGTCGTGCGCAGTCGCGCACAGGGCATCAGCCTGGAGACATCGGTCGACGCAAAGCTCGGCAGGTGGTGTGAAGTCGCCGACGTGAACGCGGCACCGGTTCTCGAGCGTCTGCAACTGCTCGATACCGGCGATGCGAACGCGATCGCCGACGCCGTGATGGCGCAACTCGACCAGTCGCCAGCGGCCACACCGCTGGCACTTGTCGCGGGCACGCCGTCCGATGCGGTCCGGCCGGACGGTTCTCGTGTCGTTGTCTCGCCCGCGTCCAGCGTGAGCGGGAACACAGGCGAGGCTCTCGACTGGCTGGAAGGCGATCTCTTTGCGGCTTAAGCAGGCAACATTAGTCGCCAACCAGTGGGCGGGGCCCGTACGGCCCGCTCACTCGTGGACACAGCTGTGTCCCGCCAGTGCGCTCGCGGTTTCTCGATGAGCGCACTGCCGGAACAAGGTTCACCCGCGCCACCGGCGCATCGATCGCAGCAACTGCTGCATCCATTTTCTTTTTTGACCCTGACGGGGAGCGATCTCCCGAAGGGGGTGCACTCCGTCCTTTTACTCTGGAGTGTTCCCCATGTTTGGTCTTTATCCCGCTGGTCCCGACTGGGTCCAGCATTTCAATGCAACGTCTCCCGCACGCGAGATCCAGCAGCTTCTCGTGAAGCACGCCGGATTTACTGCGGGGCTTTTCCATCAACCCTACGGTCCCGCACGCGGTGCCGTGATTGCGGTCCGCCACGGCTTTGTCGTGATGGTCCATGAAGATGACGCCGCCGAGCTTGAGCTCGTCGTGGCGCCTGACGTCGAGATGACGAATCTGCTCTGGTCGCATAGCCACGGCTATGCGAGCCAGTGGTCACCTCGCGAACTGAAAGCGCTCACGGCGTGTGACAGCTGGGAACAACTGCTGAAACTGGCAGGTACCCGGTTTCGCGCGGCCTGCACGGCGCTCGAACGCGCCATTGACGGCACGATCGTGCCGGCACCTGAGCCGATCGATCCGGTGATCGCCGCGCCGTTCCCTGACGATGACGATGTGCCCTGGCTGCCGTCCGACTACCTGCACGACTCGCCGGTCGGGGAGGGTATGCCATGCGACCGCTGATCCTCACGCTCGAAGGGTTTATCGGTGTGCGCGACGGGATGAAGCGCGACAGCGTGACTCTCGACCTGCAGGCGTTGCCAACGGGGCTGATTGCGCTCAAGGGCGCAAACGGCGCAGGGAAATCCACCCTCATGGACAACCTGCACCCGTACCGCATCATGCCTTCGCACGCCGCGAAGCTCTCCGTCGACGCCTTCTCGTACTGGGACCACCTCTGTGGCGTCCAGGCGCAGAAGATCTTCGAATGGGAGCACGCCAACGTGCGCTACCGCTCAACGTTCGCCTTCCGCAAGCCAGGCAAGACCGGCAAGGCGGAGTACTTCCTCGCATGGCTCGACAGGGCCGGATTCTGGCAGCCGTTTGTGGCGACCGATGGCACACGTTCTGACGGCAAGGCGGACACCTATGACCGCTGTGTCGAATCCGTGTGCGGCTCGCTCGAATCGTTTTTTACGAGCGTGTTCTCCGCGCAAAACCGGCGACCGCTTGCGTCCTACAACGCAGGCGAGATCAAGTCGCTGCTGGCCGAACTGCTGCACATCGACCATCTACGCACACTTTCGGCGAAAGCTGCGGACGTCGCGAAGATCCTTGGTGGCAAGCTCGATGGCATCCAGCGCGAACTCGCGTCCCTGTCCCTGAAGCGCGATTCGCTCGCGCAGATGGAACGGGCGATCACAACGGACGCAGAGTCGATCGCAACTGCACGGCGCGAGCGCGAGGGCCTTCTGGCCACCGCGCAGACGCTCGGGCAGCAGCGCGCCACGCTCGCGGCAAAGCAGGCCGAGTCGGCAACGGCAGAGGCACGCCTGCGCGAACTGGCGAAGCAGCGCGGTGACACGCAAAAGTCTCTCGCATCCATCCAGTCGGATGCGACAGAACTGACGCGGCGCCTCAACGATCGACGCACGACGCTCGTGAAGGGCATCGCCGCACATGAGACGACACTAGCTCAGCGTGCTTCGATCGAAGGCGCGCAGGCGCAATGTGATCAGGCGCAGCTGGAGATCGGAAGGCTGGAGGCGCAGCTTCAAGCGCTTCAATCCGAGATCGCCGGCCTCGAGCCGAAGCAGACGGCGTTGACCGAAGCAAATGCGGCCCTCGAAGGGCTGCAGGCGCAAGGGTCAACGAAGGCTGCGCTGCTCACGACGCTGCAACAGCAAGCCGCCGTTGTAGACCAGGTTCCGTGCGCTGGCCATGCCATGCATGCGACCTGTCCGCTGCTAGCCCAGGCGCGTGATGCGTCGGGGCGGGCTGGTGAACAGCGCATCGCAGTCGAAGCACTTCGCAGGAGCTATCGCGAGAAGAAGGCGCTTGCTGATGATCTGACTCCCGTCGTGGCACGCCTTGCGCCCCTACGCGAACAGCTTCGTTTGGCCAACGTGGCACTCACGTCGGCCCGGCGCGCTTTCGAGTCAGCCACTGCTCTCGCCGCACGCAAGCCGCTTCTCGAAGCAGCCGCGAACGGCATGGCACAGGCAAAGGCGGATCTTTCCGACGTCGATGTGCAACTGGTGCAGGTCGCTGAACGCCGGGAGGCCGAAACGACGCGCCTGCAGGCGGTGCTGCGCGATATCGATGCCGAAACTTCAAGGCTCTCAGCTTTCGATGTCACGGCCGCAATCGGGGAACTCGACCGGCAACTGCTCGCAAACCGGGAGGCCAGCACGGCTCTCGATGCGCGTATCGAGGCGCTCATCCGTCAGCACGCAACGCGTGAAACACAGCGCGAGGCAATGAAGGCGGAACTGGATGGCTTTGGTGCGACGCAGGAGAGGGCGGTACGCCTGTCCGACGAAATCGCGAACTGGAAGCTGCTGGCAAAGGGGCTCGGCAATGACGGCGTCATAGCACTGACGATCGACGATGCTGGCCCCGCGCTCACGCAGACGGTCAATGACCTGCTGCTTGCGTGCTATGGCCCGCGCTTCACCGTCGCGATTCGCACGCAACGCGAGCTCGCGTCGGGCGATCTGCGTGAAGGCTTCGAGATTCTTGTCCATGACGCCGACAACGACAGCACCAAGGCCGTATCGGTGATGTCGGGTGGGCAGAAGGTATGGATCAACGAGAGCCTGACTCGTGGCATTGCGCTGTATCTCGCGCGCAATGCGGGGCAACCGTGCCAGACGTTGTTCAGCGACGAATCAGACGGCCCGCTGGACCCCGTGCGAAAGGTGCAGTTCATGAAGATGAAACGCGAGGTCCTCCGGCAAGGCGGATACGAGCGGGAATTCTTTATCTCGCAGACACCTGATCTTGTTCTCGAGGCCGATGGCGTCATCGATGTAGAAGCGCTGGCCGCATGACTTTTCTTTTAACCCTTGTGGGGAGCGAATCCCCGCAAGGGGCGCTCCTCGTCTCAATCCCGAGGAGCAACCATGTTGAAGAAGCAATCTTCCGTTGTTAGCTGCATCACGCGCTCGGCCCGTGCGGCATCTCCGCGCGCGGGTCGCGAGCACGTCTACACGCTCAACGGCTCGCGCCTGCGCGACGTCTTCGTGGACGGGCAGTGGATCACGGTTTCCATATCCGATCCCGCAGTTCAACGCGCAGCCGCGTGATCTCTTTCGCCGCCCCTAACGGGGGCGGCGCATCTTTCTTTTCTGGAGTCAAACTCATGATGAATTTTTTGATGCTGCTCGTCGCAGCAGCCGGCACCTCGACCCTCGGCGCGTGCACGCACGCGCAACTCCGGCCCCAGGCAGAAACGCCGGTGATCGTTGTGCATTCGCCGAAGGGCGAGCAGGGCGATTTCCGCATCTGTGACGACGGGCGCGTGCTGGTCTATCCGGCGAGCCACCCGAAGTCCTGTACCTGACGCGCTCTCGCGCTCTTTCCGATAAGGCCCCAGTCCCTTTCAGGGGCCGGGGCCTTCGTCCTTCTGAACGGAGGCCCTATGAAACGACAGATTGTTATCGCAACCGTCGCGGCTTCGCTCGTCGCTGCGGTGTGCCTGTGCGCGGTATCGGTGTATGCCGGGCCGCGCCCATCACTGGCTAGCGTCGGACGAGCGAACTGAATTCCACTCGAACCCAGCGGGGCGTCAACACCCCGCTGGGGGACACGCTCCGCCTTCTGGAACCTGAAGATGACTTACTCCTGCAACCAATTCTCTGAAGACATCGTGCGCTGCCTCATCGATGCCGAAGTGGTTGACGCCGTCGCCTTGTCGGACCCCGACATGGGTAGACAGGCCGACGCTGCGATCGCCGGGATCGTCGCTGCCGGACAGGCAACGCGTGCTGCACGCTTCATCTCGCTCGTTCTCTCGAGCGACGAATCGCGCGCCGCGCTCGCCGCCACCGGCGATGGCGCCTTCGCCGACGCGCTTAGCCTGGCGGACGCTATTGCGTCCCAGCGCGTGCTTGAACTCCCGTCGGCGCGCGCAAACTTTGCTGCGTTCGTTGAAGCGCTGCCTCACGGCGGCGAGTGGGCGAAGCAGATTCGCCTGCGTTCGGTGTAGGATGCGCGTCACCATGTTTTCGGCGAGCAACTCTTACCCCAGCGCGGCCCCGCCGCCCACGGCCCATCGGCGCGATCAACTGAAATGGCGACCGGACTTTACGCGGATTCGCGGAAAGATCTACGTCGCTGTCGCAGACCAGATTGAACAGGCTATACGCTCCGGCCTCTTCCAGCCGGGCGACGCACTCCCCACGCAGCGGAGCATTGCTGACGATCTGGGCTTTCATCTGAACACCATCAACGCCGCGTTCCGTGAAGTGGCACGCCGCGGCCTTATCGAAAGTCGTACTCGTCGCGGTTCGATCGTTTCCGTTGGGTCCGCTGCGGTCTGAGCGTCATCGCCGCGCCCACCGTTGTCGCGGTACCGATCGCACTTCTTTAACTCGCGGCCTGACCCGCGCCATTTTTCCCTCATAGGGCAACGCCCCGCGAGGGAGTTGCCCTGTCTTTTTCCAGGAGCAACTCGCGTGAGCAACGAACAGATTGATGGCATCGCCCCGGGCATGCCCGTCCTTCAAACGAACGCGCATCTAGGCGACAGCCTTGTTGTTCGCGCCGGCATACCGCATCGGGGCGGCAAGCTCGCTTTACATGCGTTCAACGAAGGATACGCCGCGATGGTGTCGGCGAATGCCTTCTGGAACCCCGTACGGCGGGCGTTTCACATTCCCGAGGCGACGGACCTTACGGAACTGGACTTCGCCCTCGATAGCGCTGGCTTCACGGCCATGCAACTGTGGAAGGCGCGCGGCGATCAGGCCGGGATCGCCGGGGTGTACCCGTGGAGTTACGAGCAGTACGTCGAACTCGCGTCGTTCTGTGGCGCATCGTGGTACGCACAACCGGACATGTGCTGCGAACCCGAAATATCGACTGATCGAGAGGTGATCGACTATCGAATTCGGGCAACAGCGACGATGCTGGAAGGGACCTTACGTGTCGTGTTCGCGTGGCAGGAGCAACTCTCGCGCGACCATGACAGTCGAACCGTGAGCAATCTTGTTCGCGTACCGGTGCCGGTAGTACAGGGCTTACGTCGACGCGTTAAATGACAAGTCCAGATCGTGGGAGCGGCTCGAGGCATATGCAGCAGAGCAGGCGCTGAGCCCGCTCCTATCACTCGCGCAGATGCTCTATTTCAAGCCATGGACTCCTCTCAACAAGAAGATGACGGAGATCGACGCTCTCGTATGGCCGGAGAGGAAGGCACGCAGCGCGCTCCTGCTGTTCGTCGCCGACGAGATTCGTGCAGGCGTTGCAATAAAGAAAACAAGCATGGGCGAGTGTGTGGTGTGCCCTGAAAAGGGTATCCGCGCCGGAGGCCGCGATCAGCGACTGACGCAGCCCCCTTGCTGGGTGCTCAGCGTGGTCGACCGCGATCGCGACGGCAACCCGCGCGTTCGGGAAGCGTTCGCGCAGCACGCGTATTCGTTCGCGCGTCCTGTACCTCTGGACAGCCGGTATGAGCGCGTCACGCTGAAATTGCTGTTCGACGTCATGGCGTGGGTCAAAAAGCACGGCGTTGAGGTGACGCTCTGGAAACCGCTCTTTGATCGGGAAGTGAGGCAGACCGACGCGCCGAGCCAGTGGTGCCGACCCGACTTTGAACTGACGTTCCGATCGGTGGCAGCCGCTGGCGTTGCGGCACGGCCGCACCGTGTCGTCATCGAGACGATGGGTGCCGACGATCCTGACTACCTCGAACGCAAGTTGTGTACTCAGGAAATCATGAAGCGCCGCGGTATTCTGATCGAGCATCGCGTCGCTGATGATGCTGCCCAGAAAGAACGGGACGACGCGTTTTTCCGCAGGGTCGCAGCAAAGATCCTGCATCTCGCCGGTGTTTCGCAGACCAGGCCAGTCTGAACGATTCACGGTGCCCCGTTGCCTGCTGATCTTCCTGATGGATGCTCCGCTTCCTGCCGGCGACCCACGCACCATTACCAACGCGACGCCTACCACGGCACCTAAGTAGCGGCCATGGTGGGGGGCGTCACGACTTGCTGACCGTTGTGAATATCGCGGCGGGGCGTGCACAAGGGTTGACGGCTGCGGGGCGTCCGTCACCGCACGCACTTTTTCGACATTACCGGCCCAATGTCAAATCGCCATTCGCTGCCGCCCTTCATCGCGGACCTTGAAATGCGACTAACGGTCCTCCGCCTTTTCACCACCAAACGCGGGTAGCGGCGTAAAACCTTGTCTTCAGGCAGGTGGGTACGGCGCCCATGCGCATGGCTGGGGCAACTGGAGTCGTGTTGCTCTTTTGACATCTCGCTGCCGCACAGCGAGGCGAACTTGCTGAGCGTCTGGCGCTTGTGCTCGCACGCGGCGTCGGCTTCAGATTCCAGAATCTGGCCATCGGAGGGGTGGTGCTTCGGGGCGGAAGTCTTCGCAAGAGGGCGCGTCGACGTGCGATTTCAGTCTCTCTGAACGAACGAGTTTCAGCCGTGATTTTCAAAACATATGTCGCATTCCAGATTAATTTAATCAGAAAATCTCTCGTGGTTTTCGAACCGACGTCTTCTTCGAGCGTGAGATAAGAAGGAGTATCTGGGAAAGATGATTTCTATGAATACCAATCTGATCGGCTACGCGATCCAGCGTGATGCCGCTGTCCAGGAAGCCCTGTTTGGACCTCATTAGATCGTGAAGCTCTCTCGACTTCTCCTCCGCATACTTTCCAGTGAGAGAGCTTTTTGCGTAGCGTGAGGTTTTAATGCGGCTCGAAGCGACGTTTCCAAGCAGAGGGGCGAGATCGAAAAACACCCGTGCGGATGCGATCTTTCCATCTTCGAGGGAAGAATAATCTAAAGAGAATGAAAGGGACTTCCCCGTCCCGAGGCTGCGGCGGAAGCCGCGAGTCGGCATCAATGTGCCAAGATGAAGTTGCGAACGTTCATCGACCAGCGAGAGGGGAAGTCCATGCCTATTGTCACTATCGGAATCGATCTTGCCAAGAATGTATTTGCCGTTCATTTAGGCGCAACCTGGCGGCGCGCCGACACGATGCGCCTTGCTACGCCCCGCCGCAGCCGGTGCAGCGATCCGCTTTCCCAGCGTAGCACTGCCGCGGCCCCTCCATCGTATCCAGAGGTCCGGACTGGATGACTTCGGTCCAGCCAATCATCCGTTGCGACTGATTCGGCAGGGGTTGAACGATACCAGCGGTCGCATGGGTGAGGTTTTCTCGCGCATGTACGAGAGCGACGCCAAGGGAAGCCGCCCGCGCATCCGGTCGGAGAAACTGATTCGGGCGCGGCAGTGCTGTATTCGGTTAGCAGCGTGTAGTGCACAAGGCGAAGTCGGACGACGACATGCCGTCTGATAGAGCTGCAGGTCTTCACGAGAACTCGCATGGCGAGAAGCGCAGCGACGATACGCATGAATCCAGCACGGACAGTCACGCGCGACTGTTTCGCATGAGTCGTGGCACGGGCACAATGCTCTGCTATATGGGACAGGAGCTTACCGATAACAGGCACAACCTGGCGGTGAACGCACAGGTGACGCAGCCCAATGGCACGGCCGACCGCGACGCAGTGGCAGACATGCCTGCGGATGCCCCACAATTTGCTGGCGCGTCTATTACGGTAGGTGCCGACAAGAATTACGACATCGCCAGCTTGTTGCGACGCGCCGCGCACATGGTGCAATGCCGCATCTCGCGCAAAAAATCGCCCTCGCGGGCGGCTACTACTGTGTCAGAAAAAACATCTGCAGCGAAACGATACCTGGTAGTATTGAATAATGCATATTTCGGGCGATCGTGATGAGAGAAGATGTCGATGAATTTGACGAGTATCTGAATCATCTGGCGCAGGCGTTAGGGCACGCCGATCGCCATGCCGGCCTCAAGGGTTACTGTTCGGGCTTGGTGATGCCATTGTCACGCAAGAGCGTCGAGCCGATGGCCGCGCATATTGACCCACTTCACGCGAGTGCGAAACATCAGTCACTCCACCATTTTGTGGCCAAGGCAGAATGGTCTGACCGGGCGGTCCTGCAGCGGGTACGAGATGGGTGATGCCCGCGTTAGGCCTGCACGCTGCTGAAGAGACTGGCTATTACTGGATTATTGACGACACGGGCTTCCCGAAGAAAGGCAAGCATTCGGTCGGCGTAGCGCGGCAATACTGCGGGCAATTGGGCAAACAGGATAACTGCCGGATCGCCGTGAGCCTGTCGATCGCGACGCAACGCGGCAGCCTGCCAATTGCCTGGCAGCTGTATGTCCCCAAGGAATGGATTGAAGACCGGGAGCGAGCGCGTCGTGCGGGCATCCCCGACGATCTCGCCTTCGAAACCAAGCCACAGATTGCGCTGGCCCAACTCCGCGAGGCTGTCGCATCCGGTATTGGACCGGGCATTGTGCTCGCCGATGCCGGGTACGGCGACGAAACCGCTTTTCGGGAAGG
>NZ_JAMBPS010000027.1:0-102565 GCF_024206515.1 Paraburkholderia sp. CNPSo 3281 | reverse complement strand
GTCCTCGAGCACCGGACGGCCTGCGTTGTGCTCGATCGAGCCGTCCTTCGCGCGCCACGAAATGCCCTTGACCTCGGCCAGCGGCATGCCCTCGGCGATTTCCTTGCAGGTGAAGTCGAACTCCTCGCGGCAGACAAAGTCGACCGCCTCGGTGGCCGTGAGCGAATTGTGCGGATCGACCTGCACCTTCGCGCCCACCAGACCGATGACGATCGACGGCTTGCGCTTCTTGAGGTCTTCGCAGAACAGTGCGTCGGTCGGGAACGACGGGGTGCTCGTGTGGATGATGACGAGGTCGTATGCGGCTGCAATCTTCAGCGTCTCTTCGACGGAGAGGCCGTCGGCCGGCGCGTCGAGCACGCGGCTGTCGGGCACGAGGGCCGCGGGCTGCGCGAGCCAGGTGGGATACCAGAACGAGCGGATCTCGCGCTTTGCCTGGTAGCGCGAGCCCGCGCCACCGTCGAAGCCGTCATACGACGGGGCCTGCAGAAACAGCGTTTTCATGCGATCAGTGCTCCAGGTACCCGTACTGTGCCGGGTGATGATTGAGGTGACAATTCGGTTAAAAGCGCGGCATAAAAGCGACGCGCTCAGCGAGCGTCCGATCCTTCGACGGCAGGCCGCCGCGCGCTCGCGGGCCTGGCCATGGCGGAGGGCGCATCGGCCTCGGGATTGGCGACGCTCACGCGCACGCCGCGCCAGATCACGTGCGAGCCGAACGCGGCGGAAAGCCACTGCAGAGCCAGCAGCACGTCGCGCAGCGGCACGAGCGGCAAATCGCGCCAGAACGCGCCCCAGCTTGCGCTCGCTCGCGCGTGCAGTATCAAACGCGCAATCATACCCGCCATCGTGGCCGTGGCGAGCCCGGCCAGCGCCGCGCGCGTCGTCGCGCACGCGCCGATGCCCCCGCCCGCCGCGAGCAGGCCGTAAAACAGCGCGCCCAGCACGAGCCACGGCGTGGGAAACGTAATGAACAGCGAAGCGAAGCCCGCCGGATTCACCGAGCGGATGGTGCGCAGCCAGCGCGTCTCGCGCAGCCAGAGCGAGCCGAAGGTCGGCTCGATCACGTCGGTGGCGACCACCACGGGCGCCAGCACCGTGGCCAGGCCGTGATCGCGCGCGTAGCGGGCGAGCAGATAGTCGTCGGCGAGGCAGTCCTTGAGTGCGGCGAAACCGCCGCTGCGCTCGAGCGTCGCACGGGAAAGCGCGAGCGTCGCGCCAAAACCGAATGCGCGCGAGCCCGTGGAATGCGCCACACGCACCGAAGGCGCGAACCACTCGTTGATGAACAGCGCGCCCACGCGGGGCCAGAAACCGCCGATGCTGCGGGCGCCGTAGAGGCAGGTCACGACGCCCACGTCCGGGTCGGCGAGCGGCGCGGTGACGATCTCCAGATAGTCGGGCTCGACGGCGATGTCGCTGTCGGCCACGACGATCGCGTCGTAGCGCGCGCGAGCAGCCAGATTGATGAGGTTGCTCACCTTGAGATTGCTGCCGTGCACGCGCGGGTCGATCACGAGCTCGATGTCATGGCCGGGGTACGCCGCCTGCAACCGGCGCACCACGGCAATGGCCGGATCCGCCGGCGAGGACACGCCGAACAGCAACTGAAAACGCGGATGCCGCTGTTCGCAGAAGGTCGCGAGATTTTCGTAGAGGCGCGGCTCGGCGCCGCACAGGGGCTTGAGCACGCTCACGGGCTGCGGTTGCGCACGGCGCGCGCGGCGCGCGGCTTCGCGCACGAGCGCGGCCGAACCGAGGCGCGGCATCGTCAGCGCGGCGACGAGGCCGTAGAAAGCGGCCACGCCGCACAGCACGACCACGACCCAGACGAGCACGGGCCAGGGCGCCGGCACGGCGAAGACCTGCGCCACCGTCATGACGCGCCGCCTTGCTGGGTCACGTGGGCCACGCCGCGCTCGCCGCGGGCTGCGCGCAAGGGGAGAAGCTCCTGCGGTGCCCCGACCGGAATTCGCGTTTCACCACGTACCATTTCCCTGCCCTGAAAATCCAGAAATAAGCCGCGCATCGTAGCCGCATTGCACATTTGAGGCTAGAAACCCGACAATGAATGCCGGTTTGCATGATGCGAGGCAATTGAACCAACAACGAATGGAGATAACCCATCGTATGACACCGCTGGACATGGTCGATCCCCGATTCGACGCGGAAAATTGTATCAGCAAGCTCCGTCAGTTGCTTCCGACGGACGCGGGAAAATGCGTTGCTAAAACTGTAAAAGCGTAACTATTTCAGCGATTAAACAGCTGCCTTCCAGAGCTTTTCCGCCCCGAAAAAATTCGGTAAGCATATAGAAAAGATTCTTTAATAATTTTGAATTAAAAGTGCGCCTTTTGGCATATAAACAGGAGTAGTTCTCGTTAATATTCAAATCGACTGGGCGCAAAGGCAATCAGCCGTCTCTGAAACCACGCGGGCGGCATGGGTTCCCGGAGGCCGCCAGCACGAACGAAAGTGGTTTGGCACAATGGCCGCACCTTGCGACTGCCTTGCGGCCTCGCGTCGAGCAACCGGCGCGCGGCACGCGCATCGCGCTCTCCATACCAGGCCCCACGCTAGCCCATGACCCTCTTCTCCGTACTCGACCTCTCGCCCATCCCGGCGGGCTCCCATGCCGGCGCCGCGCTGCGCAACACGCTCGATCTCGCCCGGCACGCCGAGCGCCTCGGCTACCACCGCTTCTGGCTGGCCGAGCATCACAACATGACGGGTATCGCCAGCGCGGCGACTTCGGTGGTGATCGGCTACGTGGCGGGCGGCACGCAAACCATCCGCGTGGGCTCGGGCGGAATCATGTTGCCGAACCACGCTCCGCTCGTGATTGCCGAGCAGTTCGGCACGCTCGAAGCGCTCTACCCCGGCCGCATCGACCTCGGCCTCGGGCGCGCGCCCGGCACCGACCAGACCACGGCGCGCGCGCTGCGCCGCGACCTGCAGGGCAGCGCCGACAGCTTCCCCGACGACGTGGCCGAGCTACAGCGCTATTTCGCTGCGCCCGTGGAAGGCCAGCGCGTGCGCGCGGTGCCCGGCGCGGGCTTGAACGTGCCGCTCTATATCCTCGGCTCGAGCCTTTATGGCGCCCAGCTTGCGGCGGCCATGGGTCTGCCGTTCGCGTTCGCCTCGCACTTCGCGCCCGACCATCTGCTCACGGCGCTGCGTCTCTACCGCTCGCAGTTCCGTCCGTCGGCGGTGCTCGCGAGGCCCCATGCGATGGTCGGCGTGAACGTATTCGGCGCGCCCACCAACGAAGAAGCGCGCTTTCTCTTCACCTCGCTGCAGCAGCAGTTCGTGAATCTACGGCGCGGCACGCCGGGGCAGTTGCCGCCGCCGGTCGAGCAGATCGCAGCGAACGAGTTCGAACTCGCCGGTGTGTCGCACGCGCTCGCCTGCTCCGTGGTGGGCGACCAGGAAACCGTGCGTGCAGGCCTCGCCTCGGTGATCGAGCAGACCGGCGCGGACGAGCTCATCGTCACCGCGCAGATCTACGACCACGCGGCGCGCCTGCGCTCGTTCGAGATGGCGGCGCAAGCGCGCGAGGAATTGAAGGAAGCCGCCGCGGGACGGTAACACGGCGCGAAGTTTGCCTCGCGCGCGGAGTCGCAACCGCGCCTGCTCTCGACCGCGCCCTCAGTGCGAGGTGTTCAACGTGTCGAGGCCCTTGAGCAGCGCGGCATGAAACGCCCGCGGATCCTGCATCTGCGGCGCGTGCCCGAGATCGGCGAACTCCACGAGCGTCGCGTGGGGAATGGCGTGCTGCGCGGCTTTGGCTAGCACCGGATAGCGGCCGAGCTGCGCACGCACCTCGGGCGGCGCGAGATCCTTGCCGATGGCGGTCGTATCTTTGTCGCCGATGAGCAGCAGTGTCGGCATCTGCAACTGGCCGAACTCGTAGATCACCGGCTGCGTGTAGATCATGTCGTAGAGCAGCGCGGAGTCCCACGCCACCTGCGTCTTGCCCGGCCCGCGATACATGCCCGCCAGCATCTGCACCCACGGCTCGTAGGCCGGCCGCCACTGGCCCGCGTAATAGGTGGCCTGCTCGTAGCGGCGAATGCCGTCGGCGTTCGTCTTGAGTTCGCGCGTGTACCAGTCGTCCACCGCAATCGACGGCACGCCCTTCGCCTTCCAGTCTTCCAGCCCGATCGGGTTCACGAGCACGAGCTGCTCCGTTTCGCGCGGATACATGAGCGCGTAGCGCACCGCCAGCATGCCGCCCGTCGAATGGCCGACGATCGTCGCGTCGTGCACGCCGAGCGCCGCGAGCAGCGCATGCGTGTTGCGCGCGAGTTGCTGGAAGCTGAACTGGTACGCAGCGGGCTTGCTCGATTTGCAAAAGCCGATCTGGTCCGGCGCGATCACGCGGTAGCCCGCGGCGTGCAGCTCGCGGATGCTGGCGTCCCACGTCGCCGAGCAAAAGTTCTTGCCATGCAGCAGGACCACAGTGCGTCCGTTCGGTTTTGCGGGCTGCACGTCCATGTACGCCATATGCAGCGTTTGGCCCTGCGAAACGAACGCAAAGTCATGCACGGGATGCGGATACTCGAAGCCCTGCAGCTCGGGACCATACGCGGGGCCGTCGGGCGTCTGGGTCGCGGCTTGCGCTGACGACGCCGCCGACGGCGCGGCCCCGCTCGCCTCAGGGTCGGCAGCGAGGGCGGCGTGACAGAGCGCGGCCGCACTCAGCGCGACGACGAAGGGAGTGAAGGAGGCAAAGCGGCCAAGCGTGTGGTTCAGGATGGCTCTCATCGACGGGAGATCGGGCGAAAGGTCGGACAGAAAACAGGACGGCGAAATGGCGCCGGTACAGCGAGCGATTCTAGCGGCCCCGCCCCGCTCGTGCCGGCTTTCTCGCCCGGCGAACCTGTGCGGCATGCCGTTTGCTGCTCACCAACGCCTCGCATGGATGCGACGCGCATGGCCGGCCCTGGGCACGGCAATTCGCGCTACGCTGCATTCGGTGCTAGAACAGTCAATACAGGACGCACGAGACGTCCGCGACGCGAGAGACGCACGCGTGTTGCACCGCGAGACGCGCCGCATCAGGGACGCGCCAGGCACGAAAGAGAAGGACCGCACCGGCCCGGGCACGACGAGGCGGGCCGCGGCGGCCGTACCGGGGGCACAACAAGGAGACGACCATGGAAACTCCGGCAAGCCTCAACGATCTGCAACGCACCACCCTCGCCATCGTGCTCGCTGGCGGTCGCGGCACACGCCTCGGGCCGCTCACCAACAAGCGCGTGAAGCCGGCCGTGTACTTCGGCGGCAAGTACCGCATCATCGATTTCGCCCTCTCGAACTGCCTGAATTCGGGCATCCGCCGCATTGCGGTCGTCACGCAGTACAAGGCGCACTCGCTCTTGCGCCATCTGCAGCGTGGCTGGGGCTTCCTGCGCGGCGAATTCAACGAGTTCCTCGACCTGTGGCCCGCGCAGCAGCGCGTAGAAGGCGCGCACTGGTATCGGGGCACCGCCGACGCCGTGTACCAGAACATCGACATCATCCGTTCTATCAGCCCGAAGTACGTGGTGGTGCTGGCCGGCGACCACATCTACAAGATGGACTACACGCGCATGATCGCCGACCATGCCGCGAGCGGTGCCGACTGCACGGTCGGTTGCATCGAGGTGCCGCGCATGGAGGCGTGCGCGTTCGGCGTGATGGCCGTGGACGAGGCGCGCCGCGTGACCGGCTTCGTCGAAAAGCCCGACGACCCGCCCGCCATGCCCGGGCGCCCCGACATCGCGCTCGCGAGCATGGGCATCTATGTGTTCGACACCCACTACCTCGTCCATCTGCTCGAAGAGAACATCGCGCGCTCGGCCACCGACCACGACTTCGGCAAGGACATCATTCCGCGCGTGGTGAGCGACGGCCATGCGATCGCGCATCCGTTCAGCATGTCCTGCGTGTCGTCGGACCCGGCCGCCGAACCCTACTGGCGCGACGTGGGCACGGTCGACGCCTACTGGTCCGCCAACCTCGACCTCGCCTCGACCATCCCCGCGCTCGATCTCTACGACCGCAACTGGCCGATCTGGACCTACCAGGAACAGTTGGCGCCCGCCAAGTTCGTGCGCGACCTCAACGGCCTGCAGGGCTCGGGCACCAACCTGATCGTGTGCGGCGGCAGTGTGATCTCGGGTTCGCAGATCTCGCGCTCGGTGCTCTCGTCGAATGTCGTCGTGCAGTCGTTCTGCAACATTGCCGAGGCAGTCTTGTTGCCACAGGTGACGGTGGGCACGAGTTGCCGGCTGCGCAAGGTCGTCGTGGACCGCGGCTGCACGATTCCCAACGGCACCGTGATCGGCGAAGACGCCACGCGCGACGCCGAGCGCTTTTATCGCACCGAGAGCGGCGTCGTGCTGGTCACGGGCGAGGCGCTGGCGAAGCTGCCTGGCTAGCTGTGCGCCTCGCGAAGCGGATCCGGCGGATCCGCTTCGCTCCAGGACGCACCAACCCCGCAAGCAACCCGAGCACCGAGAGGACTGACTCCCGATGACCATTCGCGTCCTGCATGTAGCCAGCGAGCTGTATCCGCTCCTGAAGACCGGCGGCCTCGCCGACGTCACGGCCGCCCTGCCCGCCGCGCTGATCGAACAAGGCGCCGACGCCCGCCTGCTGCTGCCGGGCTTCGCGCCCGTCGCGGCGGGCCTCGAGGACCTGCGCCCCGTCGCGCGCCTCGCGCGCACCTTCGGCGCGCCCGAGGCGACGCTGGAACTCGGGCGTCTGCCCGGCAGCGAGCTTGCCGTCTACATGATCCGTGCCGACGCGTTCTACGCGCGCCCCGGCAACCCCTACCTCGACGCCGAACACGTGCCCTATGGCGACAACGCGCAACGTTTCGCGCTGCTCGGCTGGTCGGCCGCGCAGCTCGCGCTGCACCTCGATCCCGACTGGGCGCCCGCCATCGTGCAGGCGCACGACTGGCACGCGGGGCTCACGCCGGCCTATCTGCGCGCGGCGGCGCGCGAGCGCGGCACGAGCATGGCGCCCGGCGGCGCGCGCTCGATCTTCACGATTCACAACCTCGCTTACCAGGGTATCTTCCCCGCCCAGCAGTTCGACGCTCTCGGCCTGCCGCGCGACTTCTTCGACATGCACGGCGTGGAGTTCTACGGCCAGCTTTCGTTTCTGAAAGCCGGCCTCTTTTTCGCCGACAAGATCACGACGGTGAGCCCGACCTACGCGCGCGAGATTCAGACGGTCGCCCAGGGCGGGGGCCTCGAGGCGCTGCTGCGTGGACGCACGCACGATCTCGTCGGCATTCTCAATGGCGTGGACTACGCCGTCTGGAATCCGTCGAGCGACGCGGCCATCGCGACGCGCTATTCGGCCACGCGCCAGAGCGGCAAGATGCGCTGCAAGGCAGCGCTGCAGGCGCGCTTGAAGCTCGCGCAGAAGCACGACGCGCCGGTGTTCGGCGTGGTGAGCCGGCTCACCGAACAAAAGGGCCTCGACCTGCTGCTTGCGGCGCTGCCCGAGATCGTCGCGCGCGGCGGGCAGCTCGTCGTGCTCGGCACCGGCGACGCCAGCCTCGAACAGGGCTACACGCGCGCCGCGCACCAGCATCCCGAAGCGGTGGCCGTGGAGCTGGGTTTCGACGAGACGCTCGCGCACGAGATCGTCGCGGGCGCCGACGTGATGATGGTCCCCTCGCGCTTCGAGCCGTGCGGCCTCACGCAGCTCTATGCGCTCGCTTATGGCGCGCTGCCGCTCGTGCACCGCGTGGGCGGACTCGCCGATACGGTGGTCGACGCCTCGCTGGAAAATCTCGCCGATGGTCTCGCCACCGGCTTCGTGT
The DNA here is from genome assembly GCF_024206515.1 of Paraburkholderia sp. CNPSo 3281. NCBI lineage: Bacteria > Pseudomonadati > Pseudomonadota > Betaproteobacteria > Burkholderiales > Burkholderiaceae > Paraburkholderia > Paraburkholderia sp. CNPSo 3281. The sequence goes on along the minus strand of NZ_JAMBPS010000027.1, from coordinate 94,740 downwards.
TCGAGCGCTTCGAGCCCGACGCGCTCACGGCCGCGATCCGCCGCGCCTTCGCGCTCTATGGACGCAGCCGCGACTGGCGCGAGACGCGCTCGCGTGCAATGCAGCAGGACTTCGGCTGGGCGGCGTCGGCGCAACGCTACATGACGCTTTATCGCGAGCTGGCCGGTCAAAACGCAACGGCCTAGGGGCTCGCCCCACAAAATCCACGCAAATCACGGTCGCTTGCGCGGGCGCGCACGCAACACCGCGCCCACGCATCCATCGACTGGGCGCAGCGAATTCGGTTATCGTTGCTGCACCTGCGCAAAGGCGCGCTGCTCGAAGCGCCGCAAGCCATAACGAAATCTGGACCGGCCATGAAAAACGTTTTGAGCATCCAGTCGCACGTCGTGTTCGGTCACGCGGGCAACAGCGCCGCGGTGTTTCCCATGCGCCGCCTTGGCGTGAATGTCTGGCCGCTCAACACGGTGCAGTTCTCGAATCACACGCAATACGGCCACTGGACCGGCGCCGCCATCGGCTCGGACGAGGTCGTGGATCTCGTCGAAGGCATTGGCGCGATCGGCGTGCTGCCGCGCTGCGATGCGGTGCTATCGGGCTACCTCGGCACACCCGAGCAGGCCCAGGGCGTGATCGACGTGGTGCGCGCCGTGAAGGCCGCCAACCCGCAGGCGCGCTACTTTTGCGACCCGGTGATGGGCACGCACAACGCCGAGAACGGCTGCCACGTCGAGCCCGGCGTTCAGGAGTTCCTCGTGCGCAACATGCCCGAGGTCGCCGACGCGATGATGCCCAATCACACCGAGCTGCAACGGCTCGTAGGCCGCGAGATCGAGACTGCGGAAGAAGGCGTGCTCGCGTGCCGCGAACTGTTGCGCCGCGGCCCGAAGCTGATCCTCGTGAAGCATCTGCTCGACCGCAACAGCCCTGCCGACCGCTTCAACATGCTCGTCGTGACCGAGCATGAAGCCTGGCTCGGCCAGCGCCCGCTCTACCCGTTCGCGCGCCAGCCAGTAGGCGTGGGCGACGTGACGAGCGCGGTGTTCGTCGCGCGCCTGATGCTCGGCGACTCGCTGCGCCGCGCGTTCGAACACACGCTCGCGGCCGTGAACGCCGTGGTGAAGGCGACTTACGACGCAGGCCGTTACGAACTGGAAATCGTCGCGGCGCAAGACCAGATCGCGCGTCCGCGCGAATGGTTCGACGCCTGGGCGGTGGAAGCGGCTTAGGGCCTGTTCGCGTGGGCAACAGGTCCTAAACTGAACAGGTGCGCGCACGGCCTATAATGCCGTCCGCATGACTCGCGGCGGCAAAACACGGCCGCGGCGCCCACCGTCTTTCGAGAATGACCGATGTCCGATTCAATCCGTAGCGAACAGGAAGAGTATTTCGAACAGCTTTGCCTCGCCGTCGATGCCGGCGAGACTCACGAGCAGGAAGCGATCGAATACTTCGAGGAACAAAGCCACGCAAGCGACTTCGACGCCACCGTGTGGCTCGACATCGCGCTTTACCATGCGCCCGATGTCGCGCGCGGTATCATCGACTTCGTCGACGAGAGCGACCGCGTACGCAGCGACATCGCCCAGACCATTGCCGATACGCTCGACATCTCGTACAGCGACGACGAATGCGAACGCTTCGAAGCGACGATTCGCTTCGCGCTCGCCAACGGTGTTCCCGTCGATCTCGACGTGGTGCTCGACGGCTGCAACCGCGCGCTCGACGACCTCGAAGGATGGGCGAGCGCCGACACGATGGCGCCGCTCGTGCAACTGCGCGACGCGCTCTTCGAGCTGCAAAGGGGCGAGTAGCCCACCCGCGCGACACCGCTTGAGCGACTGACTGAGCGACTGCCCCGGCGGCCTGCTATATTGCTCGCCATCCGCCGCCTCACGAAGGCGCGCGCCCAGCCGGCCGAGCCAGCTGAGACACCCCACCCACGCGCGCAGCCGTCGCACAGCACGTCCCGGCAAGTCGCAGTCGCATACAGCAAGAAGCAAGACCCGAAGACGAGATGCCCCGCCTCCGCGCCACGCCGGCGCGCGGCGCGGCGCACCCGGACAAAACGCACACAAGAACACCGCGCCGCTGTCGCGCAAGGAGTCACGATGAGTCTCGCCGCCACGCTCAGAAGCGCTAGCGCCTGCGCATTCGCCACGGCGTGCCGTGCGCGCCGTCAGCGCCGCCCGTTCGGCAAGCTTGCGGCTGGGCTCCTGATCGGCGCGCTGGCCACCGTCTGCACGCTCTGCGCCAGCCGCAGCGCTCGCGCCGCCGGCCCGCTCGACGTGCGCATCGGTTTCGTCTCGCCGCTCTCGGGCGACTACGCCAATTACGGCCGCGATCTGCAAAACGGCGTGCAGCTCGCCCTCGACGAAGCGAACGCGCAAAACCTCAAGATCGGCGAGCAGACGGCGCACTTCGAACTGGTGCCCGTTGACGATCGCAGCGACCCGCGCCTCGGCGTGCAGGCCGCCGCGACACTGGCGAACCGGGGGGTAAACGCCGTGGTCGGCCACTTCAATTCTGGCTCGGCCATTCCGGCCTCGCGCATCTACGAGAGCGCCGGCATTCCGATGATCAGCCCCGCGGCCACCAATCCCGTCATCACGTCGCAAGGCTTCGCCAACACCTTCATGGTGATCGCAAACGACGCGCAGAACGCAGGCATCGCCGGCGCGTGGGCCGTGGACGTGATGAAGGCCAAACGCGTGGCCATCATCGACGACCGCACCGCGTTCGGTCAGGGCGAAGCCGATGTATTCGAGCGCGCGGTGCGCGAGCATGGCGGCAACGTGGTCGCGCGCGAGTTCGCGGAAAGCATCGCGAGCGACTTCGGCCCGCAGCTCGCGAAAATCAAGGCCGCCGATGCCGATCTGCTCTATTTCGGCGGCCTCGCGCACCAGGGCGCGGCACTCGCGAAGCAGATGAAGGCGCGCAGCATGAACGCGCAGTTCGTGGGCGGCGGCGGCGTGGCGAACGCCGACTTCACCCAGGGTGCGGGCGCAGCCGCCGAAGGCGCGATGGCCTGGGAGTACGGCCGCCCGCTCGCGCAGCTGCCGGAGGGCCCGCGTTTCGAGCAGGCCTATAAAGCCCGCTTCGGCACCAACGTGCTCGCTTACGCGCCGTTCGGCTACGACGCGGCATGGGCCGCGATCCACGCGATGGTCAATGCGAAATCGGCGCAACCCGACGTCTACCGCAGCGCGCTCAAGGCGCTCGCCTTCGACGGCGTGACGGGCCGCATCGCCTTCGAGCCGGACGGCTCGCTCAAGAACGGCGCCTCCACGCTCTGGCAGGTCAAGAAAGGCGTGTGGGTGCCGCTGACGACGCGCGGCGGCTGAGCGCCCTTCAAGGTTGCTGCGGCGCGCCCGCGGCCCGCACCACGATCTGCGCGTGCGTGTCGCGCTCGATGCGCACGAGCGCGTCGCGCATCTGCGCGAATTCGTCGGCCGTGCACATCTGGTGGCCAAAACGCGCCGCTAGCCGCCGCTCGATCTGCAGCGTGCGCGAGCGCGCGTCGAACACGTAGTGCGACGTGTAGTCGAGAAACGCATCGCTCACCTGCGTGTCTTGCGGCACGTCGGTCACGCGCGCGAACGCGGGCAGCGCGATCTGCGCGCTCTCTGTAAATTCCCCGCCGATGCACGCCCACGGCTGCGTGCGGCGCGGCTGCGCGAGCCAGCTGTCGATCTGCGTGGCAATGCCGCCCGTGAAGCTGCTCGTGGTGGGGATTGCCGTCGTGCCGTCGCGCCAGACGACGTGATCGAGCGTGCCTTCCATCAGTACCGAAAACGGTCCGTCGGTTGCCTGGGTCGCGCCCGTGCTCACGTGCGCGGTGCCGGCCAGTCCGGTAAGCCGCAGGCGCTGCGCCGCGAGTTGCTGCGCCTGCGCGTGCGTCGCACGGCGAAACGAGTTGCGCTCGGGCTCCGCGCCCGCGCCTTCGTCTTCCACGTAGTAGCTGTAGGCAGCATCACCGGTCGCGCCCACCTCGAGCGACAGCCGCGCCGTGCGCTCGCGCCGCTCGGTCGCGGGCGTGCGCGAGAGCGCGCCGTCGTCGACGAGCAGCACGGGCCGGTCCATCACGCCCGGCGGCAGGTAGCCGAACGCGTAGCCGCCCGAGGAGGTGTCCGCGTACACGCCAAGGTCGGGCAGCCACGCGATCGCATGGTTGATCGCATGCGCGCCATAGCCCGGCACGTCGGGCAGCGTATAGACGGGGCCGAGATTGAGCAGCACGGGCTCGGCGCGTATGCCGACTGCCGCGAGCAGCGCGCTGAAGAGCGCCACGTGGTCCTTGCAGTCGCCGTAGCGGTTGCGCAGGATGTCGGTCGCGCGATGCGGCACGGCCGCGGTCTCGCCAAGAAAGAGCGCGACGTAGCGGATATTGAAGCGCATCCAGTCGTAAATGCGGCGCGCCTTTTCGCGCGGGTCGCTCACGCCCGCCGTGAGCGCCTGTGCAAGCGACGCGATGGCCGGATCGGTCGAGGTGGGATCGGCGGCGGCTTCACGGTAGCGCGCGGCGAATGCGGCGAAGTCGGGCACCGTCGACACCATCAGCCGGTCGCCCCAGTTCACGTAGGCCACCGCCCCCGCTTCGAGCGGCGGATAGGGGCCGTGCCGGTAGTCGAACGCGTAGCGGGTACGGCCGTTCGCCGTCTCGGCGGCAAGCGCCGTGTAGCCGCGCGCGTCGGCGTGGAGCGGCACGTTGGCGGGCAAATCGAAGATGAGGCGCTGAAACTCGACGGGTTCGCCGGTCGGCTCGACGAAGTACGAGAACGTGCCCGCGTCGAGCGCCTTCGCGCGGCGTTTGGCGAAATGCAGATGCACGCGCGATCCGACCTGGACGCCCGGAAAGATCACCGTGCGCAGCACACCGTCCTCGAACGTGGGCGCGCCCGCCGAGCGCGGCTCCTGCACGTCGCGGATGCCGCTCGCGCCGACCGCGTGCGCGGTGCCGTCCGGGTCGATGCTTTCGGCCGAGAGCTGCGTAATCGTTTCGATATCCTTATTGAACCAGACATAGCGCTGGGCGATCTCGTCCACGCCGGCGGTGGTGTTGGCGCGCAGCACGGTGTCGTCGTCCTCGACCACCGAGCCGTCCTGCTGCACGACGAACAGGTGCACGTCGCGCTCGAGCGTGTACGGCGGGATGTCGGTTTGCGCGGCGCTATCGGCGATCTCGACGCGCGCCGCGCTGTCGGGGCCGCGGTCGCTCGCCTGGGCGCGGGCATGGCCGCTCGCGACTGTCAGGTTCAACGCAAGAGTCAACGCCAGGCTCAACGCAAGGCGCGGCGCGGCGCTCCGGGCGGCGCGCCTGAACCCCTCGCCTCGCGTCATGGGCGGTTCAGGCGCGCGGCGCCGCTTGCGCGGCGTTCGGCCATGAGGTCTGCGCGAGATGGCGCTCGCGCTGCGCGGCACGCCATGCGCGGGGACTCGCGCCGAACTCCGTGCGAAACGCCGCGTTGAAGTTCGACAGATCGTTGAAGCCGCTCGCCAGCGCAACGTCGACGATCTTCGCTTCGTCGTCGCCGGCAAGACGCAGCGCAGCGGCGCGCAATCGTGCGCGCAGCAGATATTGATGCGGCGTCACACCCGCCACCGCCGAGAAGGTGCGCAGAAAATAGAACTCACTCACGCCCGCCGCGCTCGCGAGGCTGGCGAGCGTATGCGCATCGTCGGGCGTTTCGTCGATCAGGCGCAGCGTCGCGACCACGCATGCCGCCGCGGCGGCGCCCGGCGCGGCAGGGGTCGCCGCGTCCTTGCCGCTCGCGACCACACGCAAGGTCGTGAGCGCGAGTTCCAGTGCCATTTCATCCCAGGCGGCGGCGCCCAAGCCGGGCGCGTGACGCCGCTCTTGCGCGAGCGCGTCGGCGCAAGCGTGCGCCACGAGCGGCGCGAGCGCGCGCAACGGCGGCACCCGCGCGGCCCGCCAGCGGCGCGCGCCAGGCGCGAGGCCCGCGGCCGCGGCCTGCTCGTCGAGCCAGGCGGGGTCGTAATGAAACGAGAGGCAGCGGTCGCCCGCCGCGTGACGGTGGCCGCATTCGAAGCAGGCGCCGGTTTCCCCGAGCATGAGCGCGCCGGGCGTCATCAGCGCGCGCGCGTTGCCGCTGCGGTAGCCGAACACGCCTGCCGCCACGACGGCGAGGCACGCGCTCGTGTGGCGCTCCTCGTAGGGCCGGTCGCCGGGCCCGAGCGTGCAGACGACATCGTCGACCGACCAGCCGGCGCCCGCCGCGAGCGGGCGCGCCGTGGGCGCACGGCCGCTATCGGCGCGGCCTTCGCGCTCGCGCTGGGCGAGCGCGCGTTGCAATGAAACTGCGAGACCTTGCACGGCAACCTCGCGGGAAGTTGGCTACGTTCGTGGGCTACGCCTGCCGTTGTAGCACATCGACGCGAGCGCCGCCGGAGCCGCCCTGGCCGCTATGCCCGCCGTTCCTCGATGGCGCGCAGCAGCGACAGCGCGATGCCCTCGGCGGCAAGGCGCACCTCGTCGAGCGCCGGAAACGATGGCGCAATCCGTAAATGACTGTCGTGCGGATCGACGCCATACGGGAACGCCGCGCCCGCGGGCGTGAGGACGAGTCCCGCCGCCGCCGCGAGTTCGACGGTGCGGCGCGCGCAACCCTCGGGCGCATAAAGGCTGATGAAATAGCCGCCGCGCGGCACGTTCCAGCTCACGCCGGGCACGTCGGTCAGGCGCGCGCGGAACACCTCGTCGACCGCATCGAACTTCGGCTTGAGCAGCGCACGATGGCGCGCCATCAACCCGGTGAGCGTCGCGCGGTCGCGCAGGAAGCGCACGTGGCGCAACTGGTTGAGCTTGTCCGGCCCGATGGTGCGCACGGCCGAGTGCTTCTGCCACCACGCCACGTTGCGCGGCGCGGCGGCGAGCCACGCGAACGCCCCGCCGCCGAACGTCACCTTCGAGAGCGAAGCGAACATCAGCGCGCGCCCGGCGTTGCCCGCCGCCGCGCAGGCCTCGAATACGTCGAGCGTCGTGTGCGCTTCGTCGCTCAGGTGGTGGAAGCGGTAGGCGTCGTCCCAGAAGAGCCGGAAGTCGGGCGCGGCGGGCATGGCGGCGAGACGCCGGATCACCTCGTCGGACCAGATCGCACCGGTCGGGTTGCTGTAGAGCGGCACGCACCACATCCCCTTGATCGACGCATCGTCGCGCACGAGCGCCTCCACGCGGTCCATGTCGGGGCCGTCCTCGCGCATCGGCACGGCGATCATGCGCACGCCCAGCGCCTCGCAGATCGCGAAGTGACGGTCGTAGCCCGGCACCGGGCACAGGAACGCGATCTCGCCCTGCGCTCGCCACGGCGCGCCAAGCTCCACGCCCTCGCCCACCGGCACGCCGTGCAGCAGCGCGAAGGTCAGCGCGTCGTGCATCAGTTCGAGGCTCGAATTGCCCGCCGCGATCACCTGCGCGCCCGGCACACCGAGCAGCCCGGCGCCCAGTTCGCGCGCCTCGGGCAAGCCGCCCGGCAGGCCGTAGTTGCGGCAATCGAAGCCATCGCGCGCACGATAGCCCGCCTGCCCGGCTTCGTCGATGAGCGCCTGCGAGAGGTCGAGTTGTTCGGGCGAAGGCTTGCCGCGCGACATGTCGAGCCGCATCTGCAGTTGCTGGAATCGTTCGTAGGTCAAATCGACGGGCGGCGACATCAACATGGGCTTCTCCGAAAAGCGAAGGACGATGCGAATAACTGCGCAAAGAACAACGCGAAGGGTCGGTACGGCCCCAGTATCGGCGCGTCCCCGCGTTCAGACAAACGCGTTATATTGAAGCCTCCGATCAATTTTTCTTATACCAATGAAGACCCTCGACCTCGACGTGCTCGCCATGGTGGTGGCCGTCGCCGACGCCGGCAGCTTCGTGCGCGGCGCCGCGCTCGTGCACCGCTCGCAGGCCGCGCTCAGCATGCAGATCCGCGCGCTCGAGGAATCCATCGGCAAGCCGCTCTTCATCCGCGCGCCGCGCAGCGTCACGCCCACGCCCGACGGCCAGACGCTCATCGCCTACGCGCGGCGCATGCTCGCGTTGCGCGACGAAGCGTGGGCCTCGCTCGCGCATCCGGAGGTGACGGGGCGCGTATCGATCGGCGTGCCCGACGACTACGCGTCCTCGCTCATGCCGCCGGTGCTGCGCAAGTTCTCGGCAAACTGGCCGAAGGTGGAAATTCAGGTGATCGGGCTGCCGAGCAGCGCGCTCATGCCGCTCCTGAAGGACAACAAGATCGATCTCGCCTGCATCACGCGCACGCGGGGCCTCGCGGGCGAGTTCATCCGCTTCGAGCCGATGGTGTGGGCCGCGCCCCCCGCGGCCGTGAGCGCGGCGAGCGGGCGCGAGATCTGGCGCGAGCGGCCGCTGCCGGTCGCCCTCTTCGGCGGCGGCAGCGTAGCGCACACGAACGCGATCCAGGCGCTGGAGCGCGCGAAGATCGCCTATCGCACATCCTATGAAAGCCCGAGCCTGATGGGCCTGTGCAGCATGGTGGCCGCGGGTCTCGCGATCGCGCCGCTCGCGCGCTGCGCGGTGCCCGAGACGTTCGTCACGCTCGGCCGCCAGCATGGGCTCCCGGCACTCCCCGAGCTGGAAGTGGTGCTCGCGCGCAGCGCGCGCTCGAACCGTCCGCCGTGCGACTTTCTCGCCGACCAGATCCTCGCGGAACTGCGCGTCCAGGAGCGATGATCTTCCGACGATGATTCGGGTAACGAATCAGTCAATCAGTCGTCACCCAGCCGCGAAAGCAGCGCGTAGAGGCGCGAGACATGGCGCAGCAGCATTTCGCGATGCTTCTCGATCTGCTCGAGGCGGCCTTCGAGATCGGCGCGCACGCGATCGTCGGGGTCGGCGTAGTTGATCACGTCTTCGATACGCGAGCGCAGCACCGCAGGCTCGACCGGCGGCACGCTCAGCCAGCGCTCGAGCTTGCGCACGTCCTGCGCCGCGAGATCGCGGATCTTGCGCGTGCCCGCGAGACGCCGGTGCGCCTCGGGCGTCGCCGTCACTTCCTCGCGCTTCGCGCCCTGGCCGAAGATCGGCTCGACGCGCAGCACGGGCGCCTTGCGCACGGGATGCGCGGTGCCGCGAAAGCGAGCGCGCGGCGTCTCGCTCGCGATCGCTTCACGCGTCTCGTCGGGCACGTCGGCGCTATCGTGCTTCACGTCCATCCAGCCTTCGGGCAGGCCCGTGACGGCTTCCACGCCGCGCACGAACTCCGCGCTGAAGTCGCGCTCGCCAGACACGATCAGCTTCATGTGGCTCGCGGAAAACGTCATCATGCGCGCGAGCCGCGTGGCCGACCCGACCTCGCGCGTGAGCAGCGCCAGATTGGCCCGCCACATCGGCATGAGCGTGGCGTTGGCATCGTCCATTGCGGAGCTCCTCCTTCGTTCGCGTCATCTGCCAATGATACGGGCTGCGGCGCACCATGCGCGCTTTCCCGGGCCGTCTGGCCCCATGCGCGCGCCGCAATTGGCAATAGGGTCAGCCATCTGCAAAGGGAGCAAGACGCATGCCGACAGTCGGCCATGCACAGAGAAAAGACTGAGGAAATGGCGGCGAGCGGCGCCGAGAAGTCTGCGCGGCCCGACCTGGGCGGGCCCACCTACGCGGCCCTTAGAAATGCCCCGTGAAGCGATAACGACTGCCCGGATGCCAGAGATTGGCGACCGAAGCGACGAGCCCGCGCGAGCGGGTGCGCCGGTGCAGCACGAGGCACGGTTCGGCTTCGCCCATGGCGAGGTGCGCGCGCGTTTGCGCCTCGGGGGCGAGCGCCTCGATGCGGTACTCCACGCCCTGCAGCGGCGCGACATGCACGAGGTACTGGTTCGGCGTGATGTGCGTGAAGTCCTGCGCCGCGTAATCGGGCGCGATGGCGGGATTGACCCAGCGCTCTTCGAGCTGCACGGGCTCGTCGTTCTCGAAGTGGAGCACGCGCGAGTTGAACACCTGGTCGTTGGCGGCCAGCCCCATTTCGACCGCGAGCGCCTCGTCGGCGCGATGCACGCCGATCTCGAGCACCTCGGCGCGGTAGCGGTGCCCGCGCGCGAGGATTTCGTCGGAGATGCTGCGAATGGCGACGAGCGTCGATTCGTACTTGGGCCGCGCGACGAAGGTGCCCGCGCCCTGCACGCGCGTGAGCACCTGTTCCGCGGTGAGTTCGCGCAGCGCCCGGTTCACGGTCATGCGCGCGACCTTGAACTCGCGCGCCAGTTCGTTCTCCGAAGGCACCTGGTCGCCCTCGCTCCATTCACCTGCGTGAATGCGCGCGAGGATGAAGTCCTTGATGCCCTGGTATGCGGGAGCGTTCATCGCGTTGGGCCCTTGCTTTGGCGTGGCGCCTGCTTGCGCGTAATGGCGTGTTATTGCGCCTCGGACTCGAACGCGAACGGGCTGTGCGAAGCGATGGCGCCGTTCTGCACGAGACGCGTAATCGCTTCGATGTCCGGCGCGAAGTAGCGGTCGAGGTCGTAATGCGGCACCTCGGCGCGCACCGACTGCATCACATGCGCGAGTGCCGGGCTCGTGTGATGCGGCGCGCGCAGGTCCACGCCCTGGGCCGCAGCGAGCAGTTCGATCGCGAGGATGTTGGCCGTGTTGTCGGCAATGTCCGCGAGCTTGCGCGCCGCGAACGTCGCCATCGAAACGTGGTCTTCCTGGTTTGCCGAGGTCGGCAGCGAATCGACCGAGGCCGGATGCGCGAGCGTCTTGTTTTCCGATGCCAGTGCAGCCGCCGTGACGTGCGCGATCATGAAGCCCGAGTTCACGCCGCCGTCCTTCACGAGGAAAGGCGGCAGGCCCGAGAGCGTGGCGTCGATGAGCAGCGCGATGCGGCGCTCGGCCAGTGCGCCGATTTCGGCGGCGGCCAGCGCGAGATTGTCGGCGGCGAAGGCCACCGGCTCAGCGTGGAAGTTGCCGCCCGAGAGCACTTCGTTCGTTTCCGGGAAGATCAGCGGATTGTCCGAGACCGCGTTCGCTTCGATGAGCAGCACCTGCGCCGCGTGGCGCATCTGGTCGAGGCACGCGCCCATCACCTGCGGCTGGCAGCGCAGCGAGTACGGGTCCTGAACCTTGCCGCAGTCGCGGTGCGAGAGGTTGATCGCCGAGCCTTCGAGCAGCGTGCGATAGGCCGCGGCCGCCTCGATCTGGCCGCGATGGCCGCGCAGTTCGTGAATGCGCGCGTCGAACGGCTTGACCGAACCTGCCGCCGCATCCACGCAGAGCGCGCCCGAGACGAGTGCCGTGCGGTACAGGTCTTCGATCGCGAACATGTTGTAGATGGCGAGCGCGGCGGAAGCCTGCGTGCCGTTGAGCAGCGCGAGACCTTCCTTCGCCTGCAGCGCGAGCGGCTTGAGGCCCGCAGCCGCGAGACCGGCTTCGGCGCTGGCACGCTCGCCGCGGATGAACACCTCGCCGATGCCGAGCAGCACCGCCGACATATGCGCCAGCGGCGCGAGGTCGCCCGAGGCGCCCACCGAGCCCTTCACGGGAATGAGCGGCAGCACGTCGGCATTGAACAGCGTGATGAGCGCGTCCATCACTTCGCGGCGGATGCCCGAATAGCCGCGGCCCAGGCTCGACAGCTTCAGCGCCATGAGCAGACGCACGACGGGACGCGACATCGGCGCACCCACGCCCACGGCGTGCGAGAGCACCAGATTGCGTTGCAGGAGTTCGAGCTGGTCGTTCGGGATATGCGTGCTCGCCAGACGCCCGAAGCCCGTATTGATGCCGTAGGCGGGCTCGCCCTTCGCCGTGATCTCGGCGACGGCGCGCGCGCCCGCGTCGATGGCCGCGAAGCTGGCCGGATCGAGCTCGAGCCGCACTGCCTCGCGCGCGATCTGGCGCAGTTGGGGCAGGGTCAGATGGCCGGGCGTAAGGCGAAGGGTCGGGAGCATGGTCGAATCCTGTCTATACAAGTCGCGAAAGTGGCCGAAGTCTAGCCTGGCGCGCCTGTCTATACAACTCCCCTTTGCGGCCCCTGTAGCCTGGGACTATCCACGAGAGCGCCGCTAGTGCCCGTCAAGCGTCGAGTTGCAGCCTGCCCCCAATAAACGCGAGAAAGCATTGCACGCGCGCCGCAAGGGCCGCGCTGCGGTAGTAGACGGCGTGGATCGGCTGGCGCGATTCGATCAGCGCGTCGTCGAGCACGGTGACGAGGCGGGCCGCCTCGCGGTCGGCCGTGGTGAGGAAGTCGGACAGGCACGCAATACCGCTGCCGGCAAGCGCGAGCTGGCGTATCGTCTCGCCGCTCGACGCCAAAAGCGCGGGCGCGATCGTGTAGCCGGATTCGGTCTCCGGGGTCTTCGCGGCCGCGCGCGTTGCGTCGCCGCCAGCCACCCGCAGCGGCCAGCCGTTCAGATGCGCGGGCGCCGTAAAGCCGATCAGCCGATGCTCGCGCAACGCGGCAACACTGCGCGGCGTGCCGTGCGCCGCGAGATAGCCGGGACTCGCGACAATGCGCAAACGGCTCGTGCCGAGCGAGCGTGCGTGAAGCGTGGAGTCCTGCAGCGTGCCGATGCGAATGGCGATATCCACGCGCTGCTCCAGCAAATCGACGATGCGCTCGTTGTTCGTGAGTTCGAGTTCGATCTCGGGATAAGCGTCGGCGAACGCCGCGACGTGCGGCACGATGCAGTGAAGCATGAACGGCGTGGCCGCATCCACACGCAACCGCCCGGAGGGGCGCTCGCGGTGGCGCGTCACGGCCTCCTCGGCATCGGCTAACGCCGCGAGAATGGCGCGGGCGCGATCGAGGAACAGTTCGCCCTCTTCGGTGAGTTGCAGGCGCCGCGTGGTGCGCAGGATCAGCGCGACGCCCAGCTGCTTTTCGAGCCGCGTCAGCGCGCGGCTCACGCCCGAGACGGTCTGCTCGAGCTTTTCGGCCGCGGCGGTGATCGACCCCGCGTCGATCACGGTGACGAATACGAGCAGTTCGTCGGTCGACGTCTTCATCGTGGCTATTCTTGATCCGCAGTCAATATTCATTTGAGACTAACACGGTTTTTGCAAAACCCGGATACCCCGATACTGGCTTCCATCGCAATCAAGACAGGACCAGGAGCCACCCATGAAAGTATTCGTGACAGGCGCAGGCGGGTTTATCGGCGGCTCGATCGCGGCGCATCTCGTGCGCGCGGGCCACACGGTGCGCGGCCTCGTGCGCCGGCCCGAACAGTTCGCCGACCTCGAGAAGCTCGGCATCACGCCCGTGCAGGGCGATCTCGACGACCGCGCGACGCTGATGGCAGAAGCGCGCGCCGCCGACGCCGTGATCAACGCCGCGAGCAGCGACCACCGCGGCGCGGTCGAGGCGCTGATCGACGCGCTCGAAGGCTCCGGCAAGCCGCTCCTGCACACGAGCGGCTCGAGCATCGTGGGCGACGCGTCGGGCGGCGAGGCGACCGAGCGCATCTATCGCGAGGACGCCCTGCCCGAACCGACCGCCGACAAGGCGCCGCGCGTGGCCATCGACAATCTCGTGCTCGCGGCCGCGGCGCGCAGCGTGAAGAGCGCCGTGCTCTGCAACACGCTGATCTATGGCGTGGGCGCGGTGCCGGGAGCCGCGAGCGTGCAGCTGCCGCGGCTCATCCGCCAGGCGCAGAAGAGCGGCGTGATGCGTCACGTGGGGCGCGGCCTGAACATCTGGTCGAATGTGCATGTCGACGACGTGGCCGAACTCTATCGCCTCGCGCTCGAAAACACGCCGGCGGGCACGTTCTACTTCGTGGAAAGCGGCGAAGCGAACTTCCGCGACATGACCACGGCGCTCGCCGATGTGATGGGTTTGGGCGCGCCGCAGGACTGGCCGCTCGAAGCCGCGATCGAGGAATGGGGCTACGAAATGGCGTCGTACGGCCTCGGCTCGAACAGCCGCGTGCGCGGCGAGCGCGCCCGCACGCTGCTCGGCTGGCAGTCGCAGCGCACCTCGGTCACGGACTGGATCCGCGCAGAAATGCCGAAAGTGCCGATCGCGCAAAAATAAGTGTTGTAGCGCACGTAATTGTTGCGTATCCGTAAGGTCGCCCCGCTAGAATTCGAGCGTCTTGCACTAGCCGCCGGCGCGTTGCGCGCCGGCACCGGATACGCCGATGCTACTCGCGCTGAACTTCTACTGGCTGACCAATCTGCTGGCCGTCCTGTTCATCGTCGCGTGCCTCTACGACACGCGCTACGATGAATACGGCACGCTGACGCTCGCCGCCGGCGCGATGGGACTCATCGTGATGGCCATCGAAGTGCTGCTGCGCCCTGCGTTCGAGATGTCGCTCTAGCGCGCTTGTTTCACGATTCTTTCGCGACCGGCGCCGCTTTCTTTCGTTGCGCTAACAACTGTCCGCCCAACGCAACTACGGGTTCTCGTGCGCACAGCACGACGACGGCGCGGGTGCGTCTTCATAGCGATCGTGGTGGCGCATCCACTCGCGCATGTCCTTGTCTTCGTTGCGTCCCTTTGCGGTCAGCTCGAGCATCGCGTACGTGCCGATCAGCATCTCCCCGCCTCGCGCGTACGTCGAATACGTGTGGTACACGTTGCCCGCTTCATCGCGATAAAACGCACTGACGCCGGGCAGTTCGTCGCTCATGTAGTCCTGCTCGGCGTAGTTGTAGATCGCCTTGCCGCGCGCCTTGTCGGCCTCGCTGAACGACACGTGATAGTCGAAATTGAAGTCGCTCGCATGTGACGATACCCACGGAAAACGCCAGCCCATGCGTTGCCTGAACGCCTCGATCTTCGCGAGCGGCGCGCGCGAAACGGCCACGTAAGTCACGTCGTGATGCTCCAGATGCGGCAGCATGCCGTCCACGTGGTCGGACAGGAACGAGCAGCCTGGGCACCCCTCTTCCCAATCCGGCCCGAGCATGAAGTGATAAACGATCAGCTGGCTGCGCGGCCCGAATAGCTGCGCAAGCGTGCGCGGGCCTTGCGGTGTCTCGAACGTATAAGTCTTGTCGACCTTCACCCACGGCAGCGCCTGGCGCTTCGCCACCAGCGCGTCCCGTGCGTGCGTGAAAGCGCGCTCTTCGGCGAGAAGCGCCTTGCGGGCTTCCAGCCATTCGGTCTGCGAAACGATATTGTGCGATTCCATCTTTCGATTCCTCCTTGCGCTTGAATGAGCGCCGTTCAGTCGAACAGCGCCACCAGTTGATCGATCGAACTCGTCCAGCCCTCGTTGTGCGAGTCGCGCGCCGCTTCGTCGAAGAAGCGTTCGTGCTTGAGCGTGAGGTCAGTGGCGGCCCCGTCGGCGCGCAGCGTCACCGTGACGAGCGACTCGCGCTCCGGTGTGCTGCGCCACGCCCACGTGAATACGAGCTTTTCGTCGGGCACGACTTCGAGATAGGTGCCGCTCACGTCGTGGTCCTCGCCGTTCGCGGCGCGCAGGATCACGCGAAAGCGCCCGCCCACGCGCACGTCGGCTTCGGCGTGAATGCAGGTCGTGTCGAGCGGCTGCATCCAGCGCATCAGTTGCGACGGCTGGGTCCACGCGGCGTAGACCTTCGCGGCCGTGGCGTTGAGGCGTCGCCGGATGGTGAGGCTGGGAGCTTGAGGGGCAGCGCCGGGGCCGGCTGCGGGTTGGGTAGACATGCATCTTCCTCCACGAAAGCGGCGAGTCGATCGAGCGTTTCACTCCAGAAGCGTTGATAGTGCGCGAGCCACTGCATCGCGTCCTCCATCGGCCCCGCGGCGAGCCGGCACGCCACGGTGCGCCCGGTTTTCGCGCGCGTGACGAGGCCCGCCTGAGCGAGAACGTCCAGATGCTTCATGACCGCGGGCAGCGACATCGCAAACGGCTGCGCGAGCGCGCTCACCGAGAGTTCGTCGTGCTGCGCGAGGCGTGCGAGCAGCGCGCGCCGAGTGGGATCGGCGAGCGCCGCGAAGGTGCGGTCGAGGGTAGCGTCTTCATACTTAACCATGTGGTTTAGCATAGGCGACGAACAAGCGATGTCAAGGAATGCGTAGGTCATTCGCCAGCAGCGGCGCGCAAGGAGGCATCGCCGCCACTAGAATGGCGATTTCTGCGCGCCCCGCCCTGCTCTCTTTGCCACGTCACGCCATGCCGTCCAAAATCCGCAACTCGCTGCTCTGGATCTTCGACGCCTTCGAGCGCGAGCCCGGCTACCTGCGCAAGCCCATGTTCGGCTGCGACGCCGCGTATCTGGACGGCCTGCTGTGCCTCGTGGCCGCCGACCGCGACCCGCCGTTCAACGGCGTGCTGGTCTGCACGTCGCGGGAGCGCCATGCGTCGCTCATCGAAGCGATGCCGGCGTTGCGAGCGCACCCCGTGCTCGGCAAATGGCTCTATGTGCCGCAAGCCGATGCGGCGTTCGAAGATACTGCCGCGCAGTTGCGCGCGCTCGTCCTCGCGCGCGACCCGCGCATCGGCGTGGAGCCTAAGCCACGTAAGCCGCGCAAATCGGGCAAGGGGCACAACAGCGTGCTGCCGGAGTAATGCGCTAAAAAGTAGCGCGCAAAAGCCACACGGCCCGGACGGGCCGCCGTGGCCGCTGGGCGATGACCGGGTCATCCGACTTTTCAGATGGCCCAGCCGCCCAGGTAGAACGTGGCCAGCACGCCGGCGATCACCACCGTGCCCACGTTCAGCTTGCGGATCTCGCCGCTCACCACGCGGCCGATCACGAGCGTGCAGAAGCCCAGCATGATGCCTGTGACGATGTTCGCCGTGAGCACGATGAACACGGCGCACACGAGGCCCGACATCGCGTCGACCATATCAGCCATGTCGAGGCGGCTCACGCTCGAGAGCATCATGAGGCCGACGTACATCAGCGCGGGCGCCGTTGCATACGAGGGCACGAGGCCCGCGAGCGGCGCGAAGAACATCACCGCGAGGAACAGCACGCCCACCGTGGCGGCGGCGAGGCCCGTCTTCGCACCCGCGGCCACCCCCACTGTCGACTCGATATAGGCCGCCGCCGGCGCGCCGCCAAGAAAGCCCGAGAAGATCGAGCTGACCGAGTCGGCCGTGAGCGCGCGCCCGCCGTTGACGATGCGCCCGTTCGCGTCGAGCTGGCCCGCCTGCCCCGCCACGGCGCGGATCGTGCCGGTGGCGTCGAACACGGCCGTCATCACGAGCGCGAGCACGCTCGGCAGCACGGCGAGCGAGAGCGCACCCTTGATGTCCATCGCGCCAATCAGCGAGGCATGGCCCGGCGCCGACAGCGAAGGCCACGCGAACACGCCATGAAAGCTCACGGCCGGATCGATGGCGAGACCGAGCACCGAGATCGCGACGATCACGATCAGGATCGAGCCCGGCACGCGGCGGCGCACGAGGCCGAAGATCGCGGCAAGGCCGACCACGGAGAGGATCACGGGCAGCGAGGTGATATGGCCGAGCGAGACCGGCAGGCCCGCGCCCGGATTCTTGACGACGAGGCCGACGTCATTGGCGGCGATCAGCAGCAGGAACAGGCCGATGCCGATGCCCGTCCCATGCGCGATGCCGTGCGGCAGGTTGCGCAGGATCCACGAGCGCACGCCCGTCACCGAAATGCCCGTGAACACGAGGCCCATGAGGAACACCGCGCCGAGCGCCACTTCGGGCTTCAGCCCCTTGCCGAGCACGAGGCCGAAGGCGGTGAACGCCGTCAGTGAAATGGCGCAGCCGATGGCGATCGGCAGCCGCGCCCACAGGCCCATGAGCAGCGAGCCGAACGCCGTGGTCAGGCACACGGCCACGAACACGGCGCTGGTGTCGAAGCCCGCCTTGCCGAGCATGCCCGGCACGACGAACACGGAATAGACCATCGCGAGGAAGGTCGTGACGCCCGCAATCGCCTCCTGACGCAGCGAGCTGCCGCGCGCGGCAATGTCGAAATAACGGTCGATGAATCCCGAGGCCGGGCCCAATGAATCTACGGACTCGACATCGGCGGCGGTCGCACTGGCGAGCTGCTGCGCGTGGGGTTCGATCATGGTGAGTGCCTCCTTTATCAGCACGCTGAAACGGTTCACGGCTCACCAGCCGATCCGTCATCAGGTTTTCGTCTCGATTGAATTAGTCGTGTCGACGCGTTGCCGGCGCCTTTTTAAACTTCCCGGCGCTCATCGTTTTGACATCTCTTTATGGATGGAGCGAAGGTTAGGCGAACACGATTTGCGCTCCCATCGCACGAGTCGCATTGAGTTCATGCCGCGATGCTTATATGCCCGTGTACAGGGCGCGGCGCGCGGGGCGGCCCCGCGTTTACACCTGGCTGCAAAGCGGGCCGTTGCCACGCGGACCGGGGCCGGTTTCGTATGACGAAGCGCGGTCGCCCACGCTGGTCGCCCACGCCGTCATTAAGCGGATCAGGCCGGTGCGCGGGTTACACTCACGCATCCCGACCTGGTTTCCCCCTGCCGCGCGCGCGTCGCGCCGGCCGCTCCAAGGAGTTTCAGTAGATGAGACGCGGCTTCTTGCGTTCCACACGTCCTGCTATTCACTTTCCGTCCGCCCTGACGCTGCTGATGCTGCTCACGCTTTCGGGTTGCAGCCTGTTCCGGCCGGCCCCGCCGCCCGAGCCGGAAGCGCCCGTGGCCACGGAGCCCGAGCCGGCCGCGAGCGAACCCGAGGCCGCGTCCGCGCCCGAGGCGGCGAGCGAGCCGGAGACGGAGAGTACAACGAAGCCGGCGCCGAAGAAGCCGCGCCCCGCGCCGGTGCACCGCCGCCGTCCGGCGCCGCTGCCGCCCGCGCCCGCAAGCGCCCCGCCGGCGCCGCCCCCGGCGCCGATCGTGCAGGTGCGCACGCTCGAGCGCGGCACTTTCCGCACGCTGCTCGACAGCGAAGTGCAAAAGACCGACGGCAAGGTCGTGGGCCGCGCCGTCGACATGGTCACGGGCCCCGGCGGCAAGCCCGTCGACGTCGTGGTGAACCTGCAGGGGTTCATGGGCATTGGCGACCGCAAGGCCAACTTCCCGTGGAGCGGCGTGCGCGTGAATACCCAGGCGAAGACGCCCGCCATCACGCTCGCCCTGCCGGCGAACCAGCTGCAGGTGCCCGACCGGCCCAAGGCCGGTGCGCCGCAGCCCGGCAACCCCGAGGCGAGCGCGACGCGGCTGCCCATGCTCGACGCGGACGTGGAACGCGCCAACGGCGGCAAGGTGGGCCGCGTGGTGGACGTGCTGCTCGACGGCAGTGCCGCCCCGCAGGCCGTCGTGCTCGACGTGAGCGGCACGCTCGAGAAACGTCATACGATCGCGGCCGACTGGTCGGCGCTGCACTTCGTCACGAAGAACAACACGCTCGAAGCGCAGCTCGAAATGAGCGATCAGCAGGTGGACGCCTCGCCGCCCTACGCGCCCGACCAGCCGGTGCACGCGGTGACGCCTGCTGCCCCGCCGCCGGCCCCGGCCCCGGCCGCCGCCCCGGCTGCGCAAGCCGCGCCCGCTGCCTCGCCCGTCGCCTCCGCAGCCAATGCCCACGGTGCCAAATGACGGACGGCACCATGCAACAACCCAATCCAGACCAGCGCAGCGTGCGCGCGCTCGACTGGCTGAACTTCTTCGTCGCGAACGTGCAAACGGGCTTCGGGCCGTTCATTGCCTCGTATCTGGCGTCGCACAAGTGGACCCAGGGCGAGATCGGCCTCGCGCTGTCAGTTGGCACGATCAGCGCGATGGTGAGCCAGGTGCCGGGCGGCGCGGCTGTGGACGCCCTGCGCAACAAGAAGGCCGCCGCCGCGTGGGCGATCATCGCGATCATCATCTCGGCCGTGCTGCTCGCCTCGAGCCCGACCGTCGTGGCGGTGATGGCCGCCGAGATTTTCCACGGCTTCGCCAGTTGCATGCTCGTGCCGGCCATGGCGGCGCTCGCGCTCGCGCTGGTGGGCCGCCAGAACCTGGGTGACCGGCTCGGCCGCAACGCGCGCTGGGCCTCGATCGGCAGCGCGGTGGCCGCCGGCCTGATGGGCTTGTGCGGCGAGTACTGGTCGCCGCGCTCCGTGTTCTGGCTGACGGCCGCGCTCGCGTTGCCCGCGCTCGTTGCGCTCGCGATGATCAAATACGACCAGAACGCCGCCTACGCCAAACCCGCGGCCAAGCCCGGCAAGGCCGGCGCGGCCGGCGCGGCCGCGGGCTCAGGCGAATCTCGCGAAACGATCTTCGACCTGCTGCGCGACCGGCGCATGCTGACCTTCGCGGCCTGTGTGGTGCTGTTCCACCTCTCGAACGCCGCGATGCTCAACCTGGCCGCCGGCGAAGTGACGGCCGGCATGGGCGACAACGTTCAGCTCGTGATCGCGGCGTGCATCATCGTGCCTCAAGCGATCGTCGCGTTGATGTCGCCCTGGGTAGGCCGCACCGCGCAGGCCTGGGGGCGCCGCCCCGTGCTGATTCTGGGCTTTTGCGCGCTGCCGCTGCGGGCGCTGCTATTCGCCGCCGTCGGCAACCCGTACTTCCTCGTGCCGGTGCAGATGCTCGACGGCCTTTCGGCCGCCGTGTTCGGCGTGATGCTGCCGCTCATCGCCGCCGACGTGGCGGGCGGCAAAGGCCGCTACAACCTCTGTATCGGGCTCTTCGGACTTTCCGCGGGGATCGGGGCGACGCTTTCGACTGCGCTTGCCGGCTTTATCGCCGATCACCTGGGCAATACGGTGAGCTTCCTCGCGCTCGCGAGCGCGGGCGCCGCGGCGGTGCTGATGGTTTGGCTGGCGATGCCCGAGACGCGCGACGCGCTCGAAGAGGAAAACGCCCGCGACGCCACCGTCTGAGGGGTGCGCCGCCGGGGCGGGCGCCGGTTGCGCCTGCGCCGGCGCACGGTGGCGACCCGCCTTTCTCCCTGCCAACGAACTCGGCGCCCCTCGGGGCGCCGTTTTGTTCTTGTGCAGCTTTATGACATGGGAATGACGAGGTGTGACCGGCCGCGACATGTGAGCGGCGGGTGGCCTACCCGCGCGGGCGGCCGGTGCGCCCGGGGACGCCACTCAGGCGGCCAGCGCCTCGTCCAGACGCGCCGCGACCACGGCGTTGGGCAGATTGTCGAGCTTGCTCGCGAGGATCATCGCGTCGGCATTGGCCGGGCGATGACGGCGATTCGGGCTCGGCCGGAACACCGCGTCGCCGCGGCGGATCTTCTCGCCGGTCAGCGCGCAAACGGCGCTGCGGCGCGCCGTGCAGACACGCCACAACTGGTCGGAGTAGCGGCCATAGGTGGCGTCGCTCCAGCAAACGGTGATGCTGTCCGGATCATGCCGCCGGATCAAGGTGATGCCCTGCGCATCCCACGAACGGACGGTGGCGCGCCGCCGGTTGGCCGCCTCCGATGCGCCGCGTGTGATGGGTACCGGTTTGCAGCTTCTGCCGCCTTCGAATTCGCTGTCCAGGCTTAGCGGCTCGGAAGCCGCGGACAGAAGGTCAATGGTTTGTTGCCAAACGCTGCCGGTATCTAATTTCGTCATAATGCACCTCGTGCACGTGGAAACGATTCAAATATGCCGGTCGAATATGCACTCTGCCACGTCCGGATTATAGCGTGTCCAACTCGCAATCCACAGGGAAAATGCAATTTTCACACGATAATGCTAAACGCAAAAAACGAGATGGCAGAGCTTTCAGTTCCGACTGTAAGCCTCCAATGTTGGTTTCTTTACATCCGTGAACTTTTTTTCCGATTTGATGATACTTAACAATCTCATCGCGGAAAAAATAACCGGTTTCCGTCGGGATGTCACTACTCGTGCGACTTTTCCACATAACTGAATTGTTACAGCGCCCGCTGCGCCCCGTGCATACATAAAGCCCTGAATGCCCGCCCATGGCCGGTCTCGCGGTCTTTACCGGCATCGCGACGTCTCCACTCTTACATACGGGATGTGACCGATCAATGAAACGCAACCACCTATTCGACCTAGGTGCATCAGACATATCACATACTAAACGTCAGTCTATTGAACGCGCAATTCTCGCACGAAGCTTGCATTGTCCACGCCCCCTGGAATATCGAGGCATTCCACTATTCGAAAAGCAATTAATGGATTCCAGATATTGCTTTAGCGCTTTGGCGCGCGCCAATGCGGCCATTGTGCAACTCGCACGAGAGGAATAGCAACAAAACGGTGATGTTACAAGCACTATGATCCGCACCGAAAGTATGCACACTAAACCACTATTGAATCCGCGGATAAAGACAAACGAATGAAGATATCGCGCGGCTCGCGTCTTACGTGCCGCGGCCCTGATCGAGAAATTCGCCGGCGCGTACCTTGAGCATGGCGCCGAATTCATCGAGCCAGCCAATGGAAAGCCGCCAGCTCTGCCAGTAGAGGTCGACGTCGAGCGCCCGCCCGGGCGTGAGTTCGACGAGTTCGCCGCGCGCGAGATGCGGCGCGATCATGCGCTCGGGGCACATGCCCCAGCCCAGGCCGTTCAGGCAACAGCGCAGAAACCCCGCCACATGGGGAATCCAGTGCAGCGGCGCGTCGATCTGCGCGCGCGTGATGCGGCGAATGAAGCGCTTTTGCAATTGATCCTTGGGATTGAACTCGACGCACGGCGCGTGGCGCAGCGTGTCGCGCGTCACGCCTTGCGCGAAATGCCGCTCGAAAAACGCCGGCGAGCACACGGCGAGGTAGCGCATGCGACCGAGCCGGGTCGAGCGGCAGCCCTGCACGGGCTCGGCCTGCGTCGTGACGGCGCCCTGCACGCTGCCGTCGCGCATGCGTTGCGCGGTGTGATCCTGGTCGTCGATCACGAGGTCGAGCAGAATGCCGCGCTCGACGCAGAAGCCCGCCACGGCGTCGATGAACCAGGTGCCCACGCTGTCGTCGTTGACGGCCACCCGCAGCGTCGGCCGCGCCGCGCCCAGCGCGCTCGTGAAGGTCGGCATCGCCCCGCCCAGCTCCGCCTCGAGCAACTGCACGCGCTCCGTGTGACGACACAGCAGCGCGCCGGAAGCCGTCGCGACGCAGGGCTGGCCGCGCTTCACGAGCACGGTGCCCACGCGCTCCTCCAGCAGCTTCACGCGCTGCGAAACCGCCGACGGCGTGACGTTGAGCGCCCCCGCGGCGCGATCGAACGAGCCATGCCGCACGACGGCGGCGAGCGCATCGAGCAAGGCATAGTCGAGCATTAGCGTTCCTTAATCCGGTTAATGAAAATGAGCTTTGCTTATGCGGCTCCTGGCGGCAGACTAGCGCCATTCCCTGTCGATGTCCAATGACCGCAGGCGCCGCGCACCGCGCCGCCCGCGTTCCTACCTTGTCCGCAACCGTCATGAACTGGCTCGCTTTCACTCACGGCGCGGCGCTCTGCGCCTCGCTCATCGTCACGATCGGCGCACAGAATGCGTTCGTGCTGCGTCAGGGCATCCTGCGCTCGCACGTCGGCAAGATCGTCCTGCTCTGCGCACTGTCCGACTTCGTGCTGATCGGCGCGGGGGTGGGCGGCGCCTCGGCGCTCGTCGAACGCTATCCGACCTTCGTGCACATCGTGCTGTACGTGGGGCTCGCCTGGCTCGTGTGGTTCGGCATCGGCGCGCTGCGCCGTGCGGTGCGTCCTTCGCACGCGGTGCTGGAGAGCCATGCCGCGGCGGATGCGCCTGAGCAGCGCGCGTGGCCGATCATCCTCATGACGCTCGCGTTCACCTGGCTCAATCCGCACGTGTATCTCGACACCTTCCTGCTGATCGGCACGGCCGGCGCGCGAGAACCGCAGGGCAGCCGCCTCGCCTTCGCGATCGGCGCGATGTCGGTGAGCGCAGTGTGGTTCGTCGCGCTAGGCTACGGCGCGCGTGCGCTCGCGCCGCTGTTCCGGCGTGCGGGTGCATGGCGCGTGCTCGACGGCGCCATCGGCGGTATGGTGCTGTTGATCGCCTTTGCGCAATTGCGCTGAGGTCCGCGAAAGCGCCGCGCGCGGGTGGCGCTTTCGCCGCGTTTTCCATATGACCCGCTACTGCGCCGCGCCCCTCGCCTTCTGCTGCTGCAGCAGGCCCTCGACGAGTTCCGGCGACATGTAGTGCGGCCCGTCGAAGAGATACACGCGATAACCGTGATACGCCTCGAGCTGCGGCGCCAGCTCGGCGGCCGTGGCGGCGCGAAAGCCCCCGCCCTGTTTGGGACGGAACGCCTCCGCGATGATGCGTACGCGCTTGTGGCCCAAACGCGCGGACAAGGCATCTGCATATGCGCGCGCCGCCGCCGGGCCGCGCGCATAAACGCCGCAGCCGTCCTGCAGCAACACGCCGACATCGCGCGGCAGCCAGCCGTCGAGCCATTTCGCGAACGCCTCGCCGCCGATGTTGCTGGTGTCGTACACGCTGATCCACAGCGGATGCGGCAGCTTCTCCAGCAGCGGCGCCATGCGGGGCGCGTCGGTCCAGGTGGGATCGACTTCGACCGGAAAATACCAGCCCGTGATGTGCACGGGCGGCCGCACGGCCGCGAGCTTGAGCGAACGGTCGACAAGCGTTTCGAGGTTCTCGCGCGCTTTCTTCTCGTCCGAATAGCCCGCGAGGCCGACGATCACGCCGCGCGCCCACGGTTCGTTGCCAATGCGCACCCAGTCGGGCACGCGCGGCGCGGGAATGCCCGCGCCCGCCATGAACGCGACGTCGTCCACGGCGATCCATTGCACCAGCAGCTCGTTGACGCCCAACCGGTCCCAGTCGCCGCGCAAGTCGAGATGGTCGTTGTCGGGCTGCCAGACGATGCCTTGCGCGAGCGCGTCCGCGTGCGCGGGCACCTGTAACGTGCAACCGGCGGCAGCGAGCGCGCACAGCCCCGCGCATGCCAGGCGCGCGTATCGCGGCCGGGCGCGCAAGCGCGTTCGCCCGGCCTCCTCTGCCTCGCCCGCGATGCCTTGAGCCTTTCTGCGCACGATCATCAGGTTTCCTCAATAAGAGAGCACGGCGCCGAAGAACACACCGCCTGCCCGGTCGTCGCCCGTGATGTGCCAGCGGTACTGAACCGTCACGTCGACATAGGAGCGCGGCGCGTCGTAGAAGCTGTCGCGGAACCAGTAGCGCATCGAGACACCCACGCCCATCCCGACCGGCACGCTGTGGTTGACGCTCGAATCGTAGTCCACGCCGGCCACCGCGTACGGAAAGACCGTAAGCTTCGGGCTGATGGTGTCGAGCCGCCACGTGCGGCCCGCCTCGATATAGCCCGTGCCGTAGTTCCAGCCGTTGCTCACGTAGTGGCCGACTTCGCCATAGTCCTGCACCGTCCACCACGACGGCACGTCGAGCCGCCGCCCGGTGCCGATGCCGCCCGAGTAGGCGAGGCGCAGCAGCCAGTCGGAAGGCGCGCGCGAGCCAATGGGGATGAGCCGCTCGAACGCCACTACCGCGTTGATCGATTCGAACGGCTTGGCACGCGCACCGATGGCCCCGAGCGCGGTGGAGATGCCGCTCGGCGCGTCGCCCTTCGCACCGACGTCCTGATAGACGCGCGCATAGACCTCGAAGTTGCGGTCGCCGAGCGTGCCGAACGGCCGCCAGTATCCTTCGACGCCCATCTGCCAGTTGTTGTACGAGCCGGGCACTTGACCGGTCGACACGCCGGGTTGCAGGCCTGAGCCGCGATAGTTGACCGAGGCGATCGCGCCCCAGTCGCGCGTGACGTCGGCGTGTGCATTGCGCAGGTCTTGCAGCTGTACCAGCGTGGCAGGTGCAACGCCTGGCGGCGGCGAGGTGCCGTAATCGATCGCACGCCTGAAATAGCTTGCGGCCAGCGCGTCGAACGTCGCGCGGTACGCGCTGTAGCCTGCATCGCCAGTGGCCTGTGGCGGCAGCTGGCCGGCTTCGTCCGCCTGCGCGAAGTACGTGGCAGCGCGGCGGTCGTCTCCCGCGCGCTGCGCGACGTACGCGGCGGAAAGCGGCGGCAGCGCATCGAGCAGGCCCGCGTCGGCCATGGCACGCGCTTCGCGCTGCGCGCCAACGGTATCGCCGGCGGCAGTGAGCGCGTCGATCAGTTCGAGCCGATGCTGCGGATTGCGCGGGTCCGCGGCGACAGCCCGGCGCTGCGCGTCGAGCGCGGCCGCCTGATCGCCGCGCTGCGAAGCGACGATCGCGGCGCGCCGCTGCGCGAAGCCGGGATCGGCCGCATAGACGTCGCAGGCGCTGCCGTACCGGTCCACCGTGCAGTCGAGCACCGGGCGCGCCGTCGTGGCCACCCGCTCGCCTGGCGTAGCAGGCGTGGTCGGCGCAGCGGACTGCGCGAGCGCCGCGCGCGCGTAGTAGCGGCGCATGGCGATCAGGGCGTCGGTGTCGTCGCCGACGGGCGGCAGCGTGGCAAGCAGGTCGAGCGCGCGCTGCGGCTGGCCGTCGGCCGTCCACACATCGGCGATGATCGCGTGCGCCACCCGCTCGTCGCGCACGGAAGCGCCCTCGCTCAGCAGCGCCTGCGCAAAATCCTCGTTGGCCTGTGCCGACCTGCCCTGAGCTGCGCGTGCATAGCCGCGCAACACGTACGGCATGAGCGTCGGCGTGGCGCCCGACGCAATCGCATCGCCCGCCGCGGCTTCGAGGCCCGCCATGTCGTTCTGTTCCAGCAGCATCTCGCACAGCAGCAGCCGGTTGCCGAGATGCGACGGCGCGTAGCCGATCGCCTCGTGCATGAGCGCGATACCCTGCGCGGTGTCGCCGCGCGCGCGCGCCGCCTGAGCCGCTTGCACCGCTGCGGGCGCGAGCCGCGCGCCGATCTGCGTGCGGCGCTCGCGCAGCGCCTGGCTGTCGCCGAAACGCCGCTGCGCGTCCTGCGCGGCCTGCCAGGCTTCGCGGTCGTCGCCGGCCGCCGCGGCGGCGTCGATGGCGAGCAGCCGCAGACGCAAGATGTCGGGCCGCAATGCGATCACGATGCCCGCCTCGCGCCAGGCGGCATCGTATTGCTTCGCGCCGTACGATTTGTAGGCCTCCTGAGCAAGCTGCCATGCGCGGCCGGTCAGATAGTCGGGCGGCCCAGAACCCGGCGGCGGTGCGGCGCGCGCCGTGCGGCTGCCCCCAGTTGGCGCGCCCGGTCGCGCCAGCGCGGCCACCTGCGCATCGACCTCGCGCCGCCGTGCCGCGAGCGCCGCGTCGGGACCGATCTGCGCGATAGCGTCGGAGAGCGTGCGGCTCGCCTCGCGCCACTGCCCGCGCGCCGCCTGGGAATTCGCGAGCAACAGGCGTAGCGTGGCGAGATCGGGCCGTTGCCGGATCGCCTCGCGCGCATAGCGCTCGGCCGCCGCGTAGTCGCGGCGCGCATACGCGTCGTAGCCTTGCTGGGCGACGCGATACGCCGCGCCGCTCAACGGCAACGGCTGCGTGCCCTGAGGCAGTGCCTGGGCCTGAGCGCGCCCCGCGCCCGCGAGCGCCGCCCACATCGCGGCGAGCAGGAGCGCACGCGGCATCGTCGCACGACACGGCGCAGCTGCGCCCCAACGGGATGAAGATCGCGTCGACGAAAAACGCTTCGGAGACCGTCTCATGACGCGGATGCAGCTTCGGCGCGCAGACGCTCCTGCTCCGCAATCGCCGTGGCCAGCGCATCGCGTGTGAGCACGCCCTGCTCCACCATGAAATCGCCGATGCGTCCGTGCTCGGCGGGCCGATAGCGTTGCAACGCCCCTTCGAACGCGGCGCGCTTGACCGCGCCGCGTTCGATCAGCAGATCGCCCAGCAGCGGCACGCCCTGCGTGGCGGCGCCCTGCGCTTCGCGCACCTGCACCGGCGGCACGCCGCGCAACAGGCGCAAGCCGTCCGCCACCTCGCCCTCGCGCACGATGCGCTGCACGATCGGCAACGCGCATTGGGCCTGCAACGCTGCGAGCGCGGGTTCCGCGAGCGGGCTTGCGCACAGCAGCACCTCGTGCCCCTTGCCGTCGTCGCCTTGCGGCAGCACGCGGTAGCGCACCGCGAGTTCGATCGGCAGATCGCTCGCGTAACGCGTGAGCCGTTCGCGATCGAGCCAGCCGCGCGGCAGGTCCGCCTGGAACGCGATGGCCTCCGCGAGCGTTTCCTCGTCGAGCCAGCCCTGCGCCATCAGCACGCGCCCGAGCGGTGCTTCCTGCGCATGCTCCTGGGCCAGCGCCTGCTCCAGTTCCTTCGGTCCGATCGCCTGCCACGAAAGCAGCAGTTCCCCGAGACGTTGCCGGCGGTCCGTGAAGCCGTCCGACGAGGGAAAGTCGTGCATGGTCTTGTCCCATACGAGCCGCTTGCCGGTGACCAGATACGCGAGATACATCTTCCATGCGCGCGAGACAGCCATGAAATTCACAAAGTTGCCGATCACCATGCGCGGCACCGAAAGCACGCCATGCTCCCAGCCGTAGAGCCGCGAGACGAAGTAGACGCGCTGGATCACGCGCAGCAGCAACGCAACACCGTTGGCCCACAGCACGATGGTGAGAAAGCGGGAGTTGGCGAACGGCGAGGCGACCAGCTCCGGCCGAATGCCGAGAAACTCGGCGTACGCAAAGAGCAGGAATTGCGCGAGCAGCACGTAGGCAATGATGCCGACGAACGCCGTGACGATGCCCTTGCGGTCGCGCGCGAGCAGATACCGGTTGGCGATCGTGCCGACCCAGCCCGTCTGCTCCCAGCCTTGCAGGCCGATGCCGAGCGTCCAGCGCGCGCGCTGACGGTAAGCGGTCCGAAACGTATCGGGAAAGAACTCGCGCACGCACAGCGGCATGGTCAGCGTGACGTCTCGCTCGGGCCCGAAGCCGAACCACGACTTGCGCCGCGTGGCGAACTCCACGGGAAAGCGCGCAAAAATCGAATGCATGCCCATGCGGCCGAGGCGCTCGCCCACATCGTAGTCTTCGGTCAGCGTCTCCGTGTTGAAGGGCTGATTCTGCGTTTCCTCCGCGAGGCCGGCCAACGCGCGGCGCGAAAAGCACGTGCCCACGCCGGCCGACGGCACCGTGCCGGCAAGGCTCTCGCGCACCACGAGATCCTTCGCATGCCATTCGGCGAACTCGTCCATGTACGTGCCCGCGACGAGTTCGTACCATTCGCGCTCGAGCGACGCCACCGGCAACTGGATCATGTCCTTGCGCGGCAACAGGTAGTTGAAGAAGCGCAACTCGAGCGGATGCAGCACGTCCTCGCTGTCGTGCAGGATCACGCCTGCGAATTCGATGCCGGTTTCTTTCTCCATGCGAAAGATCGCCTGCACGATCCAGTTCAGACAATCGGCCTTGCAGGTGGGGCCGTCGTGCGGCACCTCCACGCGATGGAGCTGCTTGTAGCGCCGCCGCATGCGCTCGACTTCGGCAATGGTCGCCGCATCGTTCTGGTAGGTGCCGGCGAACACGACATAGTTCTTGTAGTCGAGCACGCGCACGAGGTCGGTGACCATCGAGGCGATCACATCTTCCTCGCGCCACGCGGGCACCATGATGGCCAGCGGCTGCTGCTCACGCGTGTAGAGTTGCTCGGCGCGCAACGGCTCGTAGCGGCGCTCGATCGTGTAGTGGCGGATGATCCGGCGGACCCAGTACCACGCGTCGATAAAGAGATCGTCGATGCTCGATAGCAGGATCACCACCGCGACCACCGCCGCGAGATACTCCATGCCCTCGTAGTAGCGGCCGGCGTAATAGTTGAGCCACCAGTCGATGGCGTGCGCGCTCACGATCCGCTCTGCTGGTTGTCCGGGTTTTCGGCGCTCTCCTGCGCCGCGCGCGCCGCGGCGGCGGCCGCCGTCCTCGCCCGGGCCCGCTTGCGCGCGAAGCCCGCTGCGAGCAGCAGCAACACCATCACCGCGATGGCGATGCTCGGCACGCCCCAGGCCGCCCAGTGGCGCGTGAGCCACGCGCGCTGGTCGTCCGTCGGCGGCACGCCGCCGGGATACTGAGTATCGAAGGTCTTGAGCACGCCGCTCGCATCGACGATGGCCACGTCGCCCTGCTGCAACTGCATCCCGGGCGGCAGAACGGGGGCATCGCCCACGCTGCGGTAGACGATGCCAGGCGTCGTGCCCGAGCGCACTACCTGGATCAGGCCGAGATTCGCGAGACCCGACATGTCGGCGAGCATCGAGCCGCCGCGCCCCTTGAGCGTGAGGCGGCCGTCCGCGAAGCTCGCGTGGGCCCCCTCGCTGTCGAGCGCGACATCGGCGGCGAGGAACGCGTCTTTCGGCTGCGCGCTCTGGCCGTTCGGCACCACCTGGAGCGTCGCGCGCGTGGGCGCAACGCCCGCCGCATTGGCGAGCCGCGCCACGCGCGGCAGCGTCGTTACCGGATCGGCCAGATAGCCGTCGGGCACGAGCACGCTCGCCGTGCGCGAGAAACGCGCCACCATGCCCGTGAAGTTTTCGCCGAGCGGTCCTTGGCCGACGACCAGATGACTGCCCGGCAGCACGGCCGCCGGATAACCCTGCTCGTGCGGGCGGCAGCCGCCCGCCGGCTGGCGCTGGAACAGCACGCGCAGCGCGTTGGTGGTGCCGAGCGCATAGACGGGGATATCCGCGCTCACGCGTTGCGCGTGGCCGTCGGTATCGAGCAGGTGCGAGCCGATCAGCACGCCGTTGAAGAAGATCGATGCCGTCTGGCCGTTGCGGTCTGCCGCAGGCGCGGCAGCCAGATCGAGCACCACGCGGCGCGGAATGCGCCCATCGCCCGAGACGGCCGCGAGATCGAAGTTGGCCTCCCATGCCGCACTAGTCAGCACCTCTAACGTTCGAGGGGTGCCGCCGATCAGCGAAAGCGCGATGCGGTCGCTCGAACCCCCTGCGCTCAGGTTCGGCGACGCGGCCAGTTCGTGCACGACCAGCCGGCGCGACACGTCGATGCCACTCCACGTGCGCGAAAGCGCACTCACGCCGGTGTCGTCACCGACTACCACGGTGGGCAGGCCGCCCAGATGCGCGAGGCGCAATTCGCCCTTCTCGAACGGCGCGGCAAGCACGCCGCCGGAATGCGCGCGCCACGCATCGAAGGCGCTCGCGGCATCGGCGGAAGCGGCCAGCACCTCGCCGCGCAACGCGTCGAGCGCTGCGCCCGCTTGCGCGCGCAGCGCGTCGTCGGCGACCACGACGTTGGGCACGAAGGCGCCCGCCGGCGCGAGCGCGATCAGCGCGCCAAGTTCCGCTGGATTCGCGATCTTGTGCGAGCCACCCGCTGCCAGCGCCGCGAAAGCGGGCACCGACTGCAGCGCGGCCGGCACCTGCACGGTGCCGAGATTCACGGTGTCGCCCACCGCGGGCATGCGCGTCGTGACGGGCGTCGCGCCGCCGCGCATCAACAGGGCTTCGAGCCGCCACGCCACGTCGTAAGCCGCGCCATCGAGCTTGCCGCCGCTCACGAGGACCACGGGTTTCGCAGGCAGCGCGCTCCACGCGGTGCGCACGTCGTTCACGGCCGAGGTGTCGAACTGAAACGTGAGGCGCGTGGTGGGCGCGACCTTCCAGACGTTGCCGATCGCCGTCTGGTCCGTGCAGACGTTTTCATTGAGCACCGACGACCATTGCAGCCCCACGCGCACGAAGCCCGAGGGGCGTGGCGCACCATCCACGCCGATGCTGAGCGAGCCGTCGCCCTGCGCGTCCGTGACGTTGCGCGCCTGCACGGGCGAGCCGTCGAGCGAGAGCACGAAGGTCGTGCGCCCGCCATTGCCGCGCAGATAGCTCGCGTCGAGCTGCAGCGTCGCGTTGCTGATCGGCAAGCCCGCGGGCACCGGCAGATAGAGTTCCTGAGTCGCATCGGGCGCGCGCAGCACGACCGGATCGCGCACGCCGAGATCGGCCAGCGCCACGGTTCGCGATTCCACGCGCCCGGCGCCGAGCTGCGCGAAGGCACCGGCCAGGTCGCCAGGCGCCGCGTACGCGCAACGGCCCAGCGCCGCGAGAAACGCTGCGGCCACATAGGCGCAATACGGCGCGCCCATGCCCTTGCGCCCCGCTGCGCGCACCTGCCCGATCGGATCAAATCTCACGTGTCATGCCTCATGGTGTCGGCGCGGCGGCGCATCCGCCGCGTGGCGGTCCCGGCCATCCCGCCTTTGGAATGCACTGATTGCCTGGCACTGCGATGCAACTGATACGTAGGCATCGAGCCCGCCGTCAAGGCGCGGCGTCGGCCTCGTCGGCCTCGCCGGGCTCCGGCCGCATGGCGACCACGGGATGCCGGTAGCCCGGCAACTCGCGACTCGGGAACGGCTCGAACGGCTGGCCGGTGAGCGCCGCAACGATGCGCTCCGAAGCGTGCCCGTCGCCGTACGGATTGACGCGCCTCGCGTAGGCGCGCCGCTCGTCTTCGTTCTCGACGAGTTCGAGCACCGCGCGCACGATCGCCGTCCGGTCGGTGCCGATGAGCTTCACGGTGCCCGCGGCAAGCGCTTCGGGGCGCTCGGTTACGTCGCGCATCACGAGCACCGGCTTGCCGAGCGCGGGCGCCTCCTCCTGCACGCCGCCCGAATCGGTCAGCACGATCGCCGCGCGCTGCATGAGGCGCACGAACTCGGGGTAGTCGAGCGGATCGGTGAGATGAGCGTTGGGCGCGTTGCCGAGCGTGGCGAGCACGGGGCCGCGGACGTTGGGATTCAGATGCACGGGATAGACGATCTGCATCTTGCCCGAATGCGCGAGCGTGGCGAGCGCCGCGCAGATATGCTCGAAGCCCTCGCCGAAACTCTCGCGCCGATGACCGGTCACGAGCAGCAACGGGCGGCCGGTGTCGGCAGGTTCGAGAAGCGGGAATTGCGCGTCGAGGCGCGCGCGCAGCGCCGCGTCGTTGTCGAGCCGCTCGCACATGAGATGCAGCGCATCGATCACGGTATTGCCCGTCACGACCACGCACCCGCCCAACGCCTCCGCTTCGAGGTTCGCCTGCGAGCTTGCCGTGGGCGCGAAGAGCAGATCGCTCACGACATCCACCACGCGCCGGTTCATTTCCTCGGGCCACGGCTCGAACAGATTGCCGGTGCGCAGCCCGGCCTCCACGTGCCCAACCGGTATGCGCCGATGAAAGGCGGCAATCGCGCCCGCCATGCTCGTCAGCGTGTCGCCGTGCACGAGCACTCGCTCGGGCTGCTCGGCGGCGAGCACGTCGTCAAGGCCGGCGAACAGGCGCCCGGCAAGCCCGTTGAGCGTCTGGTTCGCGGTCATCGCGCCGAGGTTGTGCGCGGGCACGATGCCGAACAGGTCGAGGACCTGCTGCAGCATGGTCTGATGTTGCCCCGTCACGCAGACGACGGACTGCACGCCGGGTTGCGCTTCGAGACGTTTGACGAGCGGCGCCATCTTGATGGCTTCGGGCCGCGTACCGAATATCGACAGGATGCGCACAGGCAGGTTTCCGGTTAGCTGGAGTGTCCAGGCGCCGCGGCGTTGCCCGCATGGCCAGTCAGCAGTACTCTACCTGCTCAATTAGACTATTGCGCGCATGCGTGCCGCACCGCAATGCTCAGACCCGAGCGTTCGCGCCGCGATTGTTCAAGGATTCGACATGGGTCGGGCCATTATAGCGTCGAAGAAGACGGATGAACGATAGCTAACGATCCGATCGAACGCCGCGCTCGTCGCGCGTTGCGCCGGTTCGAAGTAAGCTCTTGCGACGACTGCAGTCTCTTATGCATCCTCGCAACCGTGAAAGCATCGCGTGCGTTGGCCACCGGCAAAAGAACAGCGAGATGGACGACCTGATACTCGACGCCTTCGATGCGTCGCAACTGATTCCCGGCTTCGACGCGCCGGCGCTGCCCGTCGAGCGCCCGGACCGCGAGACGCTCGACGCCGCCGAGCGCAACACTCGCCACTGGACGAGCCGTGTCACCGGTGCGCTCACGCCCGGCTCCGACGTTCATCGCGACGAGATGTGCCGCATGTTCCGCGAGACCTTCAATCCTTACCGGCCCTCGGTACTCGATTGGCCGCAGCTCGAACCCGCGGCGCTCAAGCGCATTACCGATCTGCCCATCTGGGACATTGCCGTGCAAACGGAAGGCCGCGCGCGCCTGCGCATGGCCGCCTATGCCGCCTCGCTCGACGACGCCGTGATGCGCGATGCGCTCGCCTTGAACGCGTGGGAGGAGAACCGCCACAAGGAAGTCCTCTCGCGCATGGTGGCGGCGTACGGCATCAAGCTCGCGAGCGAACCGCCCTACGTGTACCCCAAGGACGCCGAATGGGCCTACCTCGTGACGGGCTACAGCGAATGCGTGGACAGCTTCTTCGCGTTCGGCCTCTTCGAAGTGGCGCATCGCTCCGGCCTCTTTCCGCCCGAACTGATCGACACGTTCGAGCCCGTCATGCAGGAAGAATGCCGCCATATCCTGCTGTTCGCGAACTGGGTGGCCTGGCACCGCGCCCGGCTCAGCGGGTGGCAACGCATTCGCTTCGAGCTGAAGGTGGCCGGCGTCTGGGCTTTTCTGGCGTGGGAACGCGTCGGTCTCGCGCGCGCCATGGATGCCGATGGCAACGAACACCGGCACGACAACAACTTCACGATGAACGGTGCGCAGCAGGTGACGGACGTGGACATCAACGTGCCGGATCTCATGCGCCTGTGTCTCGCCGAAAACGAGCGGCGCTTTGCGGGCTACGACAAGCGTCTGCTGCGGCCCGAAACCATGCCGCGGCTCGTGCGCTTCGCACTGCGCTTCGTGCGCGACAAGAAGAACTGACGCTCCCCTCCCGCTGGCACGCGCGCCGCTTCGTTCGAACGGACGATTGCGGCGCGCGCCACATTCGTGCGACGCTTCGCGCCCATGCAGGCTGCGCGGCGCTGCTTTAGCACGCTCGAAGCACGCCTTCCACAAAGCTGAATTCCGCGCAGCCCACGCGTCTGTCACAGTGACGAAGGTCTTCGTCAGCGACGAAAGCATTGCCCCTATCGAGGAGAAAGAGCTTGAAAATTCTGGTGCCCGTCAAGCGCGTGGTCGATTACAACGTGAAGGTCCGAGTGAAGTCGGATGGCACGGGGGTGGATATCGCCAACGTGAAGTTTTCGATGAACCCGTTCGATGAAATTGCCGTTGAAGAAGCAGTGCGTCTGAAGGAAGCCGGCGTGGCGACCGAGGTCATTGCCGTTTCGTGCGGTGTCTCGCAGGCCCAGGAAACGCTGCGCACGGCGCTGGCCATCGGTGCGGATCGCGCCGTGCTGATCGAGTCGAACGACGATCTGCAGCCGCTCGCGGTGGCGAAGCTTTTGAAAGCGCTCGTCGACAAGGAACAGCCGTCGCTGATCATTCTCGGCAAGCAGGCCATTGACGACGATTCGAATCAGACTGGGCAGATGCTCGCTGCGCTGGCGAATCTGCCGCAAGCCACCTGTGCTTCGAAGGTCGTCGTCGCAGACGGCCAGGCCACGGTTTCGCGCGAAGTGGATGGCGGCGCGGAGACGCTGTCGTTGAAACTGCCCGCCGTCGTGACGACCGATTTGCGCCTGAACGAACCGCGCTACGTCACGCTGCCGAACATCATGAAGGCGAAGAAGAAGCCGCTGGAGACGATTCAGCCTTCCGATCTGGGTGTCGACGTCGCGCCCCGCCTGAAGACGTTGAAAGTTGCCGAGTCGCCGAAGCGTTCGGCAGGCGTGAAGGTGCCGGACGTTGCCGCGCTGATCGAGAAGCTGAAAACCGAAGCCAAGGTGCTGTAAGGGAGCGATTTGAAAATGACGAATCTGGTGAATCTGGTCATAGCCGAACACGACAACGCGACCGTGAAGGCCGCGACGTTGAACACGGTTGCAGCAGCGCAGAAGATTGGCGGCGACGTGCATGTGCTGATCGCAAGCTACAACGCGCAAGCTGCAGCGGATGCAGCAGCGAAGATCGCAGGCGTTGCGAAGGTACTGCTCGCCGACGCGCCACAACTCGAGCAAGGTCTCGCGGAAAACGTCGAAGCGACGATCCTCAATATCGCAAGGAACTACTCGCACATCCTTGCGCCCGCAACGGCATCGGGCAAGAATGTCACGCCGCGCATCGCCGCGAAGCTGGACGTTGCCCAGATCAGCGACATCACCGCTGTGCGCAGCGCGGACACGTTCGAGCGTCCGATCTACGCGGGCAATGCGATCGCGACGGTGCAATCTCAAGATGCGATCAAGGTCATCACTGTCCGCACGACGGGGTTCGATGCAGTCGCGGCCGTCGGCGGTAACGCACCGATCGAAAAGATCGAAGCCGCAGCAGACAGTGGACTTTCACAATTCGTAAGCCGCGAAGTCACGAAGCTCGACCGGCCGGAACTCACGAGCGCTAAGATCATCGTTTCGGGTGGCCGCGGTCTTGGTAGCGGCGAAAACTACACAAAGGTTCTGGAGCCGCTCGCGGACAAGCTCAACGCTGCGCTCGGCGCGTCGCGCGCAGCAGTGGACGCAGGCTACGTGCCGAACGACTATCAGGTCGGTCAGACTGGCAAGATCGTCGCGCCGCAACTATACGTTGCAGTGGGGATCTCCGGCGCAATCCAGCACCTCGCCGGCATGAAGGACTCGAAGGTCATCGTCGCGATCAACAAGGACGAGGAAGCACCGATCTTCAGCGTGGCCGACTACGGCCTCGTCGGCGACCTGTTCACGGCCGTACCCGAACTCGCTGGCGCAATCGGCTAAGTCCGTCCGCTGGCTAGCAGAAAAAACGAAAGGCGCCTTCGTGAAAACAAAGGCGCCTCCTCTATCGACTTCATCGCAGCAGTTACAACGACCTCGGCCAGCGTTTAAACACCCAAAATCCGCCGCGCCTTGAGGATCACCGGCATATCCACCATCTTGCCGTCGAGCGCCACCGCGGCCCCGCCACTCGCCTGCACCGCATCGAGCACACGCTGCGCCCATGCGCGCTCCGCCCCGGTCCATGCGTAGGCGCGATGCACGGGCTCGATCTGCTTCGGATGAATGCATAGCTTGCCGCCGTAGCCGAAGCGCCGCCCGCGGCGCGCTTCACGCTCGGGCCCATCGGCATCGTCGAAGACGGTCGAAACGCCGTCCACGGGCGCCGCAATGCCCGCAAGCCGAGAGGCCAGCACGATCTGCGAGCGAAACGCGTCGAGTTCCTCGCCGTCGCCGTCGATGCCCATATCCACCTGAAAATCGAGCGTGCCGAACGCCACGCGCAGCACGCCTTGCGCGCTGCACAGCGCATTCAGGCCCGCGATGCCGCGCGCGGTTTCCACGATCGGCAACACGTGTAGCGCGCCGTGCGCGCCTGAACGCACCGCCGCGACCTGCTCCGCGCTTTCCGCCTTCGGCAACATGATGCCCGCCACGCCCGCATGTCCCGCAAGTGCGGCGGCGTCATCGGCGAACCAGGGCGTGTCGGTGCCGTTCACGCGCACCCACACGGGGCGCGCCGCGTCCAGCGCCGCGAGCACGGCGTCGCGCGCCGCGCCCTTTTCCGCCGGCGGAACCGCATCCTCCAGATCGACGATCACGGCATCCGCCCCCGCGCCGCGCGCCTTCTCGAAGCGTTCGGGCCGGTTGCCCGGCACGAAGAGATACGAGCGGGAAAGCGCAGCGCTCATACACTCGCCCCTTCACCGAACAGCGTGCTTACGCGCTGCGCCTCGGCAATGCCCCACGCCGCGTCGAGCAGGCGCTGCGCTTCGCTCTCGCTCGCGGCGCCCGAGAATGCCACGAGTCGCACGAACTTCGCTGCGATCTCCTCGCGCGAGAGCGTATTGCCCGGGTCGCCCTTCGGCTCGTCCACGCGGCCCTGCAACGTGCGGCCGTCGCGCGTCGTCACGCTCACCTTGCCGATCCAGCGCGCGGGATACGCGTGGTCCACTTCCTCGTCGAGCGCCATCGTCACGCGTTCGCGAAACGCCGCGATATCGGCCGCCGAGTAGTCGCGCTCGAACTCGTTCACGCCCGCATAGCCGCGGTATGCGACCAGGCCCAGCACCGTCCCCATGTTGAATTTCGCCTGATGAACGGTGCTCGGCACGACCACGCTGCCGAGCACGTCGATGGCGCCTTGATGCACGTGCGCCGTTACGCTCGCGATATCGTCGGGACTCAGGCCGTGCGTGTCGATCACGGACAGCAGCGCGTCGGCGGCCGGATGCGTGTGACGACACGCCGCGTGATACTTGAACGACGTTTCGACCGTGGCCCAACGCTCGCCCAGGCGGTCGACCAGCTTCGTGGGATCGGCATCGCTCGACATGCCGGCCGCCATGCCTTGCGCGCCTTCGAGAATGCGCTGCGCGCCACGAAAGCCGTCCGCTGCGAGCTGGGCGGCCATCAGGCCGTTCGCAGCCGCCATGGCCGTGTGCAGTTGCTTCGAATCGGCCGCGTCGCGCAGGAACTCCCATAAGCCGCTCGCCTGCGTGCCTGCCGACCCGAACGCGTCGAGCATCTGCTCGGGCGTGAGCTTGAGCAGACGGCCCGCCGCGGCCGCAGCCGCGACCGTACCCACGGTGCCCGTGGTGTGAAATATCCTGTAGTGCGAGCGACCCATGAATTCGCCGACGCGGATGCCCACTTCGTAACCCGCCACCGAGGCCGCGATGAACTCCTGCCCCGAGGCGCCCAGCGCCTGCGCGAGCGCCAGCGTCACCGGAAACACGACGGTGGCCGGATGCAGCACCGAGCCGTTGTGCACGTCGTCCTGCTCGACGAAATGCGAAGCGGCGCCGTTGGTCATGGCGGCGAAATACGCCGTGGTACGAGTGCGATCGATGATGACATCGCACGGCCCTTGGGCCTCGGGCGCGCTGCGGGCGGTGCGGGCGAAGCGCGCAATCGTCTCGACCGGGCGCGCGCCCTTGCCCCCCAGCGCGGAGCCGAGCCAGTCCACGTAGAGATTGACGGTGCGCTCGACCACGTGAGTCGGGATCGAATCGAAGCGCAGTTGTGAGGCAAACGCCGCGAGTGCGCGGCTGGGATGATCTGTCATGGCAGCGTAGTTCAGTGAAGTCGGTTTGCGAGGCGCCAGGCGCGATCAGATAGCCCCGGCTTCGCGCAGCGCACCGATGCGCGTCGCGTCGTAGCCAAGCTCACGCAAAATGGATTCGGTATGCTGACCGAGCGCGGGCACCGCATCCATGCGCGCATCGAATGCAGAAGGTGCGCCCGGCGGCAACAGCGCCGGAACGGTCCCCACCGACGTCTGCACCTCGCGCCAGCGCTCGCGCGCCTGCAGTTGCGGATGCGCCCACACATCGGCCATCGTGTTCATCTGGGCGTTGGCAATGCCGGCGCGGTCGAGCCGTTCGATGACCTGTGCCGCAGTCAGCTTCGAAAACGCCTCGACGATCAGCTCGCGCAGTTCCGCACGGCGCGCGGAACGCTGGGAGTTCGCAGCAAAGCGTTCATCGATGGCCAGTTCGGGCTGCAGCAGCACATGCTCGCAAAAGAGCTTCCATTCGCGGTCGTTCTGCAAGCCGAGCATCACCGACTTGCCGTCACCGGCTGGAAACGGCCCATACGGATAGATCGTCGCGTGCGAGGCGCCTGCGAGCGGCGGCGGCGTTTGCCCGTCGATCGCGTAGTAGAGCGGATAGCCCATCCACTCCGCCATGCTCTCCAGCATCGAAACGTCGATGCGGCAGCCGCGTCCGGTGCGGCCGCGCATCAGCAATGCGCTCAGGATGTTCGAGTAGGCATACATGCCTGCGGCGATGTCGGCGATCGAGCAGCCCGCCTTCGCGGGCTCGCCGTGTGAACCCGTGATGGAGAGAAAGCCCGATTCGCTCTGGATCAGCAGGTCATAAGCCTTGCGCTCGCGGTAAGGACCGTCGTCGCCGTAACCGGAGATGTCGCACACGATCAGCTTCGGGTAGCGCTCACTCAGCGCCTCGTAGCTCAGCCCGAGTCGAGCCGCAGCGCCTGGTGCGAGATTCTGCACGAGCACGTCGGCGTCGGCTAGCAGCGCGTCGAGGATCGGCGCAGCCTCCTTGTGCTTGACGTCGAGCGAGAGGCTTTCCTTCGAGCGGTTCGTCCACACGAAGTGCGATGCCAGTCCATGCACGCGTTCGTCATAGCCGCGCGCGAAGTCCCCGACGCCAGGCCGCTCGATCTTGATCACGCGCGCGCCGAGATCGGCAAGCTGGCGCGTGCAGAAGGGAGCGGCGATCGCGTGTTCGAGCGTGACGACCTTGATACCGTCGAGTGGTCTCATGGCGCGCGCCTCCGGTCAGAACGAACGCGGCAGGCCGAGCACATGCTCCGCCACGTACGACAGGATCAGGTTGGTCGAGATCGGCGCAACCTGATAGAGGCGCGTCTCGCGGAACTTGCGCTCCACATCGTACTCACAGGCGAACCCGAAACCGCCATGGAATTGCAGGCATGCATTCGCGGCTTCCCACGAAGCGTCGGCGGCGAGCAGCTTCGCCATGTTGGCCTGCGCGCCGCAGGCCTCGTGCGCGTCGAAGCGGCGCGCGGCCTCGAAGCGCATCAGGCTCGCCGCTTCGACGTTGACGAACGCGCGCGCAATGGGAAACTGCACGCCCTGGTTCTGGCCGATCGGCCGCCCGAACACGATGCGCTCCTTGGCGTAGGCGCTCACCTTGTCGATGAACCAGTAGCCGTCGCCGATACATTCTGCCGCGATGAGCGTGCGCTCGGCGTTCAGGCCGTCGAGGATGTACTTGAAGCCCATCCCCTCCTCGCCGATCAGGTTTTCCGCCGGAATTTCGAGGTTATCGAAGAAGAGTTCGTTGGTCTCGTGATTGACCATGTTGAGAATCGGCTGCACGGTGAGGCCGTTGCCGATCGCCTCGCGCAAGTCCACCACGAAAATCGACATGCCTTCGGACTTCTTCTTCACATCGGCGAGCGGCGTGGTGCGCGCAAGCAGGATCATGAGATCCGAATGCTGCACGCGCGAAATCCACACCTTTTGCCCGTTGATCACGTAGCGATCGCCCTTGCGTACCGCCGTAGTCTTGATCTTCGTGGTATCGGTGCCCGTGGTGGGCTCCGTCACGCCCATCGATTGCAGGCGCAGTTCGCCGCTCGCGATCTTCGGCAGGTACTTGCGCTTTTGCTCGGCCGAGCCGTGGCGCAGCAGCGTGCCCATGTTGTACATCTGGCCGTGGCACACGCCCGAGTTGCCGCCCGAGCGGTTGATCTCTTCCATGATGACCGAAGCCTCGGTCAGGCCCAGACCCGATCCGCCGTACTCCTGAGGAATCAACGCAGCGAGCCAGCCGGCTTTCGTGAGCGCATCGACGAATGCTTCGGGATAGCCGCGCGCCTCGTCGATCTTGCGGAAATATTCACCAGAAAACTGCTGGCATAAATCGCGCACGGCTTCGCGGATGTCCTGAAACGAATCTTGTTGCGTGGTTTGCATGATCGAAATGAATTCGCTGTGAATAGTCGTGTTGCCGTTCAGGCGAGCGTGGCGGTGGCCTGCATCGTCAGATAGCCGTCGTGGTCTTTCGCCCAGAGTTCGACCGAGCGAGCGTCGTCCGCGAGCTTGCCGCACAGCGTGAACGCGTTGCCCGCGAACGTGGGCCGTACCGCGCGAAACGCGAAGGTCGCGATCGTGGCGTCGGGCCGCTCACGGTGCACGAGGTCGAGCAGCAGTGTGGTGATGAGCGGGCCGTGCACGACGAGGCCAGGGTAGCCCTCTTCCTGCGTGACGTACGGGAAGTCGTAGTGAATGCGATGACCGTTGAAGGTCAGCGCGGAATAGCGGAACAGCATGAGCGCGCTGGCAGTGAGCGTTCGCGACCATGTCTCGCCTTGAGGAGCTGCGACCGGTTTGGGTGCGCTCGCACCGGGCTGCGGCGCGTCGCGATAGACGATGTCGTGCTCTTCCTCGATGCACAGCGCCCCGCCGCTCTCGTAGCGATGCTGCACGGTCACGAACACGAGGCGGCCGCTGCGGCCGGTCTTGTCCTCGATGTTCGCGATGGTGGAAGTGCGCGCGGCCTCGCTGCCCGCGCGCAGCGGCGCGTGAAAGGTCAGGCGGCCGCCCGCCCACATGCGGCGCGGCAGTTCGACCGGCGGCAGGAAGCCGCCGCGTTTCGGATGTCCATCAGGGCCCGCTTCCGCGAGCGGCGAGACAGGCAGAAAATAGAGCCAGTGCCACAGCGGCGGCACGGCGCTATCGGGTGCTTCGCGGTCGAGTGTGGCCGCAAGCGCGCGCAGCGGGAACGCGGTGATGTCGTCGGTGAGCGTTTCGGTCTTGTCGAGCCACGCACTGAGCGTTGGCGTTTGCGATTCCGGCATGGCGTTTCTCCGTAGCGAGACTGTTGGCCATACTATGAACGGCTCGCGCCGCTTCGCGAAGTTGCCTTTGCCGAATCAGCCCTTTCGCTTTCGTTAATCCCCCGACCATTGCTGCGCGATACTTGCACACAGCTTTCAACCGGGACCGCGCGAGCGCCTCACGCTTCGCCGCGCAGATGGGCGGAGGCTTCGTCCTCCACACGCTGCCACAACTCGAACGACATGGGGCGCTCGCCTTCTTCGAGCAGATGACCCACCAGGCCAATCGCGCGCGCCATCACGCCGAAGCCGCGCACGATGCGCCACGGGAAGCCGAATTCGCAGCAGATCGCGCCGATTGCACCCGTCGCATTGATCGGCAGTGCCTTGCCCGATGCGCGCTCCGCCTCTGCGCCAATGAGTTGCATCAGCTTCACATAGCGCCCCGACATGCCGTTTTGCGCGGCCAGTTCGAAAAGGCGCGGCGTGCGGGGATCGATGGGCTTGTGCAGCGGATGACCGAGCCCCGGAATCGGCGTGCCGCGCGCGCGCCATGCGGCGACGGTATCGACTGCGAGTTTCTCCAGGTCGTCGCAGTGGCCGTCATAAGGAAGCGTTTCGGAAAGCATGCGGCATGCGCCT
The DNA here is from genome assembly GCF_024206515.1 of Paraburkholderia sp. CNPSo 3281. Taxonomy (NCBI): domain Bacteria; kingdom Pseudomonadati; phylum Pseudomonadota; class Betaproteobacteria; order Burkholderiales; family Burkholderiaceae; genus Paraburkholderia; species Paraburkholderia sp. CNPSo 3281. The sequence goes on along the minus strand of NZ_JAMBPS010000027.1, from coordinate 52,060 downwards.
TCCATGCTGCCGACGAACACAGAGCCAAGCCCGCATAGCCCCGCTGCGACGGCCGCCTGCAGCGACTCGGGCGCGCCCGCGTACGTCATGCGCGCGGCGATGGCGCTCGGCGTCATGCCGTGCTCGACGAGCGTGATGACGATGGCGTTGAACATCGCGGACTGCTGCGGCGTGGCCGTCTTGCCCGTGAGTTGCAGAAACGCGAAGTCGCCGAGATTCATGTGGCCGAGCACTTCGTCGGGCAGGCTTTTGCCGCGCACGACGATACGATCGGGCGTGCTGTACGCGATATCGGAGCGCACGAGCGGTTTCGGTTGACGAGCCATAGTCCTGATTCCTTCGTTATACAGAATAGCGTTCAACGCAATTGCGCGCGGCCATGGTTGAGCACGAGCACGTCGCGTTCCAGCACGCGCGCGCGAAAACTCGCCTCGCTGCCGTCTCGCCACATCTCGGTGCGGATCGTCTCGCCCGGATACACTGGCGCAGTAAAGCGCGCGTGAAAGGCCGCGAGGCGTTGCGGGTCGCTTGCGCACAGCGTCTTGAGCACGGCATGCGCGGCCACGCCCCACGTGGCAAGCCCGTGCAGGATAGGCCGCTCGAAACCCGCCGCGCGCGCGACCTGCGGGTCGGCATGCAACGCGTTGTCGTCACCGCATAGACGATAAATCAGCGCCGTTTCCGGGCGCGTAGGCAGATCGCAATGATGATCGGGCACGCGCTCGGGCATCGGCGGTGGCGGCGCGGGGGCTTCATCGCTCAAGCCGCCGTTCGCGCTGAAGCCGCCGTCGCCACGGCAGAACGTGAACTGCGTGACGGTGGCATACAGCTCGCCGCTTGCCTTGTCGGTAATGCTACGCTGGATTTCGAGGAGCGCGCCCTTGCCTGCGCCTTTGTCGACCACGCGCGTAATGCGCGAGCGGCCGATCACGGTCGCGGCCGGTGGCAACGGCTTGTGCATCACGAGGCTCTGCTCGCCGTGCAATAGCCGCACCCAGTCGATGCCCGAGCGCGGGTCGCGCGCCCAGAAGCCGGGAAAGCCGAGCACGACGGCAAGCGTCGGCGGCACGCGCAATTCCTTTTCGTAGACGAATGCCAGGTCGTCCGGATCAACGGGATTGGCGCCGTATCCCACGGCGAGGCTGTAGAGCATGGCGTCGCGCGCGGTGTAAGTCTGCTCGACGTCCTTGAACGGCCAGTTGCGTAGGGTGTGATAGTCGATCGTCATGGCAGTGCGTTCAATGAAAGTTCAGGCCTCGGCGGCGGGCCACTTGAAGAGCGGATCGGCCTTCTCGCGAAAGCGCTGCACGGCTTCCCGATGGAATTCGGTCGTGAACGCAATGCCCTGCGCCGCCGACTCGATTTCGAGCATCGCGCGCAGGTCGCTGCCAAGCGACTGATTCAACGCGCGCTTGGCCAGACCGAACGCAATGGGCGATGCCGCCGCGAGGCTGGCCGCGACCTGCGCGGCGCGCGCATGAAGCTGTTCGGGCTCGACGACTTCGAGCACCGCGCCGATCTCCTTCGCTTCCGCGGCGCGTATTTCGCGCGCCGTAAAGACGAGATCCTTGGCGCGCGCGAGGCCCACCACGCGCGGCAGCGTATAGAACGCCCCGCAATCGGGCACGAGACCGACTTTCATGAAAGGCATGCAAAAGCGCGCCCGCGTGCTGGCAATCACGAAATCGGCGGCGAGTGCGAAGCTGAAACCCGCGCCGTAACACACCCCATCCACGGCCGCGATCACCGGGCGGTCGAGATCGATCAGCATGCTCACCCAGCCATGCAGGTCGTCGATCCGGTCGCGTCCCGCTTCGGCGCTCGTCACGTTCATGCCGCGCACGTCGCCGCCCGAGCAGAAGTCATTGCCCGCGCCGCGCAAAATGAGCGCACGCACGCCGCGGTCGGCACGTATGCGCTGCACGGCTTCGAGCAATTCCACCCGCATCTCGCCGTTGAGCGCGTTCTTCGCCTCCGGACGATTGAACGTGAGCGTCGCGACGCCCGCGTGCTGTTCAACCAGCACCGTTTTTTCGCTCATGCGCTCACCCCGGCGCTTGCGAGTTCTGCGAGCGCCTTGTCGAGCGCCGTGGTGAGATGCACAGGCTCGACGCCGGCGAATTCCACGTCGGGACGTGCGAGAAATGCCTCGATATGCGCCGCGCACGCCTCGCGCGTGGCGGCGAGTCCCGTGAAGCCGTCTTCGAGCCAGGCGACCGAGGCCAGCGGACGCGGGTGCCAGTCGCCATTGACGATCGCTTTGACCACCGTGCCGTCACGCACGAGCAGGCTCAACCAGATCAGCCCGGCCGGCGCCTTTTCGCGTCCGCGCACGATACGGTCGCCCGTCAGGGTGACCGGGCTGTAGCGCGTGGCCTCGCTTTTTTCATGGAACCAGCTTTCCTCGTGCAGTTCGCGCTCGTACTGCTGGGCGAAAACGAGTTCTTCGCTGCCCAGTGCGCCGGACTCGAGCGCCATTTCGCCGAACGCGCGGCGAACGCAGGCCGTGACCCAGGCAGTCAACTCATCGGCGTTCACCTTGCGGCCGAGTTCCTGCTCCAGGTACGTGTAGCGCGAGCCGAGATCCTTGTGCTTCTTGTCCTTGACCTTCTCGGGCGCCATGGGCATGGCGCGCGCCGCGATCGCCGTGTCGATCGCCTTCACGTTCAGCAGAATGCGGAACGTCAGCACCCCGCCTTCGATCTTGAGTGACGTGGCCACGAGCTTGCGTCCGTCGATCTCGACGTCGTTCAGCGGTCGGTAGGCGGCCTGCAGGCCGAACACTTCGCGCAGCGCTTCGGCGACGTGGCCGAGTATCGTGGGAAACGCCCGCGCCGCCGTTTGCGGCACGCCGGGCAGACCGATCGGCAGATAGAACGCGAGAAATGCCGAACCGCGCCCCGCGTAGATCGCGCCGCCGCCGCTCACGCGCCGCCGCGCTAGCACGTTGTTGTCGCGGCAGAACGGCAGGTCGAGCACCTGGTTCGGATCTTCGTTCACGCCTACGGTGATGCTGTCTTCGTTGAAGACGTTCAGATAGACCGTGGGCGGCGCGAGATTTTCGGCCACGGCGCGCTCGACGGCCGGCGACACCGAAATGGAAAAATCCGCGTAGCTGTGCCCGCCTACGACGAGGCGCCACGGGGTTGGGGTAGTCGTTGCGCTTGCATTCATGTCGTCTCTCTCCGTTGATCTTCTACCAGTGCTGCGCCTTCGATCTTCGCGACCGTCTCGATGGCGTCCGCGTGTATCAGCGTCTGGCGCTTGAAGCGCTCCGCTATAGCCTCAATCGCACAGCCCTGCACCGCCCCCTCCACCTGCAGCGTGAGATGGTCGCCCCCATGATCCTTTCTGCCGACCACGAGCCGATACGCGCCCGTCGCGCCCTCCACGCCCAGCAGCACCGTCTTCAACTCGGATGGGTAAACCTTCACGCCCTTGATCTTCACCATCGAATCGGCGCGCCCGAACACCACGCGCGGCAACGACACCGAGCGCCCATGCACGGGCGCGGTGCGCTCGAGCACGGCGAGGTCGCCGGTGCGGTAGCGCACGAGCGGCTGCAGTTCCTTCTGCAGATGAGTGAGCACGAGTTCGCCACGTTCGCCCTCGGCAACCGGCATGCCGGTGTCCGGGTCGATGACTTCGGCGTACAGAAGTTCATCGAACACATGCACACCCGTACCACCGGGGAACGTACGCGCCACGGGCAGGCATTCGGAAAGCGAGTAACTGTCGATCAGCAACGTGCCCGGCATCGCTGCGCGCACGCGAGCGTAAAGCGCGGCATTGCCTGTGAACGCTTCGCCGCCCGCGAAGAACACCCGCGGCACGGGGCACCCCGCTTCGATGAGCTTGAGCGCGTGCGACGGATTGCCGGCCAGCACCGTCACGCCGCATTGCCGCGCGACGCGCGCCGCGCGCTCGGTCTCGCCGGGACCATGCGGTATGCACGCCACGCCGCGCGCTTCCATCTGGGTCTGATAGAAAAGCCCCGCCACGAAGAGGTGATAACCGAACGTCACCATGCACACGTCGCCGGGACCGACGTCGCACGCGTCCAGATGCTGGCCGCACGCGGCTTCGATCGCGCGCAGATCGGCCGCGCTCTGCAGGATCGGCACGAGCGACGCGCCCATCGGCGTGAGGTGCACGCGAACCGGCGGCACGGCAGGCGCAAACGCGCCGTAGCCCGGGCGATTCATCTCGGCCACCAGTTCGGCGCGCGTCATGAGCGGCACGCGCTCGGCGAACTCCGCCGCGCTCGCGACGCTACCCGGCAGGCGTCCCGCATAGAACGGGTGCCTTTGCAGCCGCGAGAGCTGCGCGTTGAGTGCATCGAGCATCGTCTCCTCCTTTTTGTGTTCAGTAGGGCTACGAATCGTTTGCCCTCAAGCCGCCCGCTCGAAAATCGCCGCGATGCCCTGCCCGCCACCCACGCACATCGCTTCGAGGCCATAGCGGCCCTTGCGGCGCTGCAATTCGTAAAGCAAGGTCGTGAGCATGCGCACGCCGGTCGCGCCGATCGGGTGACCGAGCGAAATGCCCGAGCCGTTCACGTTCAGCCGCGATTCGTCGTGCCAGCCCCAGCCCTTGAGCACGGCGAGCACCTGGCATGCGAAGGCCTCGTTCAGTTCGACGAGGTCGAGTTGATCGAAGCTGAGCCCGGTCTTTTGCAGCAGCTTTTGCACCGCCGGCACCGGGCCGATGCCCATCGTCGCGGGCTCGCATCCCGCTGCCGCCCAGCCGGTCAGGTAGCCAAGCGGCGTGAGGCCCAGTTTGTCGAGCTGATCTTCGGCGACGATCAGGCACGCCGCCGCGGCATCGTTCTGCTGGCTTGCGTTGCCCGCCGTCACCGTGCCGCCTTTCATGAGCGGCTTGAGCTTCGCAAGCGACGCCTCGCTCGCGTCGGCGCGCACGCCTTCGTCGCGTGCGAACAGCACCGGGTCGCCCTTGCGTTGCGGCACCGATACCGCCACCACCTCCTCGGCGAAGCGGCCCGACTCCCATGCCGCCGCCGCACGCTGGTGGCTGCGCACAGCGTAAGCGTCGGCTTCCTCGCGCGTGATGCCGTATTGCTTCGCGAGGTTCTCCGCCGTTTCGATCATGCCGGAGATATAGCCGAAGCGCGCTTCGGGCTGCGAGCGTTGGCGGCCGCGCTCGAGACGATCATGCATCTTCACCGAGCCCGCGCGAGCGCCCCAACGCATATCGGTCGTGTAGTACTCAATATTGCTCATGCTTTCCACGCCACCGGCCACGACCACGTCCGCCGCGCCGCTCTGCACCATCATCGCGGCGGTCACGACCGCCTGCAGGCCGCCGCCGCAACGGCGATCGAGCTGCATGCCGGGCACCTGCACGGGAAGCCCCGCTTCGAGCGCGGCCCAGCGGCCGATGCAAGGCGTTTCGCTGTTCGCATACGATTGCGCGAAGACCACGTCTTCGATACGCGCCGGGTCCACGCCGCTGCGCGCGATGGTTTCGCGCAGCACCGCGGCCGCGAGCATCTCGACGGAAACAGGGCGCAGGCTGCCGCCGAACGTGCCGACCGGCGTGCGTACCGGCGCGACTATCGCTGCTCTTCTCATTTCGGATTCCTTTGCATATTGTCTGATTGTTGTTCGCCGCGTCATGCGCCCGCGTTCCGTCAAACCGCTATCGCATCCCGCCGCTCATGGTGTTGCGCGGCCAGTTGTTCGCGCCACTCCGGCGGCGCGATGGCGAGCATGCGCTCGGTACGCTGCGCGAGCGTGAGCCCTCGCAGGTCCGCCACGCCGTGCTCGGTGACGATCACCGCCGCGTCGCTGCGCGGCGTGCTGACCGGCCCCGAAAGACGCGCGACGATGCGGCTGCCATGCCGCGTGCTCGATGCGAGCGCGACGATCGCGACGCCCCCGTGCGAGCGCGCCGCGCCGCGCATGAAATCGAGCGCCCCACCCACCGCGCCCACATAGCGGCCACCGGCGGCCTCCGCATTGACCTGGCCCGTCAGATCGACTTCGAGAGCCGAGTTGATCGCCACGAAGCGATCGAGGCTGCCGAGCACGTCGATATCGTGCGTATAGGCCGTGGCGCGAAACTGAATCTGCGCATTGCGGTGCGCATGCGCGTAGACCTTGCGCGTGCCCATCATCGTGCCGGCCACGCTCACGCCTCGATCGCGCGGCTTGCGGGCATTCGTCACCACACCGGCTTCGATCAGATCGACCACGGCGTCGCCGATGGTGCCGCTATGCACGCCAAGGTCGCGCCGGTCGCGCAACTGCGCGACGATGGCCTCGGGCAGCGCGCCCAGCCCGAACTGGATCGTCGAGCCGTCTTCGATCAGGGAAGCGGCGTGCTGCGCGATGCGCCGCTCGATGTCGCCGGCCTGCGCGGGCGGCGCTTCCAGCGGCGTGCGGTCGGTATGGATCAGCACGTCGAAATCGTCTGCGCGCAACATGCGCTCGCCGTAGGTCCAGGGCGCTGCCGCATTCACCTCCGCAATGACCACGCGCGCGCTGTCGATCAGCGGCACGAGATACTCGTGGGCGATCGAGAGGCTGTAGCGTCCCGCCTCGTCCGCGGGGGCAACTTGCAGCAGCAACACGTCGATGCGGTTCGGACCGCTGGTCAACGCGCTGCGAAACTGCGAGTAGTGACACGGAAGAATGTCGAGCACGCCTTCGCGTTCGAGGCGCCGGTTCGTTCCCGACGCGCCATAGGCCATGAAGTCCACGCAGTCGGCATACGCGGGCTCGAGCGTTTCCGACCACGACGCGCCCACGAACACGCGAAAGCGCCCGCCTATCGCCTTGCGCTGCGCCATCAGCAGCGCGGTGAGCGTGCACGGCTCGGCTCCGCACTGGCCCCACGCGAGCGTGTCGCCCGGGCGCACGTACTGCGCGAAATCGAGCTGCGCGGCGTCGACGATGCGCGCCGCGCGCGGGCCGCGCGTCATCAGACGGGGTCCCAGCTGAAGACATCGGCGGAAACATCGAGCGTATGGAACGATTTTCGCAGCGCCGGCATGGCATGCTCGGCAATCGTCTCCGGTGTCCAGCCTTCGCCGCGATGCACCGAGCGCACGGGGCGCGGCTGGCTCATCAGAAAGATTTCGTTGTTGCGGACTGCGAAAATCTGGCCCGTCACGTCAGCGGCCTGCTCACTGGCGAGGTAGACGGCGAGCGGTGCGATCTTCGCGGGCGTCATCTGCTTGATCTTGGCGACGCGCGCTTCCTGTTCCGGCGAATCGATCTTGATCGAGTTGATCATGCGGCTCCAGGCGAACGGCGCGATGCAGTTCGAACGGACACCGAACTTTTCCAGATCGAGCGCGATGGATTTCGACAGGCCCGCAATGCCGAGCTTCGCCGCGCTGTAGTTGGCCTGCGCAAGATTGCCGATCAGCCCCGACGTGGACGTCATATGCACGAACGCCCCGCTGCGCTGCTCCTTGAAGTGGTCGGCGGCGGCGCGCGAGACGTAGTAAGAGCCGTAGAGGTGAACCTTCAGTACGGCGTCCCACTCTTCTTCGCTCATCTTGTGGAAGAAGCGGTCGCGCAGGATACCCGCGTTGTTCACCACGCAATCGATACGGCCGAACACGTCCAGCGCGTTCTGCACGATGCGGGCGGCGCCGGCGGCGTCGGCCACGCTGTCGGTGTTCGCCGTGGCCTGGCCGTCGAACGACTTGATCTCGTTCACCACGGCCTGCGCGGGGCCGTCGTTATGCCCTTCGCCGGTGAGCGAGGCGCCCACGTCGTTCACCACGACTTTCGCGCCGTGGCGCGCCATCATGAGCGCGATATCGCGGCCAATGCCCCCGCCCGATCCCGTCACCACCACGACCTTACCGTCCAGCATTCGTTGCGTCGTCATCGTTTTCGCTCCTCCAGCCCGCGTTGCGCCGGGCATTGATCCGATTTGATTCGATTGGATTTGTTATGCGGCAAGCTGTGCCGTTCGTGTTGCAGCTTGACGCATCGGCCAAGGCTGCACAATTTGGATATCCCGAACGCCTGTTTCGGCCAGGATTAACCCGTACTATCGCTAATGGCGTGCATTGCGCTGCGGCGCAATAATGGCTGGAGTCTGCTCGTCCCGCATGTTTTTTGTATCCCTCGAACGAACGAGCTGACGTACATTGGAGTTACGGCTAGTCAACCCATGCATTTCGATCTCGTCGACCTGAAGCTCTTCACCCACGTAGCCGAGGCGAGCAGCCTCACGCGCGGCGCCGAACGCGCGCACCTGTCGCTGCCCGCGGCGAGCACGCGTATCAAGAATCTCGAAGAACAAGTGGGCGTGAAGCTCCTGAGCCGCACGAGCCAGGGGGTCACGCTAACGGGCCCCGGCGAGACGCTGCTCGCGCACGCGCGCCGCGTGCTCAAGCAGCTCGAGCAACTCACGGGAGACCTGCAGGAATACTCGCAGGGTGTGAAGGGCCATGTGCGCGTGTTTGCGAACACCACGGCGATGAGCGAGTTTCTGCCTGCCGTGCTGCGCACCTACCTCATCAATCATCCCGACGTGTACGTGGACATACACGAGCGCCTTTCGCCCGATATCGTGCGCGCCGTGCAGGACGGCACGATCGATATCGGCATCGTGGCCGGCAATGTGCGCACGGAGGGACTGCAAGTGCTGCCCTACCGGCGCGACCGGCTCGTGCTCGTCACCGCACTGAGCCACCCGCTTTCGCAAGCGAGCGAGATGGCGTTTGCCGATACGCTCGACTACGACTTCATCGGGCCGCCCGACGAAAGCGCGATTTTCTCGTTTCTCAAGCGCGCCTCGTCGGATTTGCAGCGCACGATACGCTGGCGCATCCAGATCGGCAATTTCGAAGCCGCGTGCCGCATGATCGAGGCGAACATCGGTATTGGCGTTCTGCCCGAGGGCACGGCGCGTCGCCACGCGCAAACCATGTCGCTCAAGATCGTGCCGCTCACCGACGAGTGGGCGGTGCGCAAACTGCAGATCTGCATGGCCGACCGCGACGCATTGCCGCTGTTCGCGCGCAAGCTCGTCGATCTGCTGGTGGCCGACGGCAGCGGCCGCCTCGAATAAAACCCATGACGCGGCGCGCGTGCTGCGCGCCGCCCCTCTCGCCTAGCGCCCGCCAGCCGCGCGAATCATGTTGCGCGCGATGACGATCTGCTGGATCTGGCTCGTGCCTTCGTAGATGCGGAAAATGCGCACATCGCGGTAGAAACGCTCGATGCCATAGTCGGACATATAGCCCGCGCCGCCGAAAATCTGCACCGCACGGTCTGCCACCCGCCCGCACATCTCGGATGCGAACAGCTTCGCACACGCGGCCTCCGTGCTGACGTTCTGGCCGGCGTCGCGCCGCCGCGCCGCGTCGAGCACCATGCAGCGCGCCGCGTAGAGTTCAGTTTGACTATCGGCGAGCATGGCTTGCACGAGCTGGAACTCGGCGATCTTCTCGCCGAACTGCTCACGCTCCATCGCGTAACGCAGCGCGTCGTCGAGCATGCGCTGCGCTACGCCCACGCAGATCGCCGCGATATGGATGCGCCCCTTGTCGAGCACCTTCATCGCGGTCTTGAACCCCACGCCTTCCTTACCGCCGATGAGGTTCCCCGCGGGCACCTTCACGTCCTCGAAGATGACGTCGCAGGTATGCGCGCCGCGCTGCCCCATCTTCTTGTCGCGCTTGCCGAAGCTGATGCCGGGCGTCTTCGCGTCGACGATGAACGAGGTGATGCCGCCCGCGCGCGGCTCGTCGGGATTGGTGCGCGCCATCAGCGTGAACATGCCGGCTTGCGGCGCATTCGTGATGAAGCGCTTGGTGCCGTTCACCACGTAGTGGTCGCCGTGCCGCTCGGCGCGCGTCTTGATCGAGGCGGCGTCCGAGCCCGCGCCCGGTTCCGTGAGCGCAAAGCTCGCGATGATCTCGCCGCTCGCAAGCTTCGGCAGCCACGTCGCCTTTTGCTCGTCGGTGCCGTCGATCACGATGCCCTGCGAGCCGATGCCCACCGTCGTGCCGATGATCGAGCGAAACGCAGGCGAGGTCCTGCCGAGTTCGAACATCACGAGCACTTCTTCTTCCATCGTGAGATCGAGCCCGCCGTACTGCTCCGGGATGGTCAGGCCGAAGAGACCCATGGCCTTCATGTCGTCGACGATATCGGCCGGAATTTCATCGGTTTCGGCCACGCGTTCTTCGTTCGGCACGAGACGCTCGCGCACGAAGCGCGCGACGTTGTCGAGCAGAACGTTCATCGTTTCCTGGTCGCGAATCATGGAGTATGCCCTGCAATCGTTGATCGGGCGGCACGACGCCGCCCGTGAGGAAAAGAAAATCGGGAATGCTCAGCGAGCGCGCACGGCCCGTTTGGCCATTTCGCGCAGCGGCTGCTTTTGCAGCTTGCCGCTGGCCGTAGTCGGAATCATGTCGATGGTCACGATCTCGGAAGGGCGCTTGTAGGCCGAGAGCCGCTCGCTCAGGTAGTGGGCAAGCTCGTCTGCGTCGATCGTCGCGCCCTCCTTCGCTTCCACGAAGGCCACGACTTCCTCGTTGCCTTCGGCGTCGCGCCGCCCCACCACGGCGCTCTGGCGCACTGCCGCGTAGGTGTTGATGACCGACTCGACTTCGATCGGATAGACGTTGAAGCCTGAACGGATGATGAGATCCTTCGAGCGGCCGACGATGAAGAGCGCGCCGTCCGCGTCCAGCCGGCCGAGGTCGCCGGTCTTGAGCCAGCCTTCTGCATCGAGCACTTCCGCAGTCAGGCCTGGCTCGCGATAGTAGCCGTGCATGACGCCGGGACCTCGCACCCACAATTCGCCCGCTTCGCCGCGCGGCACATCGTGACCGTCGGGGCCGACCACGCGCAACTCGGCGCCCTCGACGATTTCGCCCGATGACACGTCCTTGCGCGGACGGTCCATGCGCGTGATGAAGAGCGAGCCCGCGTACTCGGTCATGCCGTAGCCGTGATGCAGCGGCATGCCGAAGCGTGTTTCGACCTGCTGCTTGAGTGTGGGATCGAGCGGACCGCCGCCCGTGTAGAGGTAGCGCAGACGCGGCGCGTGCACCGTGCCGCCGTGCTCGCGCACGTAGGCGACGATGCGCGTGAAGAGCGTCGGCACGCCCTGCAGGATGGAGATTTCGGAGGCGCCGAGCGCTTTCACGACCTCTTCCGCCGAAAAGCGCGCCGCGAGATGCAGGCTCGCGCCCGCTTCGAAAGTGGCGAGCAGCAGCGTGGCGAGGCCGAAGATATGCGACATCGGCATGACCGCGTACGCGCAGTCCGCCTGTGTCATGTCGCGCGACGTCGCCGAGACATGCGCGAAATGCAGCAGGCCGCGATGCGTGGCCATCACCCCCTTGGGCTGGCCCGTCGTGCCCGACGTGTAGATGAGCACCGCAACCTCGTGCGCGAGCGCCTCGGCCTCGCGCGCCGCGTTGAGGTCGGGCGCGGCCATCATCAGCGGGCCGAGCCCGGCGGGCGCGATTTCGCGCGCGCGATAGCGCACGCCGTGACGCAGCGCGTCAGGCGATGCACCGTGCGTAAACAGCATGAGACGCGGCCCGCAATGCGCGCGGATCGTCTCGATCTCGCGCTCCGAGAGCCGCGCATTGACCACGGCCGGCCACGCGCCGATTTCCGCAAGCGCGAACAGCAGCGTCACCACGGCCGAGCAGTTTTCGGCCACGATGAGCACGCGGTCGCCCACGTCCACACCCTGCTCGCGCAAAAACCGCTGCGCTTGCCCAACGTCGCTCCAGAGCTGCCCGAAGCTCGTCACCTTTGCTTCTTCGCGTATCGCCACGGCCTCGGGCGACGCCTCCGCCCAGTGCCGCGCGATATCGCTGATCTTGCGCGCCGCTCGCCTCACCACTCTCACCTCCCGTCGTTGCTCTTTGACTGCGTACGGCGCGCCGTGGCACGCCGCATCGCGACAGGTATCAGTGTGGTTCAGGCGCGGCCTGCCAACAATTCGTTTTCGATAAAGCCGGCATTCGTCTGCCGAGAAGTCGGAATTCACCCCGATGGCCGGGGCTTCGAGGCGATTAGCGTCTCGACCGGGCGCGTGCTCGCGAGGCACTCAGCGCTCGCGCGTGACGCGTGCGAGGCACCGGCGCGGCCCTACGCAGGCGCTGCCGCCAGTCACTCCACCTGCGCCGCCGCACGCTCGCCTCCCATCGTGCCCTTAGCGGCGCTATTCGCCCGATGAATCGCCACGATGCCCGCGAGCGACACGCAGGCCGGCGCGGCCGCCGCGAGAAAGAGCGCCGAGGACGACCATTGCAGGTGCAGGAGCGCGCCGCCCAGCACCGGACCGACGACCGAGCCGATCCGCCCCACGCCGAGACTCCAGCCGATGCCGGTCGAGCGCAGCGAGGTCGGATAGTAGGTCGCGGCGAGCGCGTTGAGCGCAGGCTGGCCGCCGATGATCGTGAAGCCCGTGACGAAGATCGCCACGAACATCGCGGCCACGGAAACCATCACGGCCGGATTGCCGATGGCGGCCGTCGAGACGATGGCGATCAGGAACGTCGTGGCGAGCACGCGCGTGAAGCCCGCGAGGTCGATGATGCGCCCGAGCAGCAGCGTGCCGATCACACCGCCGCCCCACAACGCCGTGCCGGCGAACACGGCGGTCTGGGTCGAATAGCCGGCGTCGCGGATCACGGTCGGCAGCCAGTTCGAGAGGAAATACATGGCGAGCAGGTTTGCGAAGTTCACGACCCACAGCAGCACGGTCACGCGCGCGCGCCCTTCCTTGAACAGTTCGACGAACGGCACGCCGCGCGAGCGCGTTTCCCCGGTCGTGAACTGCACGCCGGCCGGCAACGCGAGCGCCGGCGCCACGCGCGACAGATTGCGGCGCACGCGCGCCTGAATGTGCTCGCCGCGGCCGCGAAACAGGAGGAACTGGATCGACTCGGGCAACGCGAGCCACATCAGCAGGCCGAGCACGAGCGGAATCGCGCCGCCCACGAAGAACACGGCGCGCCACCCGAACGCGGGAATCAGCGCCGCGGTGATCAGGCCACCCACCACGCCGCCCAGCGTGAAGCCGCACGAGACGATCATCATGAGCGTGACGCGCATGCGGCGCGGGCTGTACTCGCCCGCGAGCGCCATCGCATTCGGCATGATGCAGCCAAGCCCCAGCCCCGCGACGAAGCGCCAGGCCACCAGTTCCGCAATCGAATGCGCGAAGCCCGTCGCGACCATGCACGCAGAAAAGAACAGCGTCGCGCCGATCAGCACCGGGCGGCGGCCGATCTTGTCGGCGAGCGTGCTGAACGTGAGCGAGCCCACCAGCATGCCGAACAGGCCCGCGCCGAACACCGGCGAGAGCGTTTCCTTCGCAATGCCCCATTCGCGGATCACGACCGGCGCGACATAGCCCATCGCCTGCACGTCGAAGCCGTCCATCACGAGACACAGCGCGCACAGCGTGACCACCAGTAGCTGATACGGCCCGAACCGGCTTTCGTCGATGATGCCGGTAACCTCCACCGCCTTATTCATGCAATGTCTCCAATCATTATTTGGTCGTCTCGATCGCTCTGCGGCGACTAGAGTTCGAGGATCAATCGCCCGCTTTTCGCGCGCGAGCAGCAGGTCATCATGCGGGTTTGCGTGTCCCGCTCGGCGCGCGTGAGCACCACGTCGCGGTGGTCGATCTCGCCCGCCAGCACGCGCACCTCGCACGAGCCGCACAAGCCTTCTTCGCAATCGGTCTGCACGTCGATGTTCGCGCGGCGCAGCGCGTCGAGCACGGTCTGGTCCGCACCCACGTTGAGCACGAGCCCCGAGTCTTTCAACTCAACTTCGAACGCCTCTTCCTGCGAGGGGTCGAGCTTGCCGCCTGTCGCGGCGAAATGCTCCACGCGCAGCGCATCCTCGGGCCACGCCTCGCGGCAGGCTTCGAGCGATTCGAGCATGCGCGCGGGGCCGCATGCGTAGACGCGCGTTTGTTCGTCGACGTGCAGCGCGGCGAAATCGTTGCGCGTGCCTTCTTCCGAGACGTGCAGATGCAGGCGCTCGCCATGCAGCTGCGCGAGTTCGTCGACGAGCGCCATCGTCTTGCGCGAGCGCCCGCTATAGTGCAATTCGTAGTCGATGCCCAGCTCGCGCGCGCGGCGCGCCATGGCGCTCACCGGCGTGATGCCGATGCCGCCCGCAATGAAGATCGCGCGCCGCCCTGCTTCGTCGAGCCGGAAGTGATTGCGCGGGCCGCGAATCTTCAGACTCATGCCTGCGCGCAACGCGTCGTGCACCCACGCAGAACCGCCGCGGCTTTGCGTTTCGCGCAGCACGGCGATCTCGAACGCACCCGTGTCGGCGGGGTCCGAGCACAGCGAGTACTGGCGCGAGATGCCGGTGTCGCCGCACTCCACGTCGATATGCGCGCCCGGCGCCCAGCGCGGCAGCGCGCCGCCGTCCGGCGCGACGAGACGCAAACGGACGATGCCTTCGGCCACGGCGTCCACACGTTCGACCACCATAGGCCGCGAAAGCGCGTGCGCCGATGGCTCGCCAATGCGCACCGCCACCTGCGCGCCGAGCAGCGCCGGATTCGCGCGCTCCGGATTTTGCGCCGGGTCCCATTCCACCAACACATGCTCGGGACCCCGGAACGACGTGTTCGGTACATAGGTGAACGTCTGCTCGGCCAGACGCATGTGCGGCAAGCGGCGTGTGAACTCTTCGAGGAAGATCTGCATCTCCATGCGCGCGAGGTTCTTGCCCATGCACTGGTGCGAGCCATAGCCGAAGGTGACATGGTCGCTTGCGTTGTCGCGGCGAATGTCGAACAGGTCGGCATCGGCAAAATGGTGTTCGTCGTGATTCGCCGAGGACGTCACGATGAGCAGCTTCGAACCCGCCGGAATGTCGATGCCGCCAATCTGCACGTCCTTCGTCGCGAGGCGCCGCCAGGCCGCCACCGAGCCGTTGTGGCGCAGGCACTCCTCCACCGCGTTCGGAATCAGGCTCGGGGCCTCGCAGATCTCGCGCCACGCGTGCGGGTGCTGCAGCAGCAGCTTCATTGCGTTCGCCGTGGCGTTGGCCGTGGTCTCGTGCGCGGCCACGATGCCGGCCATCATCATCGAATGCAAATAGGAATCCGTGACGACTTCGGGATGCGCCTTCTGCTTGCGGATGCCATATTGCATCCAGCCCGGGCCATCCGGGTTCTGGCGCATCTTGTCGAGCACCTTGCCCGCGAACTGCCAGAAGTTGCCCACCGCGTGTGCGACTTCGACCTGCTCTTCGGGGCGCGGCCGGCCCCATGTATTGACCGTGTGCGCAATCGAGTACCTGCGCAGCAGGTCCATGTCCTCTTCGGGCACGCCCAGAAAATGCAGCGCCACGGTGAGCGGCACTTCCCAGAGCATCTGGTCCACGAGGTCGGCGCGCCCTGCGTCGATGAAGCGGTCCACGTACTCGCGCGTGAGGCGCCGCACCATTGGTTCGTGGTGCTTGAGATGTTCGGGCGTGAACGGCTCCATCAGCGCGCGGCGGCGCGGCATGTGGGCAGGCTCGTCCTCGTTCACCAGCGTGCGGTTCATGGCGTAGCCGTACGACTCCAGCACCGCGTTCGCCTCGGGACCGGTGGGCGTGATCTTTTCGAGCGCGATGGAGGGTGAGAATGTGAGGTTGTCGCGAAAGATCGCCTTGATGTCGTCGTAGCGCGTGACCACCCAGTAACCAAGCTGAGGGCTATAGAACACGGACTCCTGCTCGCGCGCCCAGCGCACGTATTCGGGCGGGTCCTGCTGGTAGCCGTCGCTGAACGGGTCGAATGCCGCGGCATTGGCGCTGACCGGGCAGCGCGGCGCGGCGTTTGCGTCGTGACTCGCTGCGTGGGGGAACGGGCAGCGGCCCGCCGACGGGGAAGGTGTCTCGCTCATAGGCCTCTCCTGCATGCTGCGTGCATTACGTTTTGCGTAACTCTAGTACGCATTGCGTAATTGCGAGATAGGGGTTAACGTGCAAGCACCTCAGGCACCACGCCGCCCCTACGCGCCCTAAAATCCGCGTGAATCCAACCGATACCCCAGCGTCCCCGTCCAGCATGGAAAGCAGGAAAACCACCCCCCGCCGCCCCGCGGCCAAAGTCGCCGAAGCGTCGACGTCCCCCAAAGTCGCGAGAAAGACGAAGGCCGTAGCCGCACCGCGCGAGCGCCGCCAGCGCGTGCAATCCGCGCAAACGGGCATGGCCGTGCTCAAGGGTCTTGCGCGCCTGGGCGGCCGCGCGAGCCTCTCGGGGCTCGCCGCCTGCGTGGGCGAGAGCCCCGCGAAGGTGCATCGCTATCTCGTGAGCCTGATCGAGGAAGGCCTCGTCGCGCAGGACACCGCCACCCAGCAGTATCTGCTCGGCGTCGAGGCGATGATGATCGGCGTGGCCGCCATGCGCCAGGCCGATCCGGTGCGCATTGCGGAACCCGCGCTCGTGCGCCTGCGCGAGACGCTCGAAGTGACGTCGTTCGTCGCGGTGATGGGCAACAAGGGGCCCACGATCATCCGTTTCGAGGAGCCGGGGCTGCCGGTGACCGTCAACGTGCGGGTGGGTTCGGTGATGTCGCTGCTATGGTCGTCCACGGGCCGCGTGTTTCTCGGCCTGCTCGACGACACGCGCGTGCTCGCGCAAGCGCAGGAAGAACTCGCGCATGCCGAGGCTTCGTTGCGCGCGCAACTGAATGCGAGCGATCCGATCGGCACGTTGCGGCGCGACGTGCAGGCGGCGCGCTGCGCGAGCGTGCGCGACACGAATCTCAAGGGCATCAGCGCCGTGTCGGCGCCGCTCTTCGATCACACCGGCAAGCTCTGCGGCGTGCTCACGGCGCTGGGCGCCACGGGCGGCTTCGACGCCACGCCCGAGGGCCCGAACGGGCGCGCCGTACGCCGCGAAGCGGACGCCGTGAGCGCCCTCCTCGGCTACGTGGCGCGCGGCGCTTAACGCTTCGTCAGCGTGGTCGGCGCGGGGGCAACCGGCTTCGTTGGTGCCCGGTTCAAAAACTGACCGGGCTTTTCTTTTTTCTGCACGATGTTAGCGAGGCACTGTCTGTGCGTCCGCGTCAGTCAGGGTATCCAGGAACGCCACCACGTCGCGGATATCCGAGTCTGACCAGACCGGTTTGCCGCCCAGGTGATTCGTCAGCGGCTCCGTCTTGGTATCCACATTACTGCGCAGATTCTTCGGCAGGTCGTCAAACTTCACGACGTGGCCGTGCGCGTCTTTCGAATACCACTTCTCCGGGTTCGTGTCGCGCTCGACATAGAAGCGTAACGAATCTTCAAGCGTATGGTACATGCCATTGTGAAAGAAGACGCGTCGCGTGGCGACGTTGCGAAGCGTGGGCGTGCGGAACATCCCGCAGAACCACTTCTGCTGCTTCGCCTCGTCTTGACGCAGCGGCCCACATAACCCCATGTCGAAGAAATTCGGATCGTGGTTGGCCGGAATATCCATGTTGCGTGGCACACCCAGCGTCTGAAAGTTGTAATCCGTCAATGCCGGATGCGCGCCGTGAGCGCCTTTGTTGATCAGGTGACAGCTTGCACAGTTGCCCTTGTCCGGGTCGCTGAACAGCTTCAATCCGTGCGCTTCCTGTGGCGTGAAATGATCCTTGCCGTCGAGCACGCGGTCGAACTTGCTGGAATACGGCGCGAACGAAGAATCATTGAACTGGAATGCCTGCAATACCTTTCCAAGGTCCGCCAGCGCCTGCGTCGGTCGCGAGAAAATGTCCTGGCCGAATGCTTCCCGGAACTGCTGTGCGTAGGCGCTTTTGCTCAGCTTCTGCGCCACGTCATCCGCGCTGCTGTTTGCCATTTCATCCGGATTGAGCAGGGGAAATGCAGCCTGATCCGCGGGGGAGTTGTAGCGTCCATCCCACGTGTATCCGCCGATGGGCTGATTATCTCCGTCCTCGAGACGCTCTTTCAGGCTATTTGCCTGCGTGAACGTCCAGTAAGGCACAGCACGCAAATAGCGCAGCGACGGCGCCGAGCGCAGTCCGGCTCGATCGAGGTTTGGACCACCCAACTGGACTGCCAGGCCGTTCGGCGGCCCATAGGCATTCGCAGGACTGTGACAGGAGGCGCATGACTGCTTGCCGGAAGCCGACAGCGACGGATCGAAGAACGCCGCCTTGCCGATAGCTGCCAGATCAGGCGCACGGTCTTTGACCGTGGCTGCTTGAGCGTCCGGTGCATGTTGGTCGCATGCGGAAAGCAGGCAAATGCAAAGGGCCGTTGCGAGAACAGCCCTTAAAGGAAATTGGCGCATGACGGATCAAGAAAAGAGCCCGGTTCAAACCGGGAACCGGGCTTAGACAACAAAGTACTTGTGAGACCGCCAGGGATTAGCGGTTATCGATGTTGGCCGACGTGAAGATCGGCTTGAGCGATGCATCATCAGCGTAGCCGAGATACGAGCCCATGCCGAAGTTGTCTTCGAGCGAACGCAGCATCGCGTAGTGGTTGTAGCCCGTACTATCCACGTGACCGCCCTTGATGAACGGCGACAGCAGAAGCGTACCAATCTGATCGCCACCGACTCCGAGGTAGTTCAACGCAATCGACACGCTCTGCACGGATGCAGGCAGCGTCGCCGGGTTGATACCGAGCAGGGCTGCTTGAGCCACCGGCAGCGTGGACATCGTGACCTGTTCCGGACGCGTCACGTTCGGACCCGTTTGCTGGTTGCAGCCAGGGCACTGGTTGCCCATCTCCGGCTCCAGCAGGGAAAGCGTCGTGCCATCTGCACTGACCGCCGTTGTCGGCGTGAGTCCTGTCACGACGCCTTCGTCCGTGGTGATGATGATCAGGCCGTCCTGCTTGTAGGCGGGCGAAGCCTGGATCAGCGGGATCGTGTTCTTCAGGAACGCGTCGATCGAAGCCAAACCACCAGGCTGACCGTTTTTGCAGCCCTTGCCCGCAGCGCCCGTACCGTCACCATCATGACCATCGTCACACAGGTTCGGCGTGATGAAGGAGAAGTTCGGCGTCGTGGCAATCGACTGAAGATCCGTGGCCAGGTCGTCTTGCAGGTTGACCACGTGCGCGTCGCAGTTCGCCAGATCATCGATGGTCGAATGGAAATACGGGAACGGATTATGGCGCGTTGCGTACTCATCGCCCGCCACGTCACCCGAAGCAGAAGGAGCCTGCGCGGCCTGCGTGCCGTCCACAGCCTTCGTCGGGTCGGTGCCCGCGAGCTGCGCGGTACGGCGCGGGAACGAACAGGTTCTCGTGCCGTCACGGTTCAGGTCGTTGCCCATGTCCTCGTTGTAGCTGCGCCACGTGAGCCTGGCTTGTTCCATCTGGTTGCCAATATGCTGCACGCGAGCCGGGAACACGCAGCCGCCGCTCTGGTGGCCGTTTACGTCCGTCCCTGCCTTGAGAACTTTGGGGTTCGCCGAGTCGTTGCCGGCATCCACGATATCAGACCACACCTGGAAGCAGTCCGTTTCGGTGTCGTGCGTCGACGGCTGACCCGACACCATCGATATGTAATTGTCGAGCGAAACGTGGCCGGTGCCGTAGTAGTTCGAGAGGAACGTGCCCTGCGGCATCAGCGATTTTAGGTACGGGTCCTGGTTCGAATCCGAGGCCGTCGTGCCGTACGTCGATTCCGCGCTCTTGTTTTCGAGCACGATAACCCAGACGTGCTTGATCGCCTTGCTCGAAGCGACGGTTGCAATGTACTGGTCGCTCGCTGCCTTCACCACGGCGTTGCCGTTGGTGTTGAAGTCGCCCAGCAGGGTGTCCGGCGTCGTGCCGATCTTGTTCGCCAGTTGCGTTTGAGCATCCGACTGCGACAGGCCGCTGTCCATCAGTTGCGAAAGCTGCGTGGTGATCGCGCTGACGGAACTGACGCCGCGCGGCGAACGGAACGTAGCCGTGCTGTTGAACGCCGTGCCCATGTTCTTGGCCGATGCGTCGTTCTCCGTGGCGCCGCTCAGGTCGGCAACGATGTACTTCCACGACCCATTGCTCGTATCGGAGATCGAGAACTTGCCCTGGGCATCCGAGCGCGCGACCGGCTCGCCCGGGTCGCACTTGCCATTGTTGTTCACATCCAGGCAGACCGCCGCATTCTGGATATAGCTGCCGAGCACCTGACCGGTGACCTTCGGTCCGCCGTCCGAACCGTTGCTTCCGCAACCAGATAACCCCGCCATTACGCCGATGCTCGCCAGCATCGCGAGCGCCCCCCTGCGCGACTGTATT
Organism: Paraburkholderia sp. CNPSo 3281; assembly: GCF_024206515.1. Taxonomy (NCBI): domain Bacteria; kingdom Pseudomonadati; phylum Pseudomonadota; class Betaproteobacteria; order Burkholderiales; family Burkholderiaceae; genus Paraburkholderia; species Paraburkholderia sp. CNPSo 3281. The sequence continues at coordinate 31,847 of NZ_JAMBPS010000027.1, read as the reverse complement.
TTCTTCACAACTGTCCCTCGTTATAAGTCGGACCACCCGACGGATTTTGACTCGCGGAAAGTCTATGTAAGTTGTGTTACACACTTGTTAAGGAGCTGTTAGGCAATTAGATACATGTGAAAATGACTGCGTTTTACGGCCGCATGTTCAAAAACCGCTCCAGATAACCATGCTTGCGCACACAACTAACAGGTGCGCGGGGCGACACGCCACTATGACGATTCCCGGCCCATCGCTGTGCAACCGGCTATCATGTGAATTCAAACGGTAGATGGAACGAATCAATCACATGGCCTCCCCACAGGAAAACGTCAGCATGGCGGTGTTCTGCGACTTCGAGAACGTCGCGCTCGGCGTGCGCGACGCGAAGATCGACCGCTTCGATATCAAGCCCGTGCTGGAGCGGCTCTTGCTCAAGGGCAGCATCGTCGTGAAGAAGGCCTATTGCGACTGGGAGCGCTACAAGGGCTTCAAGGCCGCGATGCACGAAGCGAGCTTCGAGCTGATCGAAATTCCCCACGTGCGCCAGTCGGGGAAGAATTCGGCCGATATCCGCCTCGTCGTGGATGCGCTCGATCTCTGCTACACGAAGTCGCACGTGGACACGTTCGTAATCGTGAGCGGCGACTCCGACTTTTCGCCGCTCGTCTCGAAGCTGCGCGAAAACGCCAAGAAGGTGATCGGCGTGGGCGTGAAGGACTCCACCTCCGACCTGCTCGTTGCCAATTGCGACGAATTCATCTTCTATGACGATCTGGTGCGCGACCTCGTGCGCGATCAGCAGACGCATGGCAAGGGCAAGAGCAAGGACGCCGGCGGCGCGAAGCGCCAGGGCGGCGAGGAGCGCCAGCCCAAGCAGGACGGCGACGAGCGCAAGTCGAAAGCCGTCGCCTTTGCGATCGAAACGCTCGACGCCCTCGTGCTGGAGCGTGGCGAAAGCGGCAAGATCTGGGCTTCCGTGCTCAAGAGCGCCATCAAGCGCCGCCGGCCTGACTTCAACGAAACGCGCTACGGCTTCCGCGCGTTTGGCAATCTGCTCGAAGAGGCGCAGTCGCGCGGCCTGCTCGAAGTGGGCCGCGACGACAAGTCGGGTACGTGGGTGTCACGGCTGAACCCGCCCCCGCTCGCGGCTGCCGCCGCCAGTGTGTCAGCGCCGGAAAACACGGCGGCGCGTGCCGAGGAGCCGCGCGGCAGGCGCAAGGGCCGCCGCAATGGGCGTGGAAGCGGCGCGGCCGACGTGCGCGAAGCGGCAGTCGAGCAACCGGTCGAGACGCAAGGCGAGATTCCGTTCGAGCCGGTCGAAGCGCTCGCGCACGCAGCGCATCGGCACGACGCCGCGCCGCCCTTCTCCGCCGAGCCATTCGACGCGAACGGGAGCACCCGCGCGCCGCAAGAGGCATACGAGGCGCCCGAACAGGCCACCAATGTCGAGACCGCCGCGCCCGCCCCCGCGCGAGCGCGCAAGACGGCGGCTCGCAAGAGCCCCGCGCGCAAGAGGACATCGAAGAAAGCAGCCGAGACGCCGGCCAGCGCCGCGGACGAACCGGCGAGCGAGGCCGCAGCGCCGGCCGAGCCCGCTGCAAAGAAAGCACCGTCGCGTGCGCGCCGCGCGCGCAGCAAGGCCACTGCGGAAGAAAGCTGAATATTGCGCCACGCGCGCCGCTCGCCGTGGGCGGCGCGCGGCGCATCGGTCAATCGCCGAACGGATTCGCGGGGCGCTTGCCCTTCGCAGGCGGCGCTTCCTCACTCGCGGGCGTGGTATCGCCGAAAGGATCCTGCTTGCCCGACGGTCTAGCCGCTCCAAACGGCTTCGCGGCCTGCGCCGGTTTCGATCCGCCGAACGGATCGTGTGCGTCGGCCGCCTCGTCGGCATCGTCCTCCACGGCTTCATCCTGTGCCTGTGGGAGGTTGTATTCGGACCGCACCTGCTCCAGCACGCGCGCCACGCTCGCTTCGAAGCCAGCCGCGTTATGAAAGTGCTGCATCGTCCAGTTGCAGCCGCTGCGGTCGGGCTCCTGCAACTGCGGGCGCGGCACGCCGATCTTCACGCCGTCGTCGACCACTTCCTGGAGCTTGTGGATGCGCCGGTGCACTTCCTCCTGCAGCCGCGAAGCATTGAGCGTCTTGCGCAACATTGCAAACCTCCTTTCCTGTACGCGTCACGTCGCGCGAGTCTAGCGCAGTGGCGCGCTCGCGTCGCTACGTCGCCGGCGCATTCATGTGCGCGAGCGCGTCGCGCATCGAATCGCTCGGCACCACGAGCTGCCCCGTGAACGGCGTATCGAGGTCGGCGATCACATAGACCGCCGACGAAATCGACACCGCGCCGAGCACGATCAGCACGATCGCCAGCGCGTTACGCGGCGCGACGAGCCCGAAGCTCAGGAAGATCAGGATCAGCCAGAGCGCGAGCATCGTGAAGAACGGCCGCGAAATCGTGCCATGCGCCTCTTCGATGAGACGCCAGCGCGTATCGGTCACGCGGTCGAACATCTGCGAGAGCGGGCTCACGAGCGCCTGGTGGTAGGCGTCGTGTGGCGCGAGCGTTTCGATTTCATGCCCTACCGAGTCGAGCAGCGCGCCGAGTGGCCGGCTTTCGAGTTCGTCGTTGCCGACGCCCGGATCATGCGGATAGTAGTTGCCCGACGGCGGCTTTTCCTGCGCCCAGGTCGAGGCGATGGCGCTTGCCGTATAGGCGCGCAGCAAGGTGCGCGCCGCGGCCGCGTCGGGACCGTATTCGCGCAGGCGTTGATCGAGCTGGATCAGGTTGGCGGCGTAGGCGCGCATGTCGTTGGTCGCCGTATCGAAGCTCGATTTCGCCGACGCGGTGAGCAGGCTCAGCACGAGCGCCGCAAAGGTCACCAGCATGCCGATCACGAGTTGCACGAGCTGCACGGTTTCATGCTTGCGATGCTCCTCGGGCAACAACGGTCGCAACAGCACGCCGAGGCCCGTGCCCCCGAGCAATAGCGCGAACACGAGCAAGGCCTGCTGAATTTCGGTCATGGCGACGGCCTCCGTTCATCGGCGGCGGCGTTTTCCACCTGTGCGGCGGTGTCGGGGCGCGCCTTTGCAGGCTCTGTGTACGCTTCGGCGCCGCCGACGCTCAATGCGTCGATGCGCGTATGAATCGCCTTTGCCTGCGTCTCGCCCGGCACGAGATCCGGATGCGCCCGCGGTACGGCGAGCTTCCACGCGGTGTCCAGTTCGCGCTTGATCGAATCGTAGATCTCCTTCGAAATGGAGCGGTCCTCATACATGGCCTGCACGCGTTCGCGCCCTTCCCGCAGCGCGTAGAGCAGCAGCATGCGCCGCTCGAGCACGTCCGAAGCCTGGCCGAAGCAATGGCGCACGTCCGCAAGCCCATGCTCGGCCGTCGCGATGCGCGCCCTGAGTATCGTCTTGAGCAGCGCCGCGAGACGCTCGCCCAGCAACGGCGTGAGGCTTCGGTCGTTGAAGACGATCAGCTGATGCAGCACGACCCGGCGGCACATCAGGAGTTCGAATCGATCGGCGAGCGCGTCGCCATACGGCTGCCGCACGCGTAGCCAGCGATAAAGCAATCGTGCGACGCGCATCTCAATCGTATCCGCCAGTATTTTTGCGGCGGCGCGCTGATAACCGAGGCGCCCGCCTACGCGCGCCTCTTCGATCATGGCGTCGGTGTTGCGCATCATGGCGTCGAGATTGCGGATCGTGATGATGCCGCTGCCATACTGCGGAATGAGGTCGCGCTCCTTCGCCGCGAGCGTGACGAGGCCGATCACAAGACGCTCACGGTCGGAGAGCGCCGCTTCGAAATCGAATGCAGTCGCGCTCATGTCGACGCTGCGCCGGAACGTATGGCAGGCCTGGTCGGCGATCGCATCGGGAATGTGAAAGGTGCGTGCCGCCATATGCACGCGTTCGGAGACGCCGATCGACGAAAGCTGCACCGCCTTCTGCTGCAGCGCCTGCTCCTGCGGCGAAAGCAGATCGAGGTGCAGCCGCCGGATCAGCAGTTTGAGCGACGTGCCGTTCACGATCAGGCTCACGAGCACGAAGCCAGTCGCGAGAATCGCGACGAAGCGGCGCGTGGAATCGGGCAGCGCCGTGTCCTGCGCGAGGCCGAGCGCGAGCACGAGCGTCACCGCGCCGCGCAGTCCGCCCCACGCGATCACGAGCTCGTAGGCGGCGCTCACGGGCTCGGTGAGCCGCATTCGGCTCAGTAGCGGCAGCATGCCGAACACCACGACGACGCGCGCCGCGAACGCCGCCACCACCACGACGGCGAGCGCAACGAGATCGATCCACTGCGCGTTACGCAGCGTCGCGGGAATCTGCATGGCCGCGAGCAGAAAGATCGCAGCGCCCGCCATGGCCGCGATCTGTTCCCAGATCAGTTGCAGATGCTTCCAGTTGACAGGCGACAGGCGCGTGCTTCCCAGACCGCTAATGACGAGCCCGGCCGCAACCACGGCCACCACGCCCGAGACGTGCAACGTCTGGTCGGCGAGGAGATAGAGCGGATACGGCAGCGCGAAACTGAGCGAGATTTCAGCTTTACCCTCGCCGCCCAGCGCCGGCAGGAGCCACGCGAACGCGCGCCCGGCCAGCGCGCCAACCAGCAGCCCACCGCCAAGCGCGATGCCGAGCGTGCGCAGCGCGGCCGTTGCCGAGACATTGGCGGCGTCTCCCGTGATCGCGGCGATCAGCACGCTGGCAATCGCAATCGCGGCTGCGTCGTTGAGCAGGCTCTCGCCTTCCACGAGGCGCACGAGCCGCTCGGGCGCGCCCACTTCACGAAACACGGCGAGCACGGCGGAAGGGTCGGTCGTCGCGATCATCGCGCCGAGCAGGAGGCCGTCGACGAGCGGACCGAGACCTGTGAGCCGGATCGCGCCGCCCACCATGCCGGTCGTAACGAACACGGCCACCACGGCAAGCAGCAGAATGGGCGCCGAGTCGCCGAGCATCTCGCGCACGTTCACGCTGAGCGCGGCCTGGAACAGCAGCGGCGGCAGGAAAATCCACAGGTAAGCCTCGGGCGGCAGCCGAGGCGCAAGCGCAGGCATCACGAAGTTAGCGGCGAGCGTGGGCCAGGCCTCGCCGCTCACGAGATAGATGCCGCCCAGCGTGAAACCCCACGCGGCGAGCAGGACCGATTCGGAAATCGACCAGCGCAGGCTCACCGCCTGGACGAGGGCGATACTCGCCAACAGAAAGCCGCTCAGGAGAAGGACGTGGATGACCATGGCGTGCAACCGTCACGGCGCCGGCAGCCACACCACCGTCAACGACCTCACCCCTTGTGCCCCCTGGATCAGCACGCCTTCGATATCGGCCGTCGCGGACGGCCCCGTGACGAGCGCAGCGTAGCGCGCGCTGAGAAAATCGTCGCGCCGGTATGCGTCCTGCAGCCCTGCCACCAGTTGCGCGGGATCGAGCAGCACCACGAGATGCTGCACGATATAGCCGAGCGCGTTCACCACGTACTCGCGCTCGCTCAGCCACAGCGACCCCGTTTCCGCCACGCCGAAGCGCGCGCGCACGACACCCACGTCGACGTCTTCGAGCGAGGCCGGCTTCGTGGCGGCGCTGATCTCGCGCGTGCCCTGCACCTCTGGCGTGGCCGACGCGATACGCGCCTCGCTGCCAAAACGGCGCAAGATCATGGCGCGCACGTCGGCCGCGCTTTGCACCTGCGTCTCGCTGCCGCCCATCAGTTTGAGCGCGGCGCCAAAGCGCTCGCGCAGATCTCCCGCGGGCGCTTCGAACAGCGGCACCTCGGGCAACGGTTCGTGCGCTGGCTGCGCGGCGCGCACGCGCGCGAGGAACGCCTCACGATCCGCCATCGCCGCCTCCCTTGCGGTTTTTCCGGTACCACGTGTGGAACGTGGTATGCGGCACATGCGGCAGATCGCGCTGTTTGCCCCAAATATTGAGCGGGTTGTAGAGCATGAAGTTCGGCAAGCGCCGCAACGCGCCCTCGAGCGACTTCACCGTGCCGCGATAAAGCGTCGGACTGCCGAGCAATCGGCCAGCCATCTTCAGCACTTCCTGCTTCACGAACGGCACTTCGTGCTGTGCCGCGATGACCTGCCGCCACTGGTAAATCTGCTCGTGAATATTGATCTTCACGGGGCACACATTCGTGCAACTGCCGTTGAGCGTCGAAGCGAACGGCAACGCGCTGAAGCGTTTGAGGTCGAAGGTCGGATTGATGATCGCGCCTATTGGCCCCGCATAGGTGCTGCCGTACGAGAGGCCGCCGCTGCGCCGGTACACGGGACAGGTATTCATGCACGCGCCGCAGCGAATGCATTTGAGCGAATACCAGAACTCGGGCATGGCGAGCCGCTCGGACCGGCCGTTGTCGACGAGCACGAAATGCATTTCCGCACCGGGCCGCGGCGCGCGGAAATGCGAGGTGTATTGCGTGATCGGCGAGCCGAGCGCGCTGCGCGAGAGCATACGCACGAATACGCCGAGATCGGACAGGCGCGGAATCAGCTTCTCGATGCCCATTGAGACGATGTGCAGCGGCGGCACGTTGGCGGAAAGGTCCGCGTTGCCCTCGTTGGTGCACACCACCACCGTGCCCGTTTCGGCCACCGCGAAATTGCACCCGGTCATGCCCGCCGTTTTCTCGCGCACGAACCACGGCCGCGTGTTCATACGCTGGCTTTCCGCCAGATAGTGAATGTCGTTGTTGTGCGGATCCGTGCCGATGGTGCGGCCGAACACTTCGGCCACGTCGTCGCGCAGCTTGTGCACGGCGGGCACGACGATATGGCTGGGCGGCTGCTTGTCGAGCTGCTGGATGCGCTCGCCAAGGTCGGTTTCCATCACCGAAATGCCGCGCGACTCCAGGTACGGGCGCATTTCGCACTCGTCGGTGAGCATCGACTTGCTCTTCACGAGCGCCGTCATGCCGCGCTCGCTCAGGATGCGATAAACGATTTCGTTGTGTTCCTCGGCCGTATCCGCGAAATGGACCTGCACGCCATTGGCTTGCGCCGTGCGCGTGAAATGGTCGAGGTAGTCGGCGAGATGCGAAAGTGTATGCGCCTTGATTTGCGAGGCGAGCGTGCGCAGCATTTCCCATTCGGGAATGGCGTGCGCCTGGGCGTCGCGCTTCGAGCGCAAGTCCCACAGACGCTTGTCGTGGAAGGCGACGTGCTCCGGCCGAGAGAGAAACGTGCCAGCGAGCTTCGCGTGTTCGACTCGCTTCATTCGCGCGCTCCGTTGAGCACCTGGGCAATATGGATGAAGCGGATGTCCGCGCTCATGCGCTCGGCGCAGCCCTGCTGGTGCATGAGGCAGGACATGTCGGCAGAAACGATGTATTGTGCGCCCGCGCTCACGTGATCGACCACCTTGTCCTGTCCCATGCGCACCGACACCGCTTCTTCGGTCACGGCGAACGTGCCGCCGAAGCCGCAGCATTCGTCGGGACGCGCCGGCTTCACGAACTCGATGCCCTTCACATGTTCGAGCAGTGCGAGCGGCTTCGAGAATGTCGGACCCGCGATTTCCGAAACGGAAGCTTCCTGCAAATGGCGCAGCGCGCTGCAGCTATTGTGCAAACCCACGCGCCACGGAAATTCGGCCCAGGGGAATTCGCGCGCGCCCAGCACGTCATGCAGGAACTCGACGAGCTCATAGGTGCTCTCGCGCACCTTGCGCACGGCGTCGGTCTGCTCGATCGCGGTGAAGTGGTCGCGCACGTGATTCACGCAGCTCGCCGAAGGCCCGACGATATAGTCGTAGCCCGCGAAGGCGCGCGCAAACACCCGCTCCGCGCCGGCTGCCTCGGCCTGCGCGCCGCTGTTGGCCATGGGCTGGCCGCAGCAGGTTTGTTCGAGCGGATAGTCGACCTCGCAGCCGAACCGCTCCAGCAGTTCCAGTGTGGCGATTGCGACTTCGGGGTAGAACGCGTCGATGAAGCAAGGGACGAACAAGGCAACTTTCATGCGCGGGCTCACACGAAAAGCGGACCCGAACATTCTACTGCCGAACGGCGCGGGCGTCGCGCGAAGCGTGTACGCGCTGCGGGTTGCCGCGGCGCATCATGCTGCGCCGCGGCTTTTCGCTCAAAAGTTATGGCGAATGCCCGCGATCACGGCAAGCTGCTTGTCGGTGTTCGAATTCACGAGGTTCGGGATCTGCGCCAGGTTCTGCGTCGCCCCGCTCGCGGCATCGATCCCAAGACCGGCCCCCGACGACTTCTGGCCGATCGCCACCGCATAAACCGCCGTGCGCTTGGAGAGGCTGTACACCGCGCCCAGATTGATCTGGTGAAGCCGCGTGGACGAGCCGCCGTCCGGATGCGCGTCGTTGAAGATATAGGCGAAGCCGAACTGCAGCGCGGGCGAGTATTGCCACGACGTATTCAGCTCGGCAATATCGAACGAGACGTCCGCGCCCTGCGGCCGCGCCGCATCCGCGAAATAGAGACTCTGCGAGAGACGCGTATGCGTATAGCTGAGCGCCACGCTGACCTTGTCGAACGCGTACGAGCCGCCCGCGCCGAAAATACTCACGCGCTGGGCATTCTGAAGTTCGCAGTACGATGCACTCGGATTGCTGCAACTGAAGTCACCGATATAGCCGGCTTCTCCGCCCAGCGCTGCCTGCAGCGGATTGCGCAACTCGAGGTAACCGGCAGAAAGCGAAAGCGGCCCGTTGGCGTAATTCGCAGCCACCGACCAGCCGCGGTTCTGCGAGAAGTTCCCCGCCACGCCGCCAAAACTGAACAGGCCGCCTAGCGTGAAGCCGCCGAAACTGGGACTCATGTATTTGATCGAGTTATTGAAGTTGAACGCTTCGTTGAGATTGTCCACGTCGCCCAAGTGCGAGCCATAGAGCGTCGCCCAGTTGTTGCTCGACACATAAGCGCCCAGATCGTCGGAAAACGGATCGTACTGGCGGCCCAGCGTGAGCGTGCCGTAGCGGCTGTTCGCAACGCCCACCCAGGCGTTGCGATTGAAGAGCGTACCGCCCTGCAATAGCGCGCCGTTCTGCGAGAAGAAGCTGTTTTCGAGCGTGAAGTTGACGCTCGTGCCGCCGCCAATGTCTTCGCTGCCCGTGAGGCCCCAGCGCGACGGCACGAGGTTGCCGCCGCCCAGCTGCCAGTTCGCGTGGCCGCTCGTGCTGCCGTCTGCGTGCGTGGTCTGCTGGTTGGTCGAATAAATGAGGCCCGCGTCCACCGTGCCGTAGAGCGTGACTGAAGATTGCGCGTGTGCGCTAATCGCGAGGGCGCACGAAGCCAGCGCCAGCGCCGTGCGCTTGACGATATTTGCCATGTCGTTGTCTGTTCGAAAAGAGGTGGGCCCCTGCGCTGCATGCACGTGCGCGGCCGGAGCGCGGCGCCGGAGATCGCGCCACACTCGTCAGGAACTGCGTGAATCGGGGGCTTCGCGCGAAGCGCGTCCCGGGCGTTTCCTATTGGCCGAAGCGCGCGTAGATGTCCGGCCGCGAACGCTTGAGCACGAAGGCGATCATCACGCCGATCAGCGCCACCGCGAGCACGACCCACGGGAACGCGCGCACAACGGGGCTATTGGAGCCGGCGAGCGCGTCGAGATTGCCGATCAGCACGATGCCGATGGAGAGCAGACCGCAGCCACCGAGCACCGGCGCGAGGAACGCGTGCCAGACGCGCGTATCCTTCTTCGTGGCACGGAAAAACGCCGCCACCGAGAAACTCGTGACCGCCTGCAACATGACGATGCCGATGGTGCCGAGCGCCGAGCCCCAACTGAACACGATATTGAACGGATCGCTGCCCGCGACTACGAAAAGGCCCACCGGCACAGCGACCGAAAGCGTCTGCAGATAGCTCGCGAGATACGGCGATCCGTACTTCGGATGCAGGCGGTCGAGCACTGCGGGAAGAATCCCCTCACCCGAGAGCGCGTGGATGTAACGCACGATCGTGTTGTGGAACGACAGCAGGCTCGCGAAGATGCTGGAAAGCAGCAGGAAGCTCATCGTCGTGGTCATCGCGCCGCCCAGGTACTTCGTCGACTGGATGAACCAGAAGTCGCCCGGCTGCTTCGTCGCGACGTCCGCGACGTTGCCGATGCCATAGGCACAAACAATGGCCCACGTGACGAACGCAAAGAACACGAGAATCAGCGTAACGGAGACATAAGTGGCGCGCGGCACCGTGACCTTCGGGTCGCGGCACTCCTTGCCGTAGATCGCCGTTGCCTCGAAGCCGATGAACGACGCGAGCGCGAACATCACCGCGATGCCGAGGTGGCCGCTGAAGACGTGACGCGGCGAAAACGGCGCGAGCGTGAAGCCATCCGGACCGCCATGATGAATCACGATCGCGAGGCTCAGCAGCAGCAGGATGCCGAGTTCAAGGCACATGAGCACACCGAGCAGGCGGCTGTTCAAGTCGATGCCGCGAATGCCGGTGAACTGCACGACCACGAGGCACGCGAATGAATACACGTACCACGGCAGCGAACCATGCAGCAATGGCCCGAGCACCACCGTGCAGAAGAAGCCGAACAGGCCGTACAGCGCGATCTGGATGCTCGTGTACGAGAGCAGCGCGACGAGTGCGCCGGCCATGCCAACGGGGCGGCCGAACCCCGCCGTGATATATGCGTAGAACGCGCCGGCGCGCACGATGTGGCGGCTCATCGAAGCGAAGCCCACGCTGAACACGAGCAGCACCACGCCCGCGATCACGAATGCGCCAGGAATGCCCGCGCCGTTGCCAAGGCTGATGGCGGGCGGCACCGCGCCCAGCATGCCGGTGAGCGGCGCCGCTGCGGAAATGACGAGAAAGACGATCTGCCAAAGCCCGAGCAGGCCGCGATGTGAGTCCACTGCCACGTTGTCTCCAACGAGGTGAGCGGGAGAATACGGTTCGTTCATCGTTGCCTCTGCCGGTGTCTGTTCTGGGTTCGCCATACGACACGATGAAGGACCGCGTGCCTCTGGCGCTCGACGAATCAAATATCCCGATTCGGATTGAGCGCATGGTAGGCAGCTAATAAACCCGCCGGCTTGGCGCAACGCGCCAATTACTCGATAAAGTGCGCCAGAGCTGGAGCGGGTTTTCACTTACCCGGCTTGAAGCGGTCGATATTACCTTCGGCATCCTGATTAATGCCGTGGATTGGGCATTCGTACTTCATTCAGCCTACAAACTTACGGGAAGCCATCAATTCGCTTTCACGATTTGCGCGCTAACGGGTTCGCTTGGCGCCTGCTCGGCCCCAGTTGCGCGTCGCACGCCATAGCACGGTGGCGTCGGCATAACCCACTGCGCGGGCCACGGCCGCATTGGTCATGCCCTCCTGCTCGCGCAGCACCGCCACGCTGCGCTCGCGCTCTTCGCGAATGATCTGGCGCACGGAGGTCCCGGCATCGGCGAGATGCCGCTGCAAGGAGCGGTCCGAAAGCCCGAGGTCCTTGGCGATATCGCCGACCACGAGCTTCTCGCGCGCGAGCCGGCGCGTGACGAGATCGCGCACCTGGTCCACGAGGGTATGCGGGATCGTGTCGCGCGAAATAAGGTCGGTGGCGTGGCGCTCCATCATGCGCGCCATCTGCACGTCGGCACTCTTGAGCGGCGTGTCGAGATCGTGCGGATGCATGACCACGCCGTTTGCCGGCTGCTGGAAGCGCACCGGCACGCGAAAGAGGCGCAAATAGGGCTTGAGGTCCTCGGGTGCCGCGTGCTCGAAATGAATCTCACACGGCGTCCACGCCGCGCCCCGCACCTGGCGAATCATGTGGCACATGGCGGATACGCTGTACTCGGCGTCCTGGCGGCGCGGCCAGATCTGCGCATGCGCGATGCGATAGCTCCACATCGGCCATGCGTTGTCGCTCACGAGATCGACGGCCGTCGCGCTTTGCCACGAGCCGAGCGTATCGGTGAACTTGCGGATTGCGGCACCGAGCGTGGGCGACGACATGAACACGAGGCCAGCCGGCCCCAGTTCCGTGAGCTGCAATTCGGTGCCTAAACGCAGGCCGAGAAAGGGTTCGTCGAGCATCTGCGCCGCGCGTTCGAACGCGCCCACGTAACGCCCCAGCGCCACGATTTCATAGGGGTTGGAAAGCTGCCGGCGACTCAGACCGAACTCGGCCAGCAATGCATCGCAGTCCGCACCAGCAGCGTCGAGTGCACGCACGATGGGACCCATCACGGCACCGCGAATCATTGGGAAACCGCTATTGACAGGCACTCTTTTCATGTCTCTCTCCATTAGGGCCTGTATGTGCCGACGTTTTAATCATCGATCGTCTCTGGCGCACTCTATCGCCCCTTTGGCGCGTTTTGCAAGCGCGAAAAAAATACGGCGTTTCTACGATTGACCCATCGACATCGCGTGAGACGAATGCGGATTCTTCAAACCGTCCCATGCCCTGTTGCGCCCAACGTCATCCTTACGAAATGCTTATGAACACGAATCCGAATGCGCATCCGCTCGACCCGTTGAGCCTCGCCGAAATGCAGCTTGCCTGTGACATCGTGAAAGCCGCGGAGCAACTCGATGAATATGGGCGCTTTCCTGTCACCGAATTGCGCGAGCCGCCCAAGGCGGAAGTGCTCGCGTACAAGCATGGCGATTACTACTCGCGCCGCGCCTTCGTCATCGCAATCGATCGCACCCGCATCCAGACGCTCGAATTCGTCGTGGACCTGCGCGAGAAGAAAGTGGAATCGCGCAAGGCGCTCGCCTTGCAAAGCGCGCCCTATGGCCAACCGCCCGTGATGATCGAAGACTTCATGAATGCGGAGCGCATCGTCAAGGAAGACGCCACATGGCGCAAGGCCGTGAAAAAGCGCGGCCTTACCGAAGACGAACTCGAGCGCGTGCAGGTCGACCCGTTCTCCGCGGGCGCATTCGACCGCCCGAACGAGAATGGTCGCCGCCTCGTGCGCTGCGTGAGCTACTACCGCGAGTCCCTGACCGACAATGGTTACGCGCACCCCATCGAAGGCGTCGTCGCCGTGGTGGACCTGCTCGCGCACAAGGTGATCGAGCTGATCGACGACGGCCGCATCATCCCCATTCCGCGCGCAAAGCATAACTACGACACGCCGAGCCTCGGCGCGCCTCGCGCCACCGTCAAGCCGCTCTCCATCAGCCAGCCCGAAGGCCCGAGCTTCACGATAGACGGCTGGCAGGTTAGTTGGCAGAACTGGAAATTCCGCGTGGGCTTCACGCCGCGCGAAGGGCTCGTGCTGCACCAGATCACGTGGGACGACGGCAAGAGCGCGCCGCGCCCGATCGTCTACCGCGCGAGCGTGACCGAGATGTGCGTGCCCTACTCGGACCCCACGACGAACCACTACTGGAAAAGCGCATTCGATGCGGGCGAATACGGACTCGGCAAGCTCGCGAACCAGCTCGAACTCGGCTGCGATTGCCTCGGCACGATCCGCTATTTCGACATTCCGTCCGCCGACGACTTCGGCAACGGCTTCACGATGAAGAATGCGGTGTGCCTGCACGAAGAAGATTACGGCACGCTCTGGAAACACTACGAGTTCCGCACCGGCGTGTTCGAGATGCGCCGCTCGCGCCGGCTCGTGATCTCGTTCTTCGCGACGGTGGGCAATTACGACTACGGCTTTTACTGGTACTTCTATCAGGACGGCACGATCCAGCTCGAATGCAAGCTCACGGGCATCATCCAGACCTCGGCGGTGGCGGACGGCGACACGTATCCGTGGGGCGGCATGGTCACCGAAAACCTGGGCGGCCCGACGCATCAGCACTTCTTCAACGCGCGCCTGCACATGATGGTGGATGGCGAGAAGAACTCCGTCACCGAGCATGAATTCACGCCGCGCGCGATGGGTGCCGAGAATCCGTACGGCAACGTATTCGATACGAGCAAGCGCGTGCTCAAGACCGAGCAGGAAGCGGCGCGTAACGCCAACGGTCAAACCGGGCGTTTCTGGAAAGTCGTGAACCCGAACGTGAAAAACCGCGTGGGTGCGAATCCGGGCTACAAGCTCATCATCAACGACTCGCCGCTCATGCTCGCCGATCCCAACTCGAAAGTGCGCCAGCGCGGCGGCTTTGCCACACGCCACGTGTGGGTCACGCCGTACGACGCGACGCAGCGCTACGCGAGCGGCGACTATCCGAACCAGCACGCGGGCGGCGACGGCCTGCCGCGCTATATCGAGGCGAACCGCAACGTGGAGAACGAGGACATCGTGCTGTGGCACAGCTTCGGCCACACGCACGTGTGCAAGCCCGAGGATTTCCCCGTGATGCCGGTGGAGTATGCGGGCTTCATGCTCAAGCCCAACAACTTCTTCTATGGCAATCCCGCGATGGACCTGCCGGGCGGGCGCGATCCGCATAGCGTGCAGGACGATGCAAATGCGCCCGAAGCAAAATCGTGCTGCCGCAGCAAGCAGTGAGCACGCGATGATGCCGCGCGAGCGCCGCCTTGCTGTGATGCACGCGGGACGTCCGCTGTGTGTCTGGGCGTCGATCACAGGCGGCGCGAGCGCGCTTGCTGGAGGCGTCATGATCGCGGCGATGCAGGCCGGCGCGCCGTTTGCCGCATTCGCCGCGAGCGCGCTTGCCTTGCTTGCGATGGCGCTGATCCCAGGCACGCTTGCTCGCTGCATCGCGACGCGTGCCACCGTGCCGATCGCGAGCGCACTCGTCCTCACGATCGCGGCAATGAGCGCCGGCGCGCGCGCAGGTGCAACGCTCGCGCAGACGCCGCTCATCCTGGGCGGCATCGCCCTGATCGCCGCTGCGTGTGCGCACTTGCGGTGCGCGCGTGATGGCGCGGCACGATCGATGCATACGCACGCAACGGCGCCAGTGTGGCACAACGGCATACTGCTCACCGCACCCGCGCTGCTTGCGGGCCTATCGAGCGGCGTGCTCGCGCGCTTCCAGTTTTTTGCGCTCTGCGGTGGCGCTCCGATATCCGTGACGCAGGTAGTGACGTCGCTCGCCGTGGTGAGTCTCGCAGGCTGGCTCGCCGATCGCGTCGATTACCGGCGCGCGCTGCTCGTGCTCTTCGTATTGCGCGGCTCGCTGCTCGCCTCGCTCACGTTCGATTGTCTCGCGCCGTGGGCTGCGCTCGCTGCCCCCGCATTCGCCGTGCTCGATTACCTGACGCTCCCCACGCTCATGCGCGGCGGCCGAGCGTCTCGCGCGTCGGGTGCCGGCTGCCCCGGCCTCGCGCATCACGCAGGCATGCTTGCAGGCGCGGCGCTCGCCACCACGTCATGGGGCTTTGGACAAGGCTTTTACGCGCTGTTCCTCGTTGGCGGCGCGCTCAATCTTGCATGTGCATACGCATTCGCGACGCCACGCCGATTCCCTACGCACGCGCCCTACGCTGCTTCAGCCGCACTCGCTGCGGGCAGCACAATCGACTTACGCTGAAACAATCACCGAAGAAACGTTCGCATTGCTACTTAAATCAGGAGACCGTATGGACCGCCATGACTTCACGCACACGATCCGCACACAGATGTTCGTCGACGGCCGTTTTTGCGAAAGCGGCAACGGCCGCACGTTTGCCGTATTCAATCCCGCCACGGGCGCGGAGATCGCCCAGGTGCCCGACGCCAGCGACGCCGACATCGACGCCGCCGTCACCGCCGCGCGCCGCGCTTTCGAAGCCGACACGTGGCGGTGCATGCCGCCCGCCGCGCGCGAGCGCCTGCTGCTCAAACTCGCCGACCTCGTCGAGCAGCACGGCGACGAACTCGCCGCGCTCGAAACGCTCAACCAGGGCAAGCTGCTAGGCTTCTCCAAGATGCTCGAAGTGGGCGGCAGCGTGCAATGGCTGCGCTATATGGCCGGCTGGGCCACCAAGATCGAGGGCAGCACCGTAGATCTCTCGCTCGCGTTCCCACCCGGCGTGCGCTACAACGCCTCCACGCGGCGCGTGCCCGCGGGCGTGGTCGCCGCGATCGTGCCGTGGAATTTTCCGCTGCTGATGGCGGTCTGGAAAATTGCGCCCGCGCTCGCCTGCGGCTGCACCGTGGTGCTCAAGCCCGCCGAGGAAACGCCGCTCACCGCCATACGCCTTGCCGAACTCGCGCACGAAGCCGGCTTTCCACCGGGCGTGTTCAATGTCGTCACGGGCCAGGGCGAAACGGCGGGCGCGGCGCTCGTTCGCCATGCGCAGGTGGACAAAGTCACCTTCACGGGGTCGACCGAAGTGGGCCGCATCATCGGCAAGCAATGCGCGAGCGACCTCAAGCGCGTGTCGCTGGAGCTGGGCGGCAAGAGCCCCGTGATCGTGCTCGACGACTGCGATCCGCAGCGTGCGATCGAAGGCGCGGCCGGCGCGATCTTCTTCAATCACGGCCAGGTCTGTACGGCAGGCTCGCGCCTGTATCTGCCGCGAGCGCGTTTTGATGAGATCGTCGACGGCATCGCACACGTTGCGCGCGCAACCGTGCTCGGTTCGGGTTTCGATGCGGCCACGCAAATGGGCCCGCTCGTTTCGGCGCGTCATCGCGCCAAGGTCGCCGGCATGATCGCGCAGGGACGCGCCGAAGGCGGCGAGATCGTGGCGGGCGGCGGCGACGGCAATCGACCCGGCTTCTTCATCGAGCCAACGGTGATTTCGAACGCGGCCAACAAGCCGCTTACCGTCGTACGCGAAGAGGTGTTCGGGCCGGTGCTCGTCGCCATGCCGTATGACGATGTCGAGGAGGCCGTCGCGGCGGCGAATGCTTCGGAGTACGGTCTGGGCGCGAGCGTCTGGACCAACCAGCTCGACCGCGCGCTGCGCGTAGTAGACGGCGTGCAGGCGGGCACCGTATGGGTGAACACGCACAACATGGTCGATCCGGCACTCCCCTTCGGCGGCTTCAAGGCCTCGGGCATCGGCCGCGAGCACGGCCGGGCGATCATCGACGCGTACACGGAGACGAAATCCGTCTGCATCGCCTACTGAGCGCCGCAATGCAGCATTGTTAATCGAAATGGAATGATGAAATCCGGCGGCACACAACGATCGCCGCCATGGTTTCGTCCATGATCGAGCCCGTTCTCACCACTCACGAGAAGGACTCCGATCATGAACGCATCCACGAACTCGTGCGGCGTCGCCATCGTCACGGGCGCCTCGCGCGGCATCGGCGCCGCCATTGCCGAACGTCTCACACGCGACGGTTGCGCCGTCGTCATCAACTATGCATCGCGCAGCGCCGAAGCCGAGGCGCTCGTCGCGAAGATCGCGGCGGGCGGCGGGCGCGCCGTCGCCGTGCAAGCGAACATCGCGAAGGCCGGGGACGTGCGCCGCCTCTTCGAGACCACCGCCGAAGCGCTGGGCCAACCCACGCTGCTCGTGAACAACGCGGGCATCATGAAGACGGTCACGGTGGCCGATTCGACCGACGCGATCTACGACGAAACCTTCGACATCAACGTGCGCGGCACGCTCAACACGCTGCGCGAAGCGGCGACGAAGCTCGCGGACGGTGGCCGCGTGATCAACTTTTCCACCTCCGTGCTCGCGATGAATCTGCCCGGCTACGCGCTCTATACGGCAAGCAAGGCGGCCGTGGAGACGATCACGCGCGTGTTCGCACGCGAGTTGCGCGGACGCTCCATCTGCGTGAACGCGGTTGCGCCAGGGCCGGTGGCGACAGAACTGTTCCTCAGCGGCAAAAGCGAAGAGCAGGTCCAGCATTTCGCGAACATGCCGCCGCTGCAGCGCCTCGGGCAACCCGACGACATTGCGGGTGTCGTGTCATTCCTCGCGGGCCCGGACGGCGGCTGGGTCAACGGCCAGGTGCTGCGCGCGAACGGCGGCATCGTCTGACACGCCGCCCGGCGCGGGTTCGCGGCAGAACCCGGGCAGCACGTGGTCTGAGGGCAAGCCGCCGTGGCGTGAAACCGCCGGTCACGGCCGGTGCTACACTCCGTGCTCGAAAACGGTAGAAAGACAGAGCCGGCGACATGGCGCGCCGGCTCATATTGCGCCCTCAACCACTCCAGACCATGTATTTGTCCATCTTCGCCGTCGGCATTGGCGGCGCGCTCGGTTCGCTGCTGCGCTGGGTGCTCGGGATACGCCTGAATGCCCTCTACCCTGAGCTGCCGCTCGGCACGCTTGCGTCGAACATCATCGCGGGCTATGTGATCGGCGTTGCGGTCGCATACTTCGGGCGCATGCCCCAGCTCTCCGCCGAGTGGCGCCTCTTCGTCATTACCGGCCTCATGGGCGGCCTCTCCACGTTCTCGACCTTCTCAGCCGAAGTCGTGTCGCATCTGCAGCACGGACGTTTCGGCTGGGCTGCGGGCGAGATTGCCATTCACGTGTGCGCCTCGGTCGTCATGACGATCCTTGGCATCGCAACGGTCTCGGCACTGATTCGTTGATCTGCAACGAAAACGGCCGCGTTCGCCATTCGCGAAACGCGGCCGCATGGGTGAGGCGACGGGAAGATCAGGCAGGACGCTGATAACCGCCCGGCAAACCGTTCTTCGAAAACACCCACTGCCACAGCTGAATGTCGCGCGCACGGAACGCCCCGGCACACGAAAGCAGGTAGTAACGCCACATGCGGTAGAACCGCTCGCCCATCTGCGCCTTGAAACGCGGCCACGCGGCCTCGAAATTCGCGTGCCACGCCATGAGCGTGCGGTCGTAGTCGGCGCCGAAGTTATGCAGGTCTTCGGTCACGAAGAGACCGCCCGAAGCGTCGGCGATCTGGCCAATGGTCGGCAACTCGCCGTTCGGGAAGATGTATTTGTCGACCCACGGATCGGGCGTGGTGTCGCGGCGGTTCTTTCCGATCGTATGCAGTACGAACAGCCCGTCGTCAACAAGACAGCGCTGCGCAACTTCCATATAGGTGCGATAGTTCTTCGGGCCCACGTGCTCGAACATGCCCACGCTCGCAATGCGGTCGAACTTCTCGTCGAGCAGCCGATAGTCCTGCAGGCGGAATTCAACCGGCAGATCCTTGCAGCGCTCAGCGCCGAGCGCGGCCTGCTCCTTCGAGATCGTCACGCCCACGCACGACACGCCATAGTGTTCGGCCGCGAACTTCATGAGGCTACCCCACCCGCACCCGATGTCGAGCAGACGCATGCCGGGCTTCAGGCCCAGCTTGCGGCAGATGAGATCGAGCTTGGCATCCTGCGCCTCGTCGAGCGTCTTCGCGCCGCCCGACCAGTAGCCGCAGGTATAGGCCATGTTCCTGTCGAGCATCGCCTCGTAGAATTCGTTGCCGATATCGTAGTGCTGCTGGCCCACCTTCCATGCCCGGCGCACGGTCTGGCGATTCATGAGGCGCGCCTTGAGCGCGTGGAAGACGAGACGGGAGGGATCGATCTGGTCATCTAGATGCGCGCGCAACACATGTGCGAAGAATTCGTCGAGCTGCTCGCAGTCCCACTGGCCGTCCATGTAGGCCTCGCCGAGGCCCAGGTTGCCTAGCGCCAGCACGCGCTCAGGCACCTGCGGATCGTGGATGCGCATGTCCCACGGCCGGGTGCCGTTGAACTTCACGTCAGCGCGCGCCAATAGCTGGGCTGTAAACCGCCAGGCCCCCGAAACGGTGGCCTCACGAACGGGTTGAGCTGCTTCGAGATCAGTCGTTGCCATACGTGCTCCATGCGGCTGGAGTCGGGTCCTTGGTACCTTGCTCCGATGCCATTCAAGAGGTTGCTTTCAAGACATTCGTCGTCGCGCGCGCTGCGAGAAACTCTATGATGCACCTACTTCAAAAAACGTGCAGGAACACGCACAGGCCATATGGGGCGGGCCACAATCGCAAACTCGACCCAAACCCATCGCCCCGGCGCGAGCAAACGGCGCGCCCGAACTGGAGAGACTGACCATGGCCTACGACGACAAAAACATCTTCGCGCGCATCCTGCGCGGCGAAGCACCCTGCATCAAGGTGTACGAGGACGACGCGACGCTCGCGATCATGGACGTCATGCCGCAATCCGAAGGCCACCTGCTCGTGCTGCCGAAGGAAGGCGCCGAGTTCATCTACGACCTTTCGCTGGAAGCCGGCGCCGCCGCGATGGCGACGGTGCAGAAGATGGCGGTTGCGATGCGCAAGGTGCTTGCGCCCGAAGGCCTGTTGATCGCGCAGTTCAACGGTGCCGCCGCCGGGCAGACCGTACCGCACGTGCACTTTCACCTGATTCCGCGCCGCGCGGGCGAAGAACTGCGCCCGCATGCGCGTGACATGGCCGACATGGCGCAACTCGAAGCGCTGGCCGCGCGCATTCGCGCCGCACTGTAAGCGATATGTAAATGCTGGCGTGGGCTGCGCTTAAGTTTCAAATGCCGTCGAACTGAACGAATTCGTCGAGCGGTACGCGAGCCGAGCGCCACTGGTTGATGGGCGCGTCCGGGTCTTCGTGACCGATCGCCATGCCGCAGAACACCATGCGTTCGCGCGGCAAGGCGAGAAACTCGCCAACGCTCTGCGCGTAGCGCGCCCAGCATTCCTGCGCGCAGCTATGCAGGCCGGCTTCGCGCAGGAGCAGCATCACCGTCTGCAGGAACATGCCAAGGTCGGCCCATTGCGGCGGCCCCATCTGACGATCCACGCTGCAAAAGAGTGCGAGCGGCGCGTCGAAAAACGCGTAGTTGCGCGCGAATTGCTGTAGCCTGCCTGGCCGGTCCTCGCGCGCGACGTCGATGCTGCGGTAAAGATCCTCGCCCACCTGATAACGACGCTCGCGATACGGCGAACCCAGTTCGCGCGGATACACGTCGTACTCCATCTGCTCGCCCGCGGGCGCCTGCGCAATACGATTGGCCATGATCGACCTGAGCTTCGTAAGCGATTCGCCGCCCACGATATGAACATGCCATGGCTGCAGATTGCCGCCCGAGGGCGCGCGCGCAGCGGTATCGAGCACGCGGCGAATGACGACGGGGTCCACCGGATCGGGCAGAAACTGACGCACGGACTTGCGGCTGGTGACGGCTTCGCTGACCTTCAAGCAGATTCTCCTCGGGCGATCGACGAAGCATTATCGGCGATCCCCCGCACGGCTGCCGACGCTCGCCGCATAGGTCCGTGCTGGCGTCAGAACTTGTGACGGATCCCCACTACGACGAGCGCCTGATTGTCGGCACCCGAACTCACACCGAAGTCGCCGATCGATGCCTGCGCAACGACACTCGTACCCTGCGCGTCGAGCGTGTGGCCACTCGCCTTCTGGTAGCCGGCGAGCGCGTAGAGATCGGTGCGTTTGGAGAGCGAGTAATCGCTGCCGAGGTTCACCTGGTTGTAGTGTGCGGACGACGGCCCCGTGAGCGATGTGTAGTTGTAGCCCGCGCCCGCGCGCAGCGCCGGTGTGATCTGGTAGTTCAGGAACGCCGAGCCGCTGTTGAATTTTGCGGTTTGGTGGAAGGTTGAGTACGCATCGTTTGCGTATTGCGTGTTCGAGTAGGCCAGCCCGAAGCTCAATGCACCCACCGTATAGCTGCCACCGGCGCGCACGATCTGGATGGAGCTCGCGCTTGCGAAGCCCTGATTGATGACCGTGTTGAAGAGACTATCCGAGCTGCTCGTCCAGGTGCGCACGCCGGAAGTGAGCGTGCTGCCACCGTTGGCGAAGAAATAGCCGGCCGCGAGCGAGAGCGGCCCGTTCGAGTAGGCGGCGCCGAGGCTGTACGTCTGGCCGCTGCCGGCCGCGCCGGCCACGCCGCCGAAGCCGTACAGCGCCTCGAACTGCAGGCCTGCGACGAGCGGGCTCGCGTACTTGACCGAGTTGCTTACGCGCAGGCTGTTGTCGTAGTTGTCGAGGTCGCCGGGCGTGCCGAATACGCCGCCGAACGGACCGTCGGCGGTGAGCGGCTGCACGAGATCGACGAGCGGATCGTACTGGCGGCCGAGCGTGAGCGTACCCCACGTCGTACTGGCGAGACCGACGATCGCCTTGCGCCCGAATTCGCGGCTGCCCTGCCCGAGCGCGCCGGTGCCTACGTTGAGGCCGTTTTCGAGCTGGAAGATGGCGGCAAGTCCGTTGCCGAGATCCTCGGTGCCGCGCAAGCCCCAGCGGCTGCCCGAGAGATTGCCGCTGCTCAGCTTGACGAGCGTGGACTGGTTCAGGCCGTTCGCGCCCTGGGCGTTGTGCACGTAGGCCAGGCCGGCATCGACGATGCCGTACAGCGTGACGCTGCTTTGTGCGTGGGCGCTCGTGGCAATGGTGGCGCCCGATGCGGCGAAGGCGAGCGCGAGAGCGGCGGTTAGCGGGCGGCGTGTGAGAGAGGCATTTTTGTTGTTCATGCGGGGCGTTCCGTTGCGTGTGGTGATTGTCGCTACGCGGTCCTTGCGAGGCGGCTGCAAGGCCGGTGCGGCAACGTTACGGAACGCCCGGCAAGCGGGGAACGAACGATTTCTGAGTTGCTTAGGGGGTGCGGCGGACTTTGCAAAGCGCAGATCGTGCCAGACGCGGCGTGAGCGCTTTCCTCCGGCGCGCGGAGTCTGCTATAATTCGCCTCCCGCCGGAGAGATGGATGAGCGGTTTAAGTCGCACGCCTGGAAAGCGTGTATAGGTTAATAGCCTATCGGGGGTTCGAATCCCCCTCTCTCCGCCAGAACAGAACGCCGAAACCCCGTAAGCTCAATGACTTACGGGGTTTTTGTTTTTCAAGCCCGTCAAATAGTCCGCCCGAGAGGGAATAACGTGCGCGAGCCACGTCCAAGCACCCTCAATTACACCCACTCACAGTGCAATACTTGTTGTACACGAGCCCTTTCCCGTCCATCCCCGAGATCGTTCGCGTGCCATTGCCGTAGTTCGTGATCGTCTCGGTCCACGTCGACCCGTCGGCGGCCTGCCCTGTGATAAACGTCGTGTCGCCGATGGATGCACCGGTCTGCTCCCAGGCCTCGCCCGGCAGCTTCTGCTGATACCCGTTGACCGTAGACGTGTTGCCGAAGCGCTGCACCGTGTACGAATTGCCCGATTCGTCGACGCAGTTCTGGAAGGCATCGTTGCCCCAGCACTTGGCAAAAGCGGCGGGCGCCGCAAAGGCGCCGAAAACGATGAGGCTGAGTGCAATGCGCTTCAATGACTTCCCCGAGAAAACGCCCTTTTTCTGGCTCGATTCACCGCGAGTCCCAGACCGGCGGCGCGAAATTGTACCGTAGCCGCCAAGGCGATCTATCGGATGCGCCGGATGCGCTGCATCGCACGCTCCCGCTAGTTATCGGACAAAAAACGGATGACTTGATGGGCGAAAAGAGAACCGCAGCGCTGCTAGTCGTTAAGCACTCGACGCTAAAAGGAACGCCGAATCGACCAGATCAGTCAGCAGAAAAGGACGTCGGGCCGTGGCCCGACGTCGAACTCCCGCGTACTGCTTCGAGGACCGGCGCGGGAACGAGAGGACTTCAGTATCTCCTCGCCCGCCCGTTTTTTAGGTGCTCGAGCGCACACCCGCAATCAGGTCCCTGCCCTCACGGGTGGCGGATATAGTCCACCAGCGCGAGCGTATACGCGTCCGGCTTGCGATCGAGCAGACTCACGCCGATCGCCACGAGAAAGCCCGCGGGCACACCGAACACGCCCGAGCTGATAGGTTCGATGCCGAACCATCGCGGGCCCGCGAAGCCCGTGAGCTGCGTGAAGAACGGGTACGTCGAGACGATGTAGTAGACGCACACGGTCAGCCCCGCAATCATGCCCGCCACGGCGCCAAATCGCGTCGTGCGCTTCCAGAACACGCCGAGCACGAGCACGGGAAAAAGACTCGACGCCGCCAGCGAAAACGCCGCCCCCACCAGAAACAGAATATTGCCCGCGTTGAGCGACGCCACATACGAGGCGAACAGCGCCACGCCGAGCAGCAGGATCTTCGACATCGTCACGCGCCGCTGGCTCGACGCGCTCGGATCGACCATGTGGTAGTACACGTCGTGCGAGAGCACGTTCGAGATCGTGAGCAGCAGACCGTCCGCAGTCGAGAGCGCGGCCGCGAGCGCACCCGAGGCGATGAGCCCCGACATCACGTACGGCAGCCCCGCAATTTCCGGGGCGGCGAGCACAACCATGTCGGGCTGCATCTGGATGTCGCTCCAGCGCACGACGCCGTCGCCGTTCACATCCGCAATGCTGATGAGGTACGGCTCGACGCGCCGCCACTGCATGACCCAATGTGGCAGATCGTCGAAGCGTTGCCCAACCAGATGCGTGAGGATCTCGAACTTGATCAGCACCGCGAGCACCGGCACGGTCAAATAGAAGAGCGCGACGAAAAAGAGCGTCCAGCCCACCGAGCGCCGCGCCGAGGCCACCGAGGTCGTCGTGTTGTAGCGCGTGAGGATGTGCGGCAGGCTCGCCGTGCCAAGCGAAAGGCACAAGAGCAGCGAAAGGAAGTTGCGTTGATGAATGCGCCGCTCGGCATCGTCGGCGGCGGGAAACGGTTCGTTCATCGGCACGGGCGGCGCGGCGCGCTCGAGCAGGTCGTCGCGCTGGTGCGTCCACACCATGCGCGCGGCGTCCACGTCGCGCGGGAAGGCGTTGAGCTCGCGCTCCAGTGAATCGATATCGCGCAGCGGACCATTGTGGCGGCGCAGGTCCGCGAGCGATTCGACGAGATGCGTCTTCTCCGCGACGTACGACTGCGGCAGCGTGTCGAGGCGCGTCTGCCATTGCGCCGCGCGCTCGCGGTAGGCGTCGCGCACGGTGGCTTCGGCACTCGCGCCGCGCACGTCGTGCTCGAGTGCTTCCACGCGCTGCATCACGTTGCCGTATTCGATTTGCGGCAGCCAGCCCAGGCCGTCGCGGTGCGCGATCAGCGAGACCGGAATCAGGATGGCCGCGATGAGAATGATGTATTGCGCGACCTGCGTCCACGTCACGGCGCGCATGCCGCCGAGGAACGAACAGACGAGGATGCCCGCCAGCCCGCAGAAAATGCCGATGGCGAAATCCACGCCGATGAACCGCGTGGCGATCAGCCCCACGCCCTGGATCTGCGCGACGAGATAGACGAACGAGCAGAGGATGGTCGCGAGCACGGCGAGCGCACGCACGAGGTTGCTCGAGAAGCGCGTGCCGAGGAAGTCGGGAATCGTGTAGCGCGCGAGCTTGCGCACATACGGTGCGAGCAGGAAGGCAACGAGGCAATAACCGCCCGTCCAGCCCATCAGGTAAGCGAGGCCGTCGTAACCGCTCGCGTAGAGCGAACCCGCAAGGCCGATGAACGACGCGGCGGAAAGCCAGTCGGCGGCCGTCGCCATGCCGTTGAAAAACGAGGGCACGCGCCGCCCTGCCACATAGTATTCGACGAGGTCCGAGGTGCGCGAAAGCAGCCCGATCACCGCATAGACCGCGATCGGCACGAACAGGAACACATAGCCGATCCACATGCCGGGGCCGGTGGAAAGCTCGATCCGCCACATCACGTAGACGAAGGCGAGAAAGCCGAGCGTGTACAGCGCGTAGGAGCGAATGAGCCGGTGCGCAAGCCTCATCGTTGCTGTGCCTTGCTGGCTTCGCGAATGGCGACGTCGGCTTCGAGCGCGGCTTGCAGCACGCGGTCGGCGCGCTGCATCAGCACGATGTAGATCGTGACGAGCAGCACGTAGAGCAGGATCGCGCCCTGTGCGCCGAGGTAGAACGGCAGGCTGAAGCCCGCGAAGCGCAGGTCGGCGAGCTGCCGCGCAAAGAGCGGCGCGACGAACGAGACGAGGAAGCCGATCGTCATCAGCACGGCGATCAGCGCGAGATTGAAACGCCAGTAGCGCCGATGCGCGCGCGCCATCGCCTCGCTCACCGGGGGTGGCTCGGGCAATGGATTGAGATTGTTCTGCGGGGTAGTGTGTGGCGCGGCCATGCGCCTGTGTAGCAAAAACGCGTATGGCCGGCAATCCGGGGCAATGCGGGGATCGATGCGGTGCGCGGCGCCAGCCAAGGCGCCGCGCCAACCTCGGCGTTTAGAGCGATTCGCCGAGCTGGTCCAGAATCGCCGGGTTTTCCAGCGTGGAAACGTCCTGCGTGATCGCCTCGCCCTTGGCCAGCGAGCGCAGCAGACGGCGCATGATCTTGCCCGAGCGCGTCTTCGGCAGGTTCTCGCCGAAGCGGATGTCACGGGGCTTGGCGATCGGCCCGATCTCCTTGCCCACCCAGGCGCGCAGATCGTTGGCGAGCTTCACGGCCTCGTCGCCCTGCGGCCGCGTGGCCTTGAGCACCACGAACGCCACCACGGCTTCGCCGGTGGTGTCGTCGGGTCGGCCCACCACGGCGGCTTCGGCCACGAGCGGGTTCGCCACCAGCGCCGACTCGATCTCCATCGTGCCGAGGCGGTGGCCCGAAACGTTCAGCACGTCGTCGATACGGCCCATGATCGTGAAGTAGCCCGTGTCCTTGTCGCGCACGCTGCCGTCGCCGGCCAGATACAGCTTGCCGCCCAGTTCTTCGGGGAAGTAGCCCGACTTGTAGCGATCCGGGTTACCCCACACATTGCGGATCATCGCGGGCCACGGACGCTTCACGACGAGAATGCCACCCTGCCCGTTCGGCACGTCCTGGCCGGTTTCGTCGACGATCGCCGCCATGATGCCCGGCAACGGCAGCGTGCACGAACCCGGCACGAGCGGCGTCGCGCCCGGCAGCGGCGTGATCATGTGGCCGCCGGTTTCGGTCTGCCACCAGGTGTCGACGATCGGGCAGCGCTTGCCGCCCACGTTTTCGTAGTACCACATCCACGCTTCGGGATTGATCGGCTCGCCGACCGTGCCGAGAATGCGCAGCGAAGAAAGGTCGTAGCTCTTCGGGTGCACCTTCGCGTCGGCTTCGGACATCTTGATGAGCGAGCGGATCGCCGTCGGCGCGGTATAGAACACCGTGACCTTGTGTTTGGCGATCATGTCCCAGAAGCGGCCGGCGTTCGGGTACGTGGGCACGCCTTCGAACACGACCTGGGTCGCGCCGATCGTGAGCGGGCCATAGGCGATATAGCTGTGGCCCGTGATCCAGCCGATGTCGGCCGTGCACCAGAACACGTCCGAGGGCTTGTGATCGAAGGTCCACTTCATCGTTTGCGCGGCCCACAGCAGGTAGCCGCCCGTGCTGTGCTGCACGCCCTTCGGTTTGCCCGTCGAGCCCGACGTGTAGAGGATGAAGAGCGGGTGCTCCGCGCCCACCGGCACCGGCGCGCACGTATCGCTCTCGGCCGCCGAAAGCTCGTGCATCCACTGGTCGCGGCCTTCGTGCCATGCGACCTTCCCGCCCGTGCGCTTGTAGACGATCACGCTGTGCACCGCTTCGCAGCCGCCCATGGCGAGCGCTTCGTCGGCAATGTTCTTCAGCGGCAGCGCCTTGCCGCCGCGCATCTGTTCGTCGGCGGTGATGAGCGCGACCGCGCCCACGTCGACCATGCGTTCGTTGAGCGACTTCGACGAAAAGCCGCCGAACACGACCGAGTGCGTCGCGCCAATGCGCGCGCAAGCCTGCATGGCGACCACGCCTTCGACCGACATCGGCATGTAGATGACCACGCGGTTGCCCTTCTTCACGCCGCGTTTCTTCAGCGCATTGGCGAAGCGCGACACGCGCGCGAGCAGGTCTTTGTAGGTGACGTTCGTGACGGTGCCGTCGTCGGCTTCGAAGACGATCGCGACGCGCTCGCCATTGCCCGCTTCGACGTGGCGGTCGAGGCTGTTGTACGAGGCATTGAGTTCGCCGTCCTCGAACCACGTGTAGAACGGCGCCTTCGATTCGTCGAGCACCTTCGTGAAGGGCTTTTGCCAACTCAGGGTTTCGCGCGCGAGGCGCGCCCAGAAGCCTTCGTAATCGCGTTCGGCTTCGGCGACGAGCGCCTTGTATGCGTCCATGCCGGACACCGTGGCGCCAGCCACCGTTTGCTCGGAAGGCGCAAAGACGCGGCGTTCCTGAAGAACCGATTCAATCGCAGACATCGACAACCCCTTGGTGAAGATGAAACGTCAAACTCGTGGACACGCATGAGCATCTTCAATGCCCATGCGCGCCGTCTCCGTGCGCCGCCGCCCGCTTGCGGGCACGGCGCTATTGGCTTGCGCCGGGAGCCACCATTGTGGCATCCCGGCATGCATGGGCGCGCAATACAGGCACGATCGTGCGCGATCTTCGCAAACCACCCATGCCGGCAAGATTAAGCGTAGCAACTTACCGTCCACTTACGCGCGCACACGCAGACAATGCAAGCGGCGCGCCATGGCACACAAGTAAGCAGACATTTAGAATGCTAACTGAACTGCGCACCCGGATTCCAGCTTGAATCGCTATTCCCTGTTTCTCATTGCCTCGATGCTGCTCGTGGGCAGCAACGTCGGCATCGGCAAGTCGATCGTCGCCTTCATTCCCGTTCCACTCTTCGCGCTGCTGCGCTTCGTGATCGCCGTCGCGGTGCTCGGCCCGCTCCTGCGTCGCTCCAAAATGCAACAGGTGAAGCGCGGCGAATGGATCAATCTGTTCCTCCAGGCGCTGTTTGGGACATTCGGGTTTACGCTGCTGATGCTCGGCGGCGTGCATCGCACGAGCGCGGTCGCGGCCGGCGTCATCACGAGCACGATCCCCGCCGTGGTCGCCCTCGTCTCCTGGCTCTTCCTGCGCGAGCGCCCCGACGCGCGCGCGCTCGCTTCCATCGTGCTCGCCATTGCGGGCATCGCGGTCATTAATCTCGCCCACGTGGGCGGCAGTGGCGACAGCGGCGCCAGTTCGTTGATCGGCAACCTGATGGTGCTCGGCGCGGTGTGCTGCGAATCGCTCTATGTGATCCTTTCGCGCCGTCTCACCCAAACGCTGGCGCCGCTCGACATCTGCGCATACACACACCTGTTCGGGCTTCTGCTGATGCTGCCCATCGGGCTGCCCGGCGCACTGTCGTTCGATTTCGCGAGCGTCCCTGCGGGCATCTGGTGGCTCGCGCTCTGGTACGGGCTTTCGGCGAGCGTGTTCTCGTTCTGTCTCTGGATGATGGGCATCCGCCACGTGCCGGGCAGCATCGCCGGCGTGTTCACGGCCGTGCTGCCGGTAGCCGCGGCCGTGTACGGCATCGCGTTCCTCGGCGAGCGCCCCACGCCCGCGCACGGCATTGCGCTCGCCTGCGTGGTGGCCGGCATCGGGCTCGCGAGCCTCAAGATAAGGCGTCTGCCGCCGGTGGCCTCGTGACCATTCCGTAATGAGGTTGAAAGTATCGGGGCGCGGGCAGCGCTGCCGGAATCCCGGCGAGCCCTTTGTGCGACGCTGTACAATAGCGCCCGCCCCGGCCCCTCGCGCGCGCCTTCTGGCCCTAACCAGACGAGTGCGCTCAGGCAGCCCCACTTGGGCAGCCCCACTTGGGCAGCCCCACTTGGGCAGCCCCGCTTTGGCAGCCCCACCCGATTTCGTCACCGTGATTGCCCATGTCCGCCGCACGCCCCCAGCCGCCTTCCGCCGCCGCACCGGGTAAAGCCCGTCGCCGCATGCGCCCGCTGCCCAGCATCATCTTCATGAGCCGCTGGCTGCAGGTGCCGCTCTATCTGGGCCTGATCGTCGCGCAAGCGGTGTACTGCGTGCTGTTCCTCAAGGAGGTCTGGCACCTCGTGAGCCACGCCACCACGCTCGACGAAACCAGCATCATGCTGGCCGTGCTCGGCCTGATCGACGTGGTGATGATCTCGAACCTGCTCATCATGGTGATCGTGGGCGGCTACGAGACCTTCGTCTCGCGCCTGAATCTCGAAGGCCATCCCGACGAGCCCGAATGGCTCGACCACGTGAACGCCGGCGTGCTCAAGGTGAAGCTCGCCATGGCGCTCATCAGCATTTCGTCGATCCACCTGCTCAAGACCTTCATCAATCCCGACGCCGCTTCGGCGCATACGGTGATGTGGCAGGTGATCATCCACGTGGCGTTCCTCGCTTCCGCGCTCGTAATGGCGTGGATCGACCGCATCACCACGCATACGCACCCCGAACACTATCAGGAGCTCGCCGCCCGCCATCCGGCGCCGGGCGGGCCCGCCGCTGCGCGTCGCGCGGTTCCCGAGCACGCCGAGTCCGACTGAACCGCGCACACGGCAGACATTATTCAAAACACCCGTCCCCACAGAAGCTAGCCATGACCGTCATCAAACAGGAAGACCTCATCCAGAGCATTGCGGATTCGCTGCAATACATCAGCTACTACCATCCGCAGGACTACATCGAGGCGCTCGGCCGCGCCTACGAACTCGAAGAGAGCCCGGCCGCGAAAGACGCAATCGCGCAGATCCTCACGAACAGCCGCATGTGCGCCGAGGGCCGCCGCCCGATCTGCCAGGACACCGGCATCGTCACGATCTTCGTGAAGGTCGGCATGGACGTGCGTTGGGACGGCGCCACGATGGGCGTGACCGACATGATCAACGAAGGCGTGCGCCGCGGTTACCTGAACCCGGACAATGTGCTGCGCGCCTCGATCGTGAGCCCGCCCGAAGGCGGCCGCAAGAACACGAAGGACAACACGCCGGCCGTGATCCACTACGAGATCGTGCCGGGCGACAAGGTCGACGTGCAGGTTGCAGCCAAAGGCGGCGGCTCGGAGAACAAGTCGAAGTTCGTGATGCTGAACCCGTCCGACTCGATCGTCGACTGGGTGCTCAAGACCGTGCCGACGATGGGCGCGGGCTGGTGCCCGCCGGGCATG
The DNA here is from genome assembly GCF_024206515.1 of Paraburkholderia sp. CNPSo 3281. Classification (NCBI taxonomy): domain Bacteria; kingdom Pseudomonadati; phylum Pseudomonadota; class Betaproteobacteria; order Burkholderiales; family Burkholderiaceae; genus Paraburkholderia; species Paraburkholderia sp. CNPSo 3281. The sequence continues at coordinate 1,247 of NZ_JAMBPS010000027.1, read as the reverse complement.
CTCGGCATCGGCATCGGCGGCACCGCTGAGAAGGCGATGCTGATGGCGAAGGAATCGCTCATGGAGTCGATCGACATCCAGGAGATCATCAAGCGCGGTCCGAAGGACTGGGTCGAAGAACTGCGCGTCGAACTGCACGAGAAGGTCAACGCGCTCGGCATCGGCGCACAGGGTCTGGGCGGTCTCGCCACCGTGCTCGACGTCAAGATCATGGCCACGGCCACGCACGCGGCTTCGAAGCCCGTCGCGATGATCCCGAACTGCGCCGCCACGCGCCACGCGCACTTCGTGCTCGACGGGTCGGGGCCGGCCAGGCTCGAAGCGCCCTCGCTCGACGCATGGCCGAAGGTCAACTGGGAACCGAACACGGAAACGAGCAAGCGCGTCGACCTCAACACGCTCACGCCGGAAGAAGTCGCTTCGTGGAAGCCTGGCCAGACGCTCTTGCTTTCGGGCAAGATGCTCACGGGCCGCGACGCCGCGCACAAGCGCATCGCCGACATGCTCGCGAAGGGCGAGAAGCTGCCGGTGGACTTCAAGAACCGCGTGATCTACTACGTCGGCCCGGTCGATCCGGTACGCGACGAAGTGGTCGGCCCGGCAGGTCCCACCACGGCCACGCGCATGGACAAGTTCACGGAGCTGATGCTCTCGCAAACGGGCCTCATCTCGATGGTCGGCAAGGCTGAGCGCGGCCCGGTCGCCATTGAGGCGATCAAGAAGCACAAGGCGGCTTACCTGATGGCGGTGGGCGGCGCGGCTTACCTCGTGTCGAAGGCGATCCGCGGCTCGAAGGTCCTCGCGTTCGAAGACCTCGGCATGGAAGCCATCTACGAGTTCGACGTGCAGGACATGCCGGTGACGGTCGCAGTCGATTCGTCGGGCACCTCGGTTCACAAGACCGGCCCCGCCGAATGGCAGGCGAAGATCGGCAAGATTCCGGTCGCCACGGTTTGATGCCTGCCTGATGCCTGTTTAAAAACCGGGGCCGCGCGCCCCAATGCTCTCAACTTAAGCCCCGGAAGTGCTTGTAAACGAACCGTGGGACCTGTAAACTTCACACCATAACTTCCTGATAAATCAACGATATGAACTCAAATACCGGCGTCTTCCCGCCTTCTGGCTGAGTTCTCCGATTTCCTGTTCGATCCGGCGCTCGCCGAGCGCGTGCGCCGCACCCCCACCGCCTTTACCCGCAATCGCACACTGACGTTGCCGCGCATGGCCGCGATGATGATGTCCGCCAT